>NZ_AP025460.1:3153748-3469123 GCF_024347315.1 Vibrio atlanticus | reverse complement strand
GGTGCCCCACTCTATTTAAGTTATATGAAATGACCGTTAATTTTACCTGTTGATAAGTCAGATCACCAGCAATTGATCACAGATCCAGTGAATAAGATCCAAGTTATTCACAATAAATTTGTAAATAATCGGTGGATCCACACATCTTGCCCCAAATTTACTCACACAATGATCCACTTATGCCCGGATCCTTGCTAGTTATCCCCAAATCGAGAATGCGATCTGGTTATGGTTAATAACATCTGGTTATTTATTCTATTGAGCATTTTCCCAGTAACATCCAACCCTATAAATATAAGGAGTTACCAAATGAATAACTGGATTAAGGCTGCAATTGCGGCTATCGCACTCTCTGCTGCTACTGTTCAAGCCGCGACTGAAGTTAAAGTCGGCATGTCTGGTCGCTACTTCCCGTTTACGTTCGTTAAACAAGACCAACTACAAGGTTTTGAAGTGGATTTATGGGATGAGATCGGTAAGCGTAACGATTACAAGGTTGAATACGTAACGGCAAACTTCTCTGGTCTGTTTGGTCTTCTTGAAACGGGTCGTATTGATACCATTTCAAACCAAATTACAATGACGGATGCACGTAAAGCGAAATACCTATTCGCAGACCCATACGTAGTAGACGGTGCACAAATTACCGTTCGTAAAGGTAATGACAGCATTAAGGGTATCGAAGACCTTGATGGCAAGACGGTTGCGGTAAACCTAGGTTCAAACTTTGAACAACTGCTTCGCAGCTACGATAAAGATGGCAAGATCAATGTTAAAACCTACGATACAGGTATTGAGCATGATGTCGCTCTTGGTCGTGCCGATGCATTCGTAATGGATCGCCTATCAGCACTAGAGCTTATCAAGAAGACGGGTCTACCATTACAGCTAGCTGGTCAGCCATTCGAAACCATTGAAAACGCTTGGCCTTTCGTGGACAACGACAACGGTAAAAAACTGCAAGCAGAAGTAAACCAAGCATTAGCAGCAATGCGCGCAGATGGTACGCTAGAAAGTATCTCTCAGAAATGGTTTGGTGCGGACATTACTCAGAAGTAATCACTCACTATCTCCATTCGAGGCCCACTGCTTTACACGGCGGTGGGCTTTTTGCTTTTGTGCACTGATTAAAAGCCTGATAGAACAATATTTCCAAATAGAACAACACTTCCAATACTAATACGAGATAGATTATGGGATTTGACTTTAATTACATGCTAGAGCTGTTGCCAATACTACTGAAGTATTTAGGCACCACGATGGAGATGGCGACTTGGGGCTTGTTCTTTGCTCTGATCCTGTCTCTGATACTGGCGAATATTCGTGTATTCAAAATCCCAGTACTCGACCAACTGAGCCAGCTGTACATTAGCTTCTTTCGAGGCACACCACTGTTGGTACAGCTTTTCCTCCTTTATTACGGCTTACCACAAGTATTCCCGTGGATGGTTGGGTTGGATGCTTTCAGCGCCGCTGTAATTGGCTTAACCCTGCACTTTGCCGCGTATATGGCAGAAAGTATTCGTGCCGCGATTATCGGTATTGATCGTAGCCAGATGGAAGCCAGCCTCTCAGTCGGTATGACAACCAATCAAGCGATGCGCCGAGTGATCTTGCCGCAAGCAACCCGCGTAGCACTACCTTCTTTAATGAACTATTTCATCGACATGATCAAGTCGACTTCACTTGCATTCACCTTAGGTGTAGCCGAAATCATGGCTAAAGCTCAGATGGAAGCTTCTTCAAGTTTCCGCTTCTTCGAGGCTTTCTTAGCAGTCGCGCTGATTTACTGGGGCGTAGTGGTTATCCTCACTCGTATTCAAATTTGGGCCGAAGTGAAACTGAATAAGGCGTATGTACGATGATCAAATTACAAAATATCCACAAGCAGTTTGGTGACACCGAAGTTTTGAAAGGGATCGACCTAGAAATCAAACAAGGTGAGATAATTGTCATCATAGGTTCAAGTGGTACGGGTAAGTCTACCCTGCTGCGTTGTGTGAATTTTCTAGAGCAAGCCGATCAAGGTATTATTTCGATTGATGATATTAAGGTTGATGCTCAGAAACACACCAAAGCAGAGGTGCTTGCACTGCGTCGTAAGACTGGTTTTGTATTCCAAAACTATGCACTATTTGCTCACCAAACCGCGAGACAGAATATAGCTGAAGGTTTGATTACCGTTCGTGGTTGGAAAAAGAAGCAAGCCCATGAAAAAGCACAACAAATACTCGACGACATTGGCTTAGGAGAGAAAGCTGATAGCTACCCAGCCGCGCTCTCTGGTGGCCAGCAGCAACGGGTTGGTATTGGCCGTGCAATGGCTCTACAACCAGAGCTTTTACTGTTTGATGAGCCGACTTCAGCGCTTGATCCTGAATGGGTTGGCGAAGTGCTTAACCTAATGAAAAAACTAGCAAATCAGCATCAAACCATGCTGGTGGTTACTCACGAAATGCAGTTCGCTAGAGAGGTCGCAGACCGAGTGATCTTCATGGCTGATGGCCACATTGTCGAACAGGGATCTCCACAGGATATTTTTGGTAATCCACAGGATCCTAAATTAAAGAAATTCTTAAATAAGGTCGGGATCGAATAAGGATCCTTGTGATTTTAGTTATTCTACGTATAATCCCCCGACCGGAATTTTAGTTAACCCAATCATTGACACTTTTTGTGACAGTGATTACAATTCCGCCTCTTTGTTGAGAGGCGTCGGTTTTCCTTTCTTATATAAAGAAGAGAAAAAATGCCCACGCCGGGTTTAACAAAAACCTAAAACTACTGATCAGTAAGGTAATTACAATGAAACGCACTTTTCAACCTACAGTTCTAAAGCGTAAGCGTACACACGGTTTCCGTGCTCGCATGGCTACTAAGAACGGTCGCGCAACAATCAATGCACGTCGTGCAAAAGGCCGTAAGCGTCTTTCTAAGTAATCTTTGATTATTTTGAATAAGCTAGCCTTCGGTCGGGAGTTACGCTTGTTAACTCCCGAACATTATCAGAATGTCTTCAAGCAAGCTCATCGAGCAGGCTCCCCTCATTTCACCATCATTGCCCGAAATAACTCTCTTTCAAATCCTCGCCTTGGATTAGCCGTTCCGAAAAAGCAGATTAAAACCGCCGTGGGTCGTAATCGATTCAAGCGTCTTACTCGTGAAAGCTTTCGTAACACTCAACACAAACTTCCTAACAAAGATTATGTTGTAATCGCTAAGAAGAGCGCGCAAGATTTAAGCAATGAAGAAATGTTCAAGCTACTCGACAAATTATGGCTTCGCCTGTCTCGCCCTTCGCGTGGATAGCGCTAATACCCATCTATTTTTATAGATGGTTTATTAGTCCACTCATCGGCCCACGCTGCCGATTTACTCCAACCTGCTCTTTATATGCGATAGAAGCGTTGAAAGCTCACGGTTTTGTAAAAGGGTGTTGGTTATCAGGCAAACGTCTATTAAAATGCCATCCTTTGAACGAAGGGGGCTTTGACCCCGTTCCACCAGTCCAAAAACAAGACAGAGATAAATAACGATGGATTCTCAACGTAATATCCTGTTAATCGCATTGGCTTTGGTTTCTTTCCTACTGTTCCAACAATGGAACGTAGCTCAGAACCCAGCTCCACAAGCGGTTGAGCAGGCACAATCTGGCAGCACCCTACCAGCGCCATCTTATGCAGATGATCTAGACCCGGCTCCTGGTCAAGTTGCTTCTGCTAAAACTATCACAGTAACAACTGATGTTCTGACTCTGTCAATTGATACGGTTGGTGGTGATGTCGTTACAGCAAACCTAAACGATTACTCTGCTGAGTTCGATTCTGAAGATACTTTTGTTCTTCTTAAAAACGAGCCTGGTCACCAATTTATCGCTCAAAGCGGTCTAGTGGGTCCTCAAGGTATCGATTTAAGCAGCACTAACCGCCCTAGCTACACGGTTTCAGCAGACAGCTTCACGTTGGCTGAAGGTCAAGATGAACTACGCATCCCAATGACTTACCAAGCGAACGGCCTGGATTACACAAAAACATTCGTCCTTAAGCGCGGCAGCTACGCGATTGACGTTGAATACGATGTAGTCAACAACTCTGGCAATAACGCAACATTCGGCATGTACGCTCACCTACGTCAAAACGTTATGGATGACGGTGGTAGCCTAACAATGCCAACTTACCGTGGTGGTGCTTACTCTACGGAAGATACGCGTTACAAAAAATACAGCTTCGACGACATGCAAGATCGCAACCTTTCTCTTAACCTAGCCAATGGTCAAGGTTGGGCAGCGATGATTCAACACTACTTTGCAAGTGCTTGGATTCCACGCGACGAAGCAGGCAGCAACCTTTACACTCGTGTCATTGGTAACCTTGGCGACATCGGTGTTCGCATGCCGAACAAAACCATCGCTACTGGCGACGAAGCAAGCTTCAAAGCAACGCTTTGGGTTGGTCCTAAACTTCAAGACCAAATGGCTGCTGTTGCACCAAACCTAGACCTAGTAGTTGACTACGGTTGGTTATGGTTCATTGCTAAACCACTTCATACTCTGCTTTCATTTATTCAAGGCATCGTTGTGAACTGGGGTCTGGCAATCATCTGTCTAACTTTCATCGTTCGTGGTGCTATGTACCCACTAACGAAAGCTCAGTACACGTCTATGGCGAAAATGCGTATGCTTCAGCCTAAGCTGACTGCAATGCGTGAGCGTATTGGCGACGACCGTCAACGCATGAGTCAAGAAATGATGGAGCTTTACAAGAAAGAGAAAGTAAACCCACTAGGTGGCTGTTTACCTATCCTTCTTCAAATGCCTATCTTCATTTCGCTATACTGGGCACTAATGGAGTCTGTTGAACTGCGTCACTCACCGTTCTTCGGTTGGATTACTGACCTTTCAGCACAAGACCCATACTACATCTTGCCACTTCTGATGGGTGCTTCAATGTTCCTAATCCAGAAGATGAGCCCGACAACTGTAACGGATCCAATGCAGCAGAAGATCATGACCTTTATGCCGGTTATGTTCACATTCTTCTTCCTGTTCTTCCCTTCAGGTCTGGTTCTTTACTGGCTAGTATCGAACATCGTAACTCTAATTCAGCAAACGCTTATCTACCGCGCACTGGAAAAGAAAGGCTTACATTCTAAGTAAGTTCGATAATAGAAAGAGATAAAGAAAGGCGACCAAAAGGTCGCCTTTTTGTTTTTAGCTGATTACAATTCAGCTAATTGATTAATCGTGAATGCCCTCTTTGGCTTTCACATGCTAGCAGGCACACCTATGACTACAGATACGATTGTTGCTCAAGCGACCGCGCCAGGCCGTGGTGGCGTCGGTATTATCCGCGTTTCCGGCCCATTGGCGACTCAAGTTGCCCTAGAAGTAACAGGAAAAACACTTAAGCCTCGCTACGCTGAGTACCTGCCGTTTAAATCTCACGATGGCATCGAACTCGACCAAGGTATCGCGCTTTTCTTCCCTAACCCACATTCGTTTACTGGCGAAGACGTGTTAGAGCTGCAAGGCCACGGCGGTCCGGTGGTGATGGATATGCTAATCAAACGAATCCTAGCCATTTCAGGCGTGCGTGCTGCGCGTCCAGGTGAGTTTTCAGAGCGTGCCTTCTTAAACGACAAGATGGATTTAACTCAAGCCGAAGCGATTGCTGACCTGATTGACGCAAGCTCAGAAGAAGCGGCGAAATCTGCACTACAATCCCTGCAAGGTGAATTCTCAAAGCGTATTAATACACTGGTAGATTCCCTGATTTACCTAAGAATCTACGTTGAAGCGGCTATCGACTTCCCTGAAGAAGAAATTGATTTCCTTGCTGACGGTAAAGTAAGTGCTGACTTACAGGCTATCATCGACAATCTCGAAGCTGTGCGCCAAGAAGCCAATCAAGGTGCCATCATGCGTGAAGGTATGAAAGTCGTGATTGCAGGTCGCCCAAATGCGGGTAAATCGAGCCTATTAAATGCATTGTCAGGCAAAGAATCTGCCATTGTGACTGATATTGCCGGCACTACGCGTGATGTACTGCGTGAACATATCCATATTGATGGCATGCCACTGCATATTATTGATACCGCAGGCCTACGTGAGGCCTCTGATGAAGTAGAAAAGATAGGTATTGAACGTGCTTGGGAAGAAATAGCTCAGGCAGACCGAGTTTTATTTATGGTTGATGGCACAACAACAGACGCAACAGACCCGAAAGATATCTGGCCAGATTTCGTTGATCGTCTACCAGACAACATCGGAATGACGGTAATTCGTAATAAAGCGGATCAAACCAGTGAAGAGTTAGGCATTTGTCATGTTAACGATCCAACCCTGATTCGCTTATCAGCCAAAACAGGCCAAGGTGTCGACGCTCTGCGTAGTCATCTAAAGGATTGTATGGGCTTTGCTGGTGGTCATGAAGGTGGCTTTATGGCACGTCGTCGTCACTTAGATGCCCTAGAACGAGCATCAGAACACCTAGATATCGGCCAACAGCAGCTTGAAGGCTACATGGCGGGTGAGATTTTAGCGGAAGAGCTTCGAATTACTCAGCAGCACCTCAATGAGATCACGGGTGAGTTCAGTTCAGACGATCTTTTAGGTCGCATCTTCTCTTCATTCTGTATTGGTAAATAACCTTAAAAGGCCGGCTCATGCTGGCCTTCTTCTTTAGTAAGGACAGCTTAATGATCCACATTATTACAGGTAGCACCTTAGGTGGTGCAGAGTACGTTGGCGATCACCTTAATGATCTTCTTGAAGAGCAAGGTCATGAAATAACCCTTCATAATCAACCTGAATACGATGATATCCCCCAACAAGGCTTTTGGTTGTTGGTCACTTCAACTCATGGTGCCGGTGAATTTCCAGATAATATTAAGCCGTTTATCGACGCATTGACCCAGCAATCTCCAGATTTAAGCCAGGTTCGCTTTGCTGTAGTGGCGCTTGGAGATTCGAGCTACGATACCTTCTGTTTGGCAGGTAAATTAGTCCACAGCCAACTAAACGAGCTCGGTGCTCAAGCTATTTCTGGCTGTTTTACCATCGATGTTCTTGAAACTCCGGTCCCAGAAGATGCTGCAGAGGAATGGTTTAACGATCATAGTGACCAGTTTTAACACCTCAATCTTCTAAAAAGCGGCTTATGCCGCTTTTTTTGTCTCTGAAAATCGAGATTGTGAATAACTTTTTTGAAAATAAATCGAAATACATGTCCTTTTTTTCAATTTCCTCTGTGGATAAGATCATACATATACGGTGATCAACCTATAGTTATCCAAATAACAACTTTCTAGGTAATTTCCCCTTGTGCATAAGTAGCCATTTTGATCCCAGCTAATCCTCATTATGATCAAAGTTAGATCACACCCTTTGATCCAAAAAAGATCCATGATCTTGTTGATCATTTTCTACTTATCCACAGATACCCTCGATCCTAATAATAGATCTAATAAAAGATCTCTCTAAAGATCTTATCTATATTAATTAAAAACAGCTTTTTCGAAAAATTCCAAAAACGTTTTCTCAAGCTATGAAAACAGGTAGAATATCGCTCCTTTTTATCAATCTAGAAACGTTTGAGTACCTGAGGTCGGTTCATGCTTTATCACGAAAAATTTGACGTCATCGTTGTTGGTGGTGGCCATGCAGGAACGGAAGCCGCACTCGCATCTGCACGTACTGGTCAAAGTACGTTATTACTAACTCATAATATCGATACGTTGGGACAAATGTCTTGTAACCCAGCTATTGGCGGGATCGGTAAGGGCCACTTGGTAAAAGAGGTCGATGCTATGGGTGGATTAATGGCGCAAGCTATTGATCATGCAGGTATTCAGTTCAGAACATTAAACGCATCAAAAGGCCCTGCGGTACGTGCAACTCGTGCACAAGCTGACCGCGCACTTTACAAAGCCTTTGTCCGTAATGTTCTTGAAAACACACCAAACCTAACTCTGTTCCAACAGTCGGTTGATGACTTGATCGTTGAACAAGATCAAGTGGTGGGTGTGGTTACGCAAATGGGCCTCAAATTCCGCGCTAATGCTGTGGTCTTAACGGTAGGCACATTCCTAGGCGGTAAGATTCATATTGGTATGGAAAGTTCATCGGGTGGACGTGCGGGTGATCCACCATCGATCGCGCTCGCTGACCGTCTTCGTGATCTTCCATTTCGTGTTGATCGCCTGAAAACGGGTACACCTCCTCGCATCGATGCACGCAGCGTTGATTTTTCTGAGCTTGAGGTTCAACACGGCGATAATCCGACTCCGGTTTTCTCATTCATGGGTAACCGAGCTCAGCAGCCGCGTCAGATTCCATGTTACATCACGCACACTAACGAAAATACGCATGACGTTATTCGTGCCAACCTCGATCGCAGCCCGATGTACGCTGGTGTGATTGAAGGTATTGGCCCTCGTTACTGTCCGTCGATTGAAGACAAAGTGATGCGCTTTGCTGATAAAAACAGTCACCAAATTTTCATTGAGCCTGAAGGCCTAACGACGCACGAGTTATACCCGAATGGTATTTCAACCAGTTTGCCGTTTGATGTTCAGGTAAAAATCGTTCACTCAATGAAAGGTTTTGAGAACGCACACATCGTTCGTCCTGGTTACGCGATTGAGTACGATTTCTTTGACCCTCGCGATCTTAAACTGACTTACGAGACCAAGTTTATTAAGGGGTTGTTCTTTGCGGGGCAAATCAATGGCACCACTGGCTACGAAGAAGCTGCAGCACAAGGCTTAATGGCCGGTTTGAATGCGAGTTTGTTTACGCAAGGCAAAGAGGGCTGGAGCCCACGCCGCGATCAAGCTTACATGGGTGTACTTATCGATGACTTATCGACGATGGGTACTAAAGAACCGTACCGCATGTTTACATCTCGCGCGGAGTACCGCTTGTTGCTTCGTGAAGACAACGCTGATATCCGTTTGACTGAAAAGTCACGTGAACTTGGCTTGGTCGACGATGCTCGTTGGACGCGATTCAACGAGAAGATGGAAAACATGGAGAAAGAGCGTCAACGTCTTAAAGAAACATGGATTAATCCAAAATCTGAAGATATTGATCAATTGAACCAGATCCTGAAAACACCAATGTCTCGTGAAGCGAGTGGTGAAGATCTTCTTCGTCGTCCTGAAATGACTTATTCACAGCTAACGTCGTTGGATCGTTTTGGTCCTGCACTGGAAGATCAACAAGCGTCTGAGCAAGTTGAGATCCAAGTGAAGTACGATGGCTATATCCAACGTCAACAAGATGAAATTGAAAAATCACTGCGTCATGAAAACACCAAACTGCCGGCTGACATCGATTACAGTAAGGTAAAAGGGCTTTCTAACGAAGTGGTTCTAAAACTAACTACCGCTAAACCAGACTCAATTGGTATTGCATCGCGAATCTCAGGTATCACACCTGCTGCAATTTCAATTCTGTTGGTTTACTTGAAAAAACACGGCCTGTTGAAAAAAGGTGAGGAAGCATAATGAGCGCATTACGCGAAAAACTGGATCACCTGATTGGCCAGACTGAACTTGAAGTATCTGAAAAGCAACGCAGCCAATTGGTTGGCTATGTTGAGTTACTAAACAAGTGGAACAAAGCATACAATCTTACGTCAGTTCGTGATCCGCAAGAAATGATGGTGAAACATATCTTAGATAGCATCATTGTTAGCACTCACTTACAAGGCAAGCGCTTTATTGACGTTGGCACAGGCCCTGGCCTTCCTGGGATTCCGCTCTCAATCATGAATCCTGACTGCGAGTTTTACTTGCTAGACAGCTTGGGTAAGCGTATTCGCTTTATCAAGCAAGTGATTCATGAGCTGGGGATCGACAACGTGGTGCCGATTCAAAGCCGCGTTGAAGAATTTCAACCAGAAGAAAAGTTTGATGCCGTGCTCAGTCGCGCATTTGCATCAATGACAGACATGGTAGAGTGGTGTCATCATTTACCTAAAGAGCAATCCGGTGTATTTTTGGCTCTTAAGGGACAACATCCTAGAGACGAAATCGACCTGTTACCTGAATGGTGTTCAGTGGCAGACATTAAAGCTTTGCAAGTGCCAGAGCTTGATGGAGAGCGTCATCTAGTTACTTTATCGCGTCAGGGATAATCAGCGAGGCCATAGTGGGTAAAATCGTAGCAATTGCCAACCAGAAGGGTGGCGTAGGAAAAACAACAACTTGCATTAACTTGGCAGCATCAATGGCGGCAACAAAGCGCAAGATATTGGTTGTTGACCTCGATCCTCAAGGTAATGCCACGATGGCGAGCGGTGTTGACAAGTATCAGGTTGAAGCAACTGCTTACGATTTGCTGGTTGAAGACACCCCATTTGATGAGGTAGTTTGCCGAAGTACATCTGGCAATTATGACCTTATCGCCGCAAATGGTGATGTTACAGCGGCAGAAATCAAATTGATGGAAGTGTTTGCTCGTGAAGTTCGCCTAAAGAACGCGTTGGCATCCATTCGTAATAACTATGATTTCATCTTTATCGATTGCCCACCGTCATTAAATCTTCTTACAATTAATGCGATGGCTGCGGCCGATTCCGTATTGGTTCCTATGCAATGTGAATACTTTGCTCTGGAAGGTTTGACTGCGTTGATGGATACCATTAGCAAGCTCGCTGCAGTGGTAAATGAGAATCTGAAGATTGAAGGTCTTCTGCGTACTATGTACGATCCTCGTAACCGCTTATCGAACGAAGTGTCTGATCAACTCAAAAAGCACTTCGGTAGCAAAGTCTATCGAACTGTGATCCCTAGAAATGTGCGTCTGGCAGAAGCGCCGAGTCATGGCAAGCCAGCAATGTACTACGACAAATATTCTGCAGGAGCTAAGGCATATCTTGCTCTTGCTGGCGAAATGTTACGTCGTGAAGAAGTCCCAGTATAGGTCCAACCAAAGGAATTCGCTCAATGTCTAAGCGTGGTTTAGGAAAGGGGCTAGATGCATTGCTTGCAACTAGCTCATTAGCTCGTGAAAAGCAGCAAGTTGCTTCTTATAGTCAGGCGTTGTCGGCTGATGGTGAGCTTATCGAATTGGCTGTTGGTTGCTTAAAGCCAGGTGTATATCAACCGCGTAAGGATATTGCGCCGGAAGCGCTAGAAGAGCTGGCAGCATCAATCCAATCTCAAGGTATTATTCAGCCAATCGTTGTACGCCCCTTAGCACACGACCAGTTTGAGATTATTGCTGGCGAACGTCGTTGGAGAGCTGCTCGTCAAGCTGGCCTTAAGCAAGTGCCATGTCTAATTAAGAGAGTCGAAGACAAGGCCGCGATTGCGATGGCATTGATCGAGAACATTCAGCGTGAAGACTTGAATGCTATCGAAGAAGCACAAGCGTTAGAGCGCTTGCAGAACGAATTTGAGCTGACACATCAACAAGTTGCTGAAGTGATCGGTAAATCGAGAGCAACGGTTAGTAACTTATTACGTCTAAATCAGCTCGAAAATGAAGTAAAAGGTTTAGTTTCCAACAAACACCTGGAAATGGGGCATGCTAGAGCATTGCTTGCGCTCGAAGGCGATACCCAGGTTGAGGCAGCAAACACTGCGGCAACCAAAAAAATGACCGTGCGTCAAACTGAGCAGCTTGTTAAAAAGTGCTTAAAGCCAGACGTTGAATCAGAATCGAAGCAAGAAGACACTGAAGCTATCGAACTTTCACGAAGACTCACGGAAAAATTGCAAGCAAACGTTTCAGTTACTCGTTCTGTTAGTGGGAAGTCAAAAGTGACAATTACTCTTGATGAGCCTCACAAATTAGATCAACTTATTGCTAAATTAGAGTACTAAGTGAGATAATTGATTTAGGTCAATTATGTAATGAACAAGTGATTTCGTACAAAAGTTGTCGGTTTGTATACAAAAATGTAAATGATTGCTGCATTCTTATTGCAATCAATTTGGCTGAACGTATAATTTTCGCCAATTTATCAGCACGCTTTTAAGCGAGTATCAAAGTAGGCTTAAAAGAGGAACGAATACATGGTAGCGGCGTTAGCAAGACCAGGACGAGTGCTTGCAAAGCAAATGTTATTGATCGAGCTTAGCGCGGTTATATTAGTGGCGATAGGGTTAGGTTTAGCTGTTAATCCTGATTGGGGTTTTGCTGCATTAATCGGTGGCGGTATTTTTGTCATCGCGAATGTAGTTTTTTGTGTGTGTGCTTTTCTATTTTGTGGAGCTCGCGCAACTAAGTTAGTTGCGGCGTCGTTCTATGCAGGTGAAGCGCTAAAAATCTTAATCACAGTTCTACTATTCTCTATCGTCTACATGTATATGCAGGTGGAATTAATTCCCCTCAAACTGACCTATTTACTGGTTCTAGGTATTAATATCTTTGCGCCAGTGCTTTTCATTAACAATAAAAAATAGGATGAGTTATGGCTGCGCCAACAGCATCCGGATACATTGAACACCATTTACAAAACCTTTCTTTAGCTAAGTTTGGTCTTGTAGAGGAGACAAGTTTCTGGAACGTACATATAGACAGTCTGTTTTTTTCGGTGTTGACAGGGATGTTATTCCTTTGGGTTTTTCGCTCAGTCGCTAAGAAAGCAACAGTAGGTGTACCTGGTAAGCTTCAGTGTTTTGTTGAAATGGTAGTGGAATTCGTTGGTGACAACGTTAAAGAAACTTTCCATGGCCGCAACCCTCTGATTGCCCCACTAGCACTGACTATATTCTGCTGGATTATCATTATGAACTTGATGGACTTAGTGCCTATCGATTTCTTACCATATCCTGCAGAGCATTGGCTAGGTATCCCTTACTTGAAAGTGGTTCCTACAGCTGATGTTAATATAACAATGGCAATGGCTTTAGGTGTTTTTGCTCTGATGATCTACTACAGCATCAAAGTGAAAGGTCTAGGCGGATTTGCTAAAGAATTGGCACTGCATCCATTTAATCACCCAATCATGATTCCATTTAACTTGGTACTTGAGGTAATTTCGTTATTAGCGAAGCCACTATCTCTAGGTATGCGTTTATTTGGTAATATGTTTGCGGGTGAGGTGGTGTTTATTCTTATCGCGGCAATGCTACCGTGGTACTTACAATGGGTAGGTGCACTACCTTGGGCTATCTTCCATATCTTGGTTATTTTGATTCAAGCGTTTGTTTTCATGATGTTGACAATCGTTTACTTATCAATGGCTCATGAAGATAGTGATCACTAAAAAATTTTTAAGCTTTATTCTAACTATTAATGTTAATCGGAGAACGTAAATGGAAACTGTACTAAGTTTTTCAGCAATCGCTGTTGCTATCATTGTTGGTCTTTGTGCCGTAGGTACTGCAATTGGTTTTGCTATTCTTGGTGGTAAATTCCTAGAAGGCGCTGCGCGTCAACCTGAAATGGCTCCAATGCTACAAGTTAAGATGTTCATCATCGCTGGTCTATTGGATGCTGTTCCAATGATCGGTATCGTAATCGCACTACTATTCACGTTTGCTAACCCATTTGTTGGTCAACTAGCAGGCTAATTAACTTCTAAATAGTTAATTAAATTTTTGTAGTTGATTCTTAACGAGGGGTAGCTGTTGTGAATATGAACGCAACTCTGCTAGGTCAAGCAATTGCTTTTTCACTGTTTGTTTGGTTCTGCATGAAATATGTATGGCCACCAATCATGCAAGCAATTGAAGAACGTCAGAAAAAAATTGCTGACGGTCTGGTAGCCGCTGAACGCGCTGCTAAAGACTTGAACCTGGCACAAGCCAACGCTTCTGAGCAAATGAAAGAAGCAAAGCGCACTGCAACTGAGGTTATTGATCAGGCAAACAAACGTAAAGCTCAAATTATTGATGAAGCACGCGAAGAGGCTCAGGCAGAACGCCAGAAGATCTTAGCGCAAGCTGAAGCAGAAATTGAAGCAGAGCGTACACGTGCCCGTGATGACCTGCGCAAACAAGTCGCAACTCTGGCTATAGCTGGTGCTGAGAAAATCCTTGAACGTACAATCGATAAAGATGTACACGATGATCTTCTTAACAACATTACTGCAAAACTTTAAAGCAAGGGGCTGTATATGTCTGATTTGACTACAATCGCACGCCCCTATGCTAAAGCAGCGTTTGACTTTGCGGTAGATAAAGGTGAGCTAGACCAATGGGGTCAAATGCTTACTTTTGCTGCCGAAGTGGCACAAAATGATGATGTTCACAATTTATTAAGCGGTTCTATGACTGCTGAAAAATTAGCTGAAGTATTCATTGTAATTTGTGGCGAACAATTTGATGAATTCGGTCAGAACTTAATTAAAGTGATGGCAGAGAATGGCCGCTTAATGGCTTTTCCTGATGTTTGTAAAGAGTTCTTTATACTCAAAAAAGAGTATGAGAAAGAGATCGACGTTGAAGTAACTTCAGCGGTAGAACTTTCTGAAGAACAACGTGCAGAGATCAGCAGCAAATTGGAACAGCGCTTAGCGCGCAAAGTTCAGCTGAATTGCAGTATAGATGAGACTCTACTTAGTGGAGTTATTATTCGAGCCGGAGACCTAGTCATCGATAACTCAGCGCGCAGTCGTTTAGACCGCCTGAGCGATGCATTGCAGTCTTAATGGGGATTGGAGCATGCAACTTAATTCCACTGAAATTAGCGATCTAATTAAACAACGTATTGAATCTTTCGACGTTGTTAGTGAAGCTCGCAATGAAGGTACTATCGTTTCTGTAAGCGATGGCATCCTTAGCATCCACGGCCTAGCGGACGTGATGCAAGGTGAAATGATCGAACTACCGGGTGGCCGTTACGCGCTAGCACTAAACTTGAACCGTGATTCGGTTGGTGCTGTTGTAATGGGCCCGTATGCTGACCTACAGGAAGGCATGAAAGTTACAGGTACTGGTCGTATTCTAGAAGTACCAGTAGGTCCTGAAATGCTTGGTCGTGTTGTAAACACGCTAGGTGAGCCAATTGATGGTAAAGGTCCAATCGAAGCTAAATTGACTTCGCCTGTAGAAATTATCGCACCAGGTGTAATCGACCGTAAATCGGTAGATCAACCTGTTCAAACTGGTTACAAGTCTGTTGACTCAATGATCCCTATCGGTCGTGGTCAACGTGAGCTAGTAATCGGTGACCGTCAGACTGGTAAAACAGCGATGGCGATCGATGCGATTATTAACCAAAAAGATTCTGGTATTTTCTCTATCTACGTAGCTATCGGCCAAAAAGCGTCGACTATTGCTAACGTAGTTCGCAAACTAGAAGAGCACGGCGCACTAGCAAACACTGTTGTTGTTGTTGCATCTGCTTCCGAATCTGCAGCGCTGCAATACCTTGCACCGTATGCTGGTTGTGCGATGGGCGAATACTTCCGTGATCGCGGTGAAGATGCACTGATTGTTTATGATGATCTATCTAAGCAAGCTGTCGCTTACCGTCAAATCTCGCTACTACTTAAGCGTCCACCAGGTCGTGAAGCGTTCCCAGGTGATGTTTTCTACCTTCACTCTCGTCTACTTGAGCGTGCAGCTCGTGTAAGCGAAGCATACGTAGAAAAATTCACTAACGGCGAAGTGACAGGCAAGACTGGTTCTTTAACAGCTCTTCCTATCATCGAAACGCAAGCTGGTGACGTATCTGCATTCGTACCAACGAACGTAATCTCGATTACTGATGGTCAGATCTTCCTACAAACTGAGCTATTCAACGCGGGCGTACGTCCAGCTGTTGACCCAGGTATCTCAGTTTCTCGTGTAGGTGGTTCGGCGCAGACTAAAATCATCAAGAAGCTATCTGGCGGTATCCGTACTGCTCTAGCTCAATACCGTGAACTTGCAGCATTTGCTCAGTTCTCTTCGGATCTTGATGAAGCGACTAAGAAGCAGCTAGACCACGGTCAAAAAGTTACAGAACTGATGAAGCAGAAGCAATACGCTCCTATGTCTGTATTTGACCAAGCTCTAGTAATCTTCGCTGCAGAGCGTGGATACCTTCAAGACGTTGAACTTTCTAAAGTTCTAGACTTTGAAGCTGCTTTACTGTCGTTTGCTCGTGGTCAATACGCTGATCTAGCAACACAGATCGACGCAACGGGTGCTTTCAACAAAGAAATCGAAGCTGAGCTGAAGAAGCTTGTTGACGATTTCAAGGCAACCCAGACCTGGTAATTGGTAGGTGGTCTTAGGGCCACCTCATACCATTAACGGAGAGTAACGATGGCCGGCGCAAAAGAGATACGTAATAAAATCGGTAGTGTTAAAAGCACACAGAAGATTACGAAAGCAATGGAAATGGTAGCAGCTTCAAAAATGCGTCGTTCTCAAGACGCAATGGAAGCTACTCGTCCATATGCAGAAACAATGCGTAAAGTGATCGGTCATTTGGCTAATGGTAGCCTCGAGTATAAGCATCCTTATCTTGAGGAACGTGAAGCCAAACGTGTTGGTTACATCATCGTTTCTACAGACCGTGGTCTTTGTGGTGGTTTGAACATTAACTTGTTCAAGAAAGCCATGAACGACATGAAAGATTGGTCTGAGAAAGGTGCTGATGTTGAGCTTGCAATTGTAGGCTCTAAAGCAACAGCATTTTTCAACAACAGCGGCGCGAAAGTAGCAGCTCAAGTTTCTGGTCTGGGCGATCGTCCAAGCCTTGAAGACTTGATTGGCTCTGTGAGCGTTATGCTGAAGAAATATGATGAAGGCGAACTAGATCGCCTGTTCGTAGTGTTCAACAAGTTTGAAAACACTATGGTTCAAGAACCAACGATCGATCAATTACTTCCTTTGCCTAAATCAGACAGCGAAGAAATGAAACGCAGTCATTCTTGGGACTACATTTATGAGCCCGAGCCAAAACCACTACTAGATGCACTATTGGTTCGCTATGTCGAATCTCAAGTGTACCAAGGTGTGGTCGAGAACCTTGCTTGTGAGCAAGCGGCTCGAATGATTGCAATGAAATCAGCAACAGATAATGCTGGTGACATTATTGATGACTTAGAACTTGTGTATAACAAAGCCCGTCAATCGGCGATTACACAAGAACTTTCTGAGATCGTTTCAGGCGCAGCTGCGGTTTAAGCTTAGGTAAAACTAAATAGTTAGAGGATTAACGATGGCTACAGGTAAGATCGTACAGATCATCGGTGCGGTAGTCGACGTAGAGTTCCCACAGGGCGAAGTACCTCGTGTATACGATGCTCTGAATGTTAATGAAGTGAAAGAGCGTCTAGTTCTTGAAGTTCAGCAACAACTTGGCGGTGGCGTAGTTCGCGCAATCGTAATGGGTAGCTCTGATGGTTTACGTCGTGGTTTGACAGTTGAAAATACTGGCGCTCCAATCTCAGTACCAGTAGGTACTAAGACATTGGGTCGTATCATGAATGTCCTAGGTGACGCGATTGATGAGTGTGGCGAGATTGGTGCTGAAGAGCATTACGCCATTCACCGTGAAGCTCCAAGCTACGAAGAGCAGTCTAACGAGACAGCTCTTCTAGAAACTGGTGTTAAAGTAATCGACTTGATTTGTCCATTCGCTAAGGGTGGTAAAATCGGTCTATTCGGTGGTGCTGGTGTAGGTAAGACCGTTAACATGATGGAACTTATCAACAACATCGCACTTCAACACTCAGGCCTATCTGTATTTGCAGGTGTAGGTGAGCGTACTCGTGAAGGTAACGATTTCTACTTTGAGATGCAGGAAGCTGGTGTTGTAAACATCGAAAAACCTGAAGAATCAAAAGTAGCGATGGTTTACGGCCAGATGAACGAGCCACCAGGTAACCGTCTACGTGTTGCACTGACTGGTCTAACAATGGCAGAGCGCTTCCGTGACGAAGGTCGTGACGTTCTACTGTTCGTTGATAACATCTACCGTTACACACTAGCAGGTACTGAAGTATCAGCACTTCTAGGTCGTATGCCTTCTGCGGTAGGTTACCAACCTACACTAGCTGAAGAAATGGGTGTTCTACAAGAGCGTATCACGTCAACTAAAGCTGGTTCTATCACGTCTGTACAAGCGGTATACGTACCTGCGGATGACTTGACTGACCCGTCTCCAGCAACAACGTTCGCTCACTTGGATGCAACGGTTGTACTTAACCGTAACATCGCATCTATGGGTCTATACCCAGCGATCGACCCGCTAGATTCTACTTCACGTCAACTGGATCCATTGGTAGTTGGACAAGAACACTACGACATCGCTCGTGGCGTTCAGTCTACTCTTCAGCGTTATAAAGAGCTGAAAGATATCATTGCTATCCTAGGTATGGACGAGCTATCTGAAGAAGATAAGCAAGTTGTATCTCGTGCTCGTAAGATTGAGAAGTTCCTAACTCAGCCTTACCACGTAGCGGAAGTATTTACAGGTGACCCAGGCGTTTACGTACCTCTTAAAGAGACTCTACGTGGCTTCCAAGGTCTTCTATCTGGTGAATACGATGACATTCCAGAGCAAGCGTTCATGTACTGTGGTGCAATTGACGAAGCTATCGAGAATGCTAAGAAGCTATAAGGCTAACTAGGAGGCGATATGGCAGCAATAACCTTTCACCTAGACGTTGTAAGTGCCGAGAAACAAATTTTCTCTGGTCTTGTTGAGACGTTTCAGGTGACCGGTAGTGAGGGTGAGCTTGGTATTTTCCATGGTCACACTCCACTGCTGACCGCTATCAAGCCTGGTATGGTGCGTATTGTTAAGCAGCACGGCCACGAAGAAATTATTTATGTTTCTGGTGGTATGGTAGAAGTTCAGCCTGGTACAGCGACTGTACTGGCTGATACAGCTATCCGTGGTGAAGAGCTAGACGCAGCAAAGGCGGAAGAAGCTAAACGCAAGGCTGTGGAGAATATCCAAAATCAGCATGGCGACATAGACTTCGCACAAGCGGCCGGTGAACTGGCTAAAGCCATTGCTCAGTTACGAGTTATCGAACTGACAAAGCAGCGTCGTTAATCTTTTTAAGATTATAGACTCTGAGATAAAGGCGACCTAAGGGTCGCCTTTTTGCATTTTTAGGTTCTGAAAAATGCATATTTTAAGCATCACTACTGGTTAAATGGTTATTGTGATTTAATTTTTTGGCCAAAAACGGTTACAATATCGGCTTAATAAAAATACTGTTGGATAGGTTTACAATGAAGTTTAGCGCAGTGATTCTCGCGGCGGGCAAAGGCACTCGCATGTATTCAAACACACCAAAGGTTCTGCACACGCTTGCGGGTAAGCCAATGGTGAAGCATGTTATCGATACATGTAATGGTTTAGGTGCTCAAAATATTAACCTGGTATACGGCCACGGTGGTGATCAGATGAAGGCTACTCTAGCTGAAGAGTCTGTAAATTGGGCACTGCAAGCTGAGCAGCTAGGTACTGGCCACGCTGTGGATCAGGCATCTGCACATTTCGCTGATGATGAAAAAGTACTAGTGCTATACGGTGATGTTCCGCTTATCTCGCCAGAAACCATTGAAAACCTATTAGACGCTCAACCAAACGGTGGTATCGCACTACTAACGGTCGTGTTAGACAACCCGATGGGCTACGGTCGTATCATTCGTCGCAATGGCCCGGTTGTCGCTATCGTTGAGCAAAAAGATGCAACCGATGAGCAGAAGCTTATCAAAGAGATTAATACTGGCGTTATGGTGGCTACTGGTGGCGATCTGAAGCGTTGGTTGTCTGGCTTAAGCAACGATAACGCACAAGGTGAATACTACCTGACTGACGTTATTGCAGCGGCTCACGATGAAGGGCGTGCGGTTGAGGCTGTACATCCAGTAAGTCCAATTGAAGTTGAAGGCGTGAACGACCGCTCACAACTGGCTCGTCTAGAGCGCGCTTACCAAGCTGAACAAGCAGACAAGCTATTGAAGCAAGGCGTAATGTTACGCGACCCAAGCCGCTTTGATCTACGCGGTGAATTGCAGTGCGGTATGGATGTTGAGATTGATACTAACGTTATCATTGAAGGTAGCGTAAGCATTGGTGATAACGTGGTTATCGGCACTGGTTGTGTATTGAAAGACTGTGAGATTGATGACAACACTATCGTTCGCCCATACAGCGTAATCGAAGGTGCGACAATTGGTGAAGACTGTACGGTTGGTCCTTTCACTCGCTTACGTCCAGGAGCTGACATGCGTAACAATTCGCATGTAGGTAACTTTGTTGAAGTGAAGAACACTCGTCTTGGTGAGGGTTCTAAAGCGAATCACCTTACTTACCTAGGTGATGCTGAGATCGGTCAACGTGTAAATGTGGGTGCGGGTGCTATCACTTGTAACTACGATGGCGCGAACAAGTTTAAGACCATCATTGGCGATGACGTATTTGTTGGCTCAGACAGCCAATTAATCGCACCTGTTACTATTGGCAACGGCGCAACTGTCGGTGCAGGCTCAACGGTGACTCGTGATGTTGCTGAGAAAGAGCTTGTTATTAGTCGTGCGAAAGAACGTAAAATTGCCAACTGGCAGCGTCCGACTAAGAAAAAGTAGCCTCAACTATAAATCAGATGACTGCGATAGAGCTAATAGCACTGCTATTGGTTTTTCTTAGATATCTAGATATAAAAAAAGAGCGATTAATATCGCTCTTTTTTGTTTTCTTTAACCTAGAAACTAGTCTTGTTTTTCGTCAGCGACCACTCGAGAGTTGTCTGGTGTCGCGAAGTGTTCAGAAAGCTCTTTGTTTGAAACAATATAGCCAACCCACAAAGTACCTAAGCAAATCACCACTGCAATACCTGTTGCGCTCAGTGCTTGGCTCGCCATTGCAGCAACGAGTGCGCTTGATAAGCTACTAATGCTGATTTGAAGGCTGTTCTGTAGGCCTGCAGCCGTTGCTGGACTCTGTTTTGCGCTTGATAGGGCACGGTTTACTACGATTGGGTAAAGTGCGCCGTTTGCTACTGCAATCAAACAGAAAGGCGCAAGCAGAGGCCAGATTGACGTCAGTTCCCACTGTGATGCAATGAAGATAAGCATCGCTGCAACGCTGAACAAACCGATAAGATTTCTTAGTACAACGCCATCGCCATATTTCTTCACCGCTTGCTTACCGAAATAACCACCCGCCATGAACGCGATTGTCTGTGGGATAAAGCTCAAACCGATGTCTTTTGCTTCATAACCTAGCTGAGCCATTATCTCTGGCATACCCGTTAGGTAAGCGAAGAACGCTGCAGATGCCGAAGCAAACATTAAAACATTACCCATGTAAGGTTTTGATTTTATCAACATCTTGATGTCTGTCTTAATCGATGTCTGCTTTACTTCAGGCGCTTCTTTTGGTTGAGCCATTGTCGTTGCGATCAACAATGCGCCCATTAGCGTCAATGTGATAAAGATACTGTGCCAACCAAAGCTGTCTGCTAGCAACACACCCAATTGAGGTGCTAATGCTGGAGATAGCGCCACTAGAGGCATGATAGTCGCAAAAATTTGCTGGCTACTGCTCTGAGAGTAACGCTTGATTACCATTGCTTGCCAAATTACCGCAGGCGCACATACACCGATCGCTTGAATGAAGCGTAGTGTTAGTAGGTGCCATACCTCGGTGCTGAATGCCAAGCCGAATGACGCTGCAGTAAAGATAACAAGACCAACCGCCAACGTATTGCGGTGACCATACTTGTCACTCGCCAGACCCCAAAGAAGCTGACCTATTGCCATACCACCAAGGAATACCGTTAGAGACAGAGCAATCTGCTCTGGACCGGTTGCGAAATCAACTTCCATTGCCTTAAATGCAGGAAGGTACATATCGGTCGCAATAAAGCCAAGCATTGAAAGTACTGCAAGGTAGACCAATTGAAATTTAGAAATATTCATAAGATGCCATTAAGCTAAAGGTAGTGATGTTTTTATCATCAAAAAAATTGTTTGATATACAGAAGTGAAAGCCCCTGTTTATTTGTGCTGACATTCTATTTTTCAGACCTGATAAAATAAAACGCTAAAATATGTGGTTATCAATCAAAAAATTTGAAGGCTTATGTTCTCTAAATCCTCTTTAGAAATGCTCGATACTGTTGCTCGCTTAGGCAGTTTTACTGCGGCGGCAGAACAATTGCACAAAGTGCCCTCAGCGATCAGCTATGGGGTTAGGCAGGTAGAGCAAGAGCTTGATGTTCTACTTTTCAGACGGTTACCAAGAAAAGTAGAGCTGACACCTGCAGGTGAGTTGTTTATTGAAGAGGCTCGTCAACTGCTGAGACAGATGGAAGAACTCAGTGCCCAGACTCGCCGAGCTGCGCGTGGTTGGAAGAAAACCTTGCGCTTAACGCTTGATAACGTGGTTAAGCTCGACAAGATGAAGCCTATGATTGAAGAGTTTTATCAAACCTTTGAGTTCGCTGAGCTGCAGATTAACATGGAAGTGTTTAACGGCTCTTGGGAAGCCATTGCACAGGGCAGGGCGGATGTCGTGATTGGTGCAACCTCGGCGATTCCGGTTGGTGGTGACTTTGAAGTTAAAGATATGGGGCGGTTAGATTGGGCATTTGTCATGTCACCAAGTCACCCGTGTGTGCGAGAGCAAAACCTAAATGAAGCCTTTGTCAGTCAATACCCAGCAATATGTTTGGATGATACCTCTAGTGTACTGCCTAAGCGACACACAGGGCACTTTTCGAATCAAAGACGACTATTGTTACCTAACTGGTACAGTGCGATAGAGTGTCTTAAAAATGGTGTTGGGGTGGGTTACATGCCAAGGCATATCGCCGCACCTATTATTGAGCAAGGTTTGCTGGTAGAGAAAATATTACCCGAGCCAAGCCCGCAGAGTCATTGCTGCTTAGTGTGGCGTAAAGACGACAACCATAAGTTGATCGAGTGGATGGTTAAGTATTTAGGATCGAGTGAACAGCTTCACCAAGATTGGTTGGATCATCGTAAAGCGATCTAATGATGTGATCCGTTGAAGATCATTCGGGTTAGGTTTGAATCAGCCCAATAAAAAGAGCGAGTTATCATAACTCGCTCTTTTTCATGTTTAGGCCGAACTCTTAAGACAAGAAGAACTTGTAGGAAGGGTTATCGGTTTCATCTTTGCATTGGTAGCCGAGTTCTTCTAAATGCGTAGAGAACTGAGCCAAATCGTCATCACCAAGCTCAAAACCACACAGCACACGACCGTAATCAGCACCATGGTTACGATAGTTGAACAAGCTGATATTCCAGTGAGTCCCTAAGGTATCAAGGAATTTAATCAATGCTCCTGGGTATTCAGGGAACTCAAAGCTGTACAGACGCTCTTTCAATGGTTTCGATGGTTTGCCGCCAATCATGTAACGAATATGAAGTTTTGCCATCTCGTCATCAGACAAGTCGACAACCGCGTAGTCACCCTCACGTAAGTCATTGATGATGTGTTCGAGTTCTTCTTGCCCACCTTGTAGACGTACACCAACGAAGATATTCGCCAGGCTTTCGTCGTTGTGGCGGTAGTTAAACTCAGTCACCGCTCGACCACCAATAATGTTACAGAACTCTAGGAACGCACCTTGTCGTTCTGGAATAGTCACCGCAAGTAGACCTTCTCGCTTCTCACCCAATTCACAACGCTCAGAGACATAACGCAGACCGTGGAAGTTGGTGTTCGCACCAGACAATACCGTTGCTAGTTGCTTATTTTGCAGTTGGTTTTGTTCTGCAAACTTCTTAAGGCCTGCCAGAGCAAGCGCTCCTGAAGGCTCAGCAATTGCACGGGTGTCTTCAAAGATGTCCTTTACCGCAGAGCAGATTTCATCGCTAGAGACTGTAATATGACCATCAATGTACTGTTGGCAAAGACGGAAGGTTTCTTCACCAATGCGTTTAACCGCAACACCATCAGCAAACATGCTGACCTGATCCAGTACCACTGGTTCACCCGCATCCAGTGCTGCTTTCAAGCAAGCTGAGTCTTCAGGCTCTACCGCAATCACTTTAATCTCTGGCATCAGTTGTTTGATAAGCACAGCAACACCAGCGGCTAAGCCACCACCACCAACCGGCACAAAGATATAATCCATGTGACCGTTTTGCTGCAGCATCTCCATGCCCATAGTACCTTGCCCTGCAATCACCAGTGGGTGATCGAAAGGAGGTACAAAGGTGAAGCCATGTTCAGCCGATAGGCGTTCCGCTTCCGCTTTTGCTTCATCGAAATTACTGCCGTGCAGAACCACTTTGCCACCAAATCCGCGTACTGCATCGACCTTGATATCTGGCGTCGTTTTTGGCATCACGATTGTGGTTTGAATACCTAGCTTAGAGCCAGATAGCGCCATACCTTGAGCATGATTACCCGCCGATGCCGCAATCACACCTGCGGCTTTCTGTTGTTCAGAAAGGCTTGAAACCATGTTGTAGGCACCGCGCAGCTTAAACGAGTGTACCGGCTGGCGGTCTTCTCGCTTTAGCTGAACCTGATTACCGATACGAGCGCTTAAACGTGGCATATCTTGCAGAGGTGTCACAATCGCCGCTTCGTAAACCGGCGCTCTCAGGATCTGGCGCAGATAATCTGCGCCACTTTGTTTTTTGGGACTGGAGGTGTCGTCACTCATAGTTAGCCCTCAAGCTTAGACTTATCACGCACTGCGCCTTTGTCGGCACTGGTTGCCATGCTCGCGTAAGCTTTCAGTGCGAATGACACTTCACGCTGACGGTTTTCTGGTTTCCAGCCTATTGCATCTTGTCTTTCACGACGTGCTGTTAGTTCAGCTTCTGGTACATCAAGCGTGATTGAACGGCTAGGGATGTCGATAGTGATGATATCGCCAGTGTTCACTAGACCAATTACACCGCCACTTGCTGCTTCTGGAGAAGCATGACCGATAGATAGACCTGACGTACCACCAGAGAAACGTCCGTCAGTTAGAAGAGCACAAGACTTACCTAGACCCATAGATTTTAGGTAAGTTGTTGGGTAAAGCATTTCTTGCATGCCCGGACCACCTTTAGGACCTTCGTAACGAATAACAACTACTTCGCCTGCTTTTACTTTACCCGCTAAGATGCCGTCTACTGCTGTGTCTTGGCTTTCGAATACGATTGCAGGGCCTTGGAACTTCAGGTTTTCTTCATCAACACCCGCGGTCTTAACGATACAACCATCAACGGCGATGTTACCTGAAAGTACCGCTAGGCCACCTTCTTGGCTGAAGGCATTCTCTTTGGTACGAATACAACCTTCTTTGCGATCGTCATCAAGGCGATCCCAACGACAATCTTGTGAGAAAGCTTTGGTGGTACGGATACCAGCAGGGCCAGCGCGGAAGAACTTAAGCACGGCTTCATCTTCTGTCTGCATGATGTCGTATTGAGCGAGCTGCTCTTGCATGCTTAGACCAAGAACGGTGCGTGTTTGGTTATTGAGTAGACCTGCACGATCAAGCTCACCTAGGATAGCCATTACGCCACCAGCACGGTGAACGTCTTCCATGTGGTATTTAGGCGTTGAAGGAGCAACTTTACATAGGTGTGGAACGCGGCGAGACATCTCGTCGATATCACCCATATCAAAGTCAATCTCACCTTCTTGAGCCGCAGCTAAAAGGTGAAGTACCGTGTTACTTGAACCACCCATCGCGATATCTAGCGCCATTGCATTATCAAAGGCTGCGCGGTTAGCGATGTTGCGTGGCAGTGCTGATTCGTCGTCTTGCTCGTAGTAACGCTTAGTTAGGTCAACGATACGTTTACCGGCATTGATGAATAGCTCTTCACGGTCTGCGTGGGTTGCTAGCATAGAACCGTTACCTGGCTGAGATAGTCCAAGTGCTTCTGTTAGACAGTTCATTGAGTTAGCTGTGAACATGCCTGAACATGAACCACAGGTTGGACATGCAGATCGCTCTACTTGCTCACTTTGCTCATCAGAAATGGTTGGATCGGCACCTTGGATCATCGCGTCAACAAGGTCTAGCTTGATGATTTGATCTGAAAGCTTGGTTTTACCTGCTTCCATTGGGCCACCAGATACAAAGATCACTGGGATGTTAAGACGCATTGCTGCCATCATCATTCCTGGAGTGATTTTGTCACAGTTCGAGATGCACACCATCGCATCTGCACAGTGCGCATTGACCATGTACTCTACTGAGTCTGCGATAAGCTCACGTGATGGCAGTGAGTACAGCATGCCGCCGTGGCCCATTGCGATACCATCATCAACCGCGATGGTGTTGAATTCTTTAGCGATACCGCCCGCTTTCTCGATTTCACCCGCAACCAGCTGACCCATATCTTTAAGGTGAACGTGGCCTGGTACAAATTGAGTGAAAGAGTTTACAACTGCGATGATAGGCTTACCGAAGTCATCATCTTTAACGCCAGTTGCACGCCATAAAGCGCGCGCACCAGCCATGTTGCGTCCGTGGGTAGTCGTTGCTGAACGATAGATTGGCATTGCTTAAATCCTTATAAAATATTTGGCTGTTGCTTACTTAGTTGTTTGCGTTTGGTTTTCTGAAGTTTGGTCTGCTGGGTAAACATAGTCTAACCAGCCCCACTTATCTTCAGTGGTTCCATTGAATAAACCAAAGTAAGCCGCTTGAACTTTTTCAGTGATAGGACCGCGTTTGCCTTCACCTACTGTAATTTTGTCTACGCTGCGAACCGGAACGATTTCGGCAGCTGTGCCTGTCATGAATACTTCATCGGCAAGGTATAGTGCTTCACGAGCAATGTTCTCCTCACGGATCTCATAACCCATGTCTTTTGCTAGTGTCATGATCGAATCACGAGTGATACCCGGTAGAATTGCGCTGGTCGCTGGTGGCGTTGATAGTACGCCGTTACGTACCACAAAGATGTTCTCACCTGCACCTTCAGAAAGGTAACCATCAACACTCAGTGCGATGCCTTCATCGTAACCATGACGGCGAGCTTCACCACCAACTAGTAGTGAAGATAGGTAGTTACCACCGGCTTTTGCTGCGGTTGGGATCGTGTTTGGAGCGGCACGGTTCCAGCTAGAAATCATCGCATCAACGCCGTTTTCTAGCGCTTCTTCGCCTAGGTAAGAACCCCAAGGGAAAGCAGCGATGATCAGATCCATCTCTGTGTTTTCAGGCGGGCAAACACCTAAGCCAACGTTACCGACAAAGCCGAGAGGGCGGATGTACGCTGACTCTAGCTTATTTTGGCGTAGCGTTTCGCGAGTCGCTTCCATAATTTCTTCCTCAGTGTAAGGAATAGGGAAGCGGTAGATTTTTGCTGAGTCTTTTAGGCGCTTAGCATGTTCTGGGTGACGGAAGATAACCGGACCCTTTGGTGTGTTGTAGCAACGAACACCTTCAAACACAGAAGTACCGTAGTGCATTGCGTGAGTCAGGACGTGAACGTTCGCCTCTGCCCAAGGAACCATTTCACCGTTAAACCAAATATAGTCTGCTGTTTTAGCTGTCATGTTAGCGGTTCCTTATGCGTTTATCTTTTGTTGTAAGTTGTTGTTTGGCAATTCATTACGGCTGATCGAGATAACGTCAACGGTACGCACATCCCACAGTTTTTCGATTTGGTTTACCAAGAAAGAGATCGGACGCTCACTGTCGACAATGATCTCAACACTCGCCACTTTGCTTTCGTGGTTTTGAGTGCCAGCTACTTGCTTAACAATAAAGCCACGGTGGCGGATAACACGAAGAACACGCTCCAGTAGTACAGGCTTATCATCGGCTTTGATGTCTAATAGGTATCTTTTCATGTTATGTGTTCTCCAACATCTCACTGTTTGAAGCACCTGGCGGTACTAGTGGCCATACGTTCTCTTCTTCATCGATAAGAACATGAAGTAGGTAAGCAGTTTTGCTCTCTAGCATCTCTTTCAGTGCTGGTTCTACTTCTTCTTTACGCGTGATGGTTTTGCCCGGGATATCGAAGGCTTTCGCTAGCATGACGAAATCCGGGTTGTCATCCAAGATGGTTTCACTGTGTCGGCCATCAAAGAACAGCGATTGCCATTGGCGAACCATGCCTAAGCGCGAGTTGTTAAGCAGCACCATTTTCACTGGGATTTGGCGACGCTTCAGCGTACCAAGCTCTTGAATGTTCATCATGAACGAGCCGTCACCAGAGATAAGTATAGATTGGTCATCAGGACGACCAACCGATGCACCCATGGCTGCAGGTAGGCCAAAGCCCATAGTGCCTAAGCCCGCTGAAGTGATGAAGTTTTGTGGATCGCGTGGTTGAATGTGTTGAGCTGCCCACATCTGATGTTGGCCAACATCGGTCGAAACCATAGAGCTCGCAGGCATCATGTCTGACAGTTGTTTCAACAACAGAGGTGCGAAGATAAGGTCGCCAGGGTGGTCGTAACGCCATTTGAATGAGCTACGAAGGCCTTCGGAGTGATGAACCCAAGAAGAGATGTCTTGGCTTAGCTCCAGTTGAGGCATGATCTTGTTGATGTCACCACGAATTGGTGCATCGGCAAGACGTAGTTTGCTGAACTCAGCCGCATCGATATCAATATGGATAACTTTAGCGTGCGGTGCAAAAGTATCAAGCTTGCCGGTTACTCGGTCATCAAAACGAGCGCCAACAACAATCAACAGGTCACTTTCTTGAACCACTAGGTTAGCGGCTTTGGTGCCGTGCATACCCAGCATACCCAAGTAGTGTGGGTCGTCACGTTCAATGGTGCCTAAGCCTTTTAGTGTGCTTACTGCAGGCATTGGGTTTAGACGTAAAAACTCACGAACAGCATCGGTTGCTTTCGCCAGTTGAACGCCACCACCGACGTATAAAACAGGACGAGTCGCTTGAGACAAGAAGTACTGAGCTTGCTCAATAGCATCCGTTGTCACTACAGGAATTGCGGGTGGTGTAAATTCAGGAAGAATCTTTACAGGGGACTCTGCTAGTTGAACATCTTTAGCGATATCGACAATAACCGGACCGGGACGCCCTGCTTTTGCAACGATAAATGCTTCAGCCAATGTCGGCGCAAGATCTTCAATATCGGTAACAAGGTAGCTGTGTTTAGTACATGACAGAGACATACCAATCACATCCATTTCTTGGAATGCATCGGTACCAATGTGGGAACTAGCAACTTGACCAGTGATCGCTACGAGTGGGATGGAATCCATAAAAGCATCAGCAAGACCTGTGACTAGGTTAGTTGCACCCGGGCCTGAGGTTGCCATACAAACAGCGACGTCTTGCGTTGCTCGAGCCATACCGATAGCGGCCATTGCAGCGCCTTGCTCATGGCGACATAGGATATGTTCAACCCCGCCGTCATAGAGTGCATCGTAGATTGGCATGATGGCACCGCCAGGGTAACCAAATACGGTCTCAATGCCTTGTTGCTTGAGTGCGGATACGACCAGTTCTGCGCCTTTCATCGTAATTCCTCCGTATTACCTTTGTTTTGGTAATTGTTTCCATTGTCTCTGCACATCTTGTGCTCCCATTCTTCCTGTAAATCGGCAAAGCCGAAAATGTTTCAAAATATAAAATCGAATGTCTAAATTAGAAAAAACCCCCGGACTTTTCAGTGCGGGGGTTTTTTCTAATTCGTGGTTACTTTTTTCCCACTCGCCCCCGCGCAGTCTCAATAATGACTACGATAACCAGGTTAATCAGTGCGTAAATGCGAGCGTTAAATGTCATAAAGTTCGAGTTTTCTCGTTTATTGTCTTAAGTAAATGTCTACATCTCTAGTGTTATCACACAAATCTGCTGCATGACAAGGAAAATGTCATTCTTTTTTCACATTAAAACACCATTCCACCACGCTATATAACAACCTTATCGCTTTGGTGAGCAATGAATATCCAGAGTGAATACTTTTAAATCAAAGACAAAGGAAAGTTATGGGACTCGCAATAATTCATAGCCGAGCTAGTGTGGGTGTAGAGGCACCAGAAGTGACTGTGGAAGTGCATATTAGCAACGGAATGCCCGGTTTTACGCTGGTGGGTCTACCTGAAACGACGGTCAAGGAATCTAAAGATCGAGTAAGGAGTGCCATCATCAATTCTCGCTTTGAATTTCCATCAAAAAGGATCACGGTTAACCTCGCGCCTGCTGATTTACCCAAGGAGGGAGGCCGTTTTGATCTGCCAATCGCGCTTGGAATCTTGGTGGCATCAGATCAGCTTCCGACATCAAAAATAGCTCAACATGAATTTATCGGTGAGTTGGCATTGTCAGGAGAGTTGCGCTCGGTAAAGGGCGTTCTGCCTGCGACGTTAGCCGCCGATAGTGTCGAGCGATGCTTAGTGGTTCCACATCACAATGGTGATCAGGCAGCCTTAGTCGGCAAGGGGGCCCATAAATCAGCGCAAACCTTGCTAGAGGTTTGTGCGGATGTGTGTGGCCAGGCTCAGCTTGGTTTATATCGAACCGAGCATCATCATGTCGATGTATCTGATAATCGTGACTTACAAGATATTATTGGTCAGCAGCAAGGTAAGCGAGCACTGGAGATCGCCGCAGCGGGCAACCATAACCTGCTTTTTCTCGGCCCGCCCGGAACTGGAAAAACCATGTTGGCTTCTCGATTGCGCGATTTGTTACCCGAAATGAGTGATGACGAGGCGATGGAAACTGCTTCGGTGGCTTCTTTAACGCAACAAGAGATTAATCAATACAACTGGAAACAACGACCTTTCCGTTCCCCACACCATTCGAGTTCGATGGCAGCATTGGTCGGTGGTGGCTCGATACCTCGCCCCGGTGAGATATCTTTGGCGCATAATGGCTTATTGTTTCTTGATGAGATGCCAGAGTTTGAGCGTAAGGTGCTTGATTCACTGCGAGAGCCGCTAGAGTCGGGTGAAATAATTATCTCCCGTGTCGCGGGTAAGACTCGCTTTCCTGCTCGCTTTCAATTAGTCGGTGCACTTAACCCAAGTCCAACAGGTTATTACGAGGGCAATCAAGCTCGAGCGAACCCGCAAATTATCCTGCGTTACCTCAACCGCTTATCTGGGCCATTGTTAGATAGATTCGATATGTCATTGGAGATCCCTCTATTGCCCAAAGGGATGTTGGCTGAAGGTGGCGATCGTGGTGAAACGACTCAAGTGGTAAAGCAAAGAGTCAAACAAGCGCGCCAGTTGATGCTGTCTCGAAACCATAAGTCGAATGCACTGTTAGGTAGCCGAGAAATTGAAAAGTATTGCCCATTGCGACGCGAAGATGCGGAGTTTCTCGAGACCGCACTGCATCGATTAGGTTTATCGATTCGTGCCTATCATCGAATCATCAAGGTAGCGCGAACTATTGCAGACTTAGAGGGTAACGAGCAGATTGAAAAGAAGCATTTATCTGAGGCGCTTGGCTATCGAGCGATGGATCGCTTGCTGAAACAACTTACGGCTCAAGCTGTGTAGTCATACCAAACGTAGTAAACAACGAGTCATTTATTTACTGTGATTGGTATAGAAACAAGAAAGCCTGCTTTTTAAGCAGGCTTTCTTCGTTATGAACTAATGGTTATTAGCAAGCTGTGATTCCTAGGTGTCTAGATGCCTAACTAGAACTTGTAGTTCAGGCCGACTGAGACGATGTATTGCGACTCATCGTAGAAAGTAATGTTCGAATCGCTGACACCATAACCGGCTAGAGAAATAAACGACCAGTTTTCCCAATCCATGAATTGCTCATACTCATAGGCGGCAAATAGGTTGATATTATCGTCGCTGCGCTTCTTGCTGTAGATAGGGTTGCTTGCATCGTAAGAGCGTTGGTTATAGCCCGCTGTTAGTGCGTATTGGTGACGACCCATACCGCCAAACAAACTCACTTCACCGCCAAACTGTTCATAAGAGGCAGCTTTGCCATCGGCAGAACTTGATTGGTAAATCAATGATGGTACTAACATCATGGTGCGGTTGATTGGTTGACGGTACTGACCTTTCAGGTAGAAAGTATTGGCATCACGCTGTAATTCTTCTCTAACCCGATCATCTTCCACATCTTTGGTGGCGTAGGCCATGTCTAACGAGAAAGCAGACCCCGCAATGCTACTTAGTTTCACACGAAAGGCATTGCCTGTTTCATCCGTTTTGGTGCGACCTGAAGTGGTGTTGTACGGATCGGCCCAAGTCTCACCTGACATGATAGTCGGCAGAAGTGAAGCGTCGATGGTCATGCCTGACTCTAGTTGGTATTTATAACCAACCTCCAGCACGACAGTACCTGTTGCTACGTCATCACGAGTTGTACCTGTGTATACCTGGTGATTTAATTTTTCGCCAAAGGTGTAAGCAATACTACCCAAAGGAGCGATAAGAAATGAGCTCTCAGATGAGGCTTTCTGGTTAATGGACGAAATGGTGCTATCTGCATCGGTATTAAAGTTTGAGGTGGAAGAGGTAACCCCTGTATTAATCGATATTTCACCACTGAAACCTTGTTCGTCTGCAAGCTTGGCAAAAGCAGGAGAGGCTGCAATGCTCAGTGCCAAAAGCGTTATTTTTATTTTCATTCAAAGGCTCCTTGCCTACCAGTTCTTAGGACTGGATATTAATATCAGTAAAGCACAACGTTTTCAGGATGATTGTTTATCTATGAATATTTTTGAACTAGTGCAAAAAAGGAAGCCGAAGCTTCCTTTAATCAATACGTTACTTCTTAAGTAGGAAGTTAACGAGCTCGAAGTATTCATCGAGAGAGCTGATACCTTGAGCGTCGACTAGGTAGCGGTTGTTAACGACGACCGCAGGAACACCAGAAAGACCGCTGTCTTTGAATGCTTTGTCGAAGCGGCGAACCATAGAGTCGACTGCAAAGCCGTTGTATGCCGCATCGAATTTCTTAGCATCAACGCCTTCGTCTAGGAAGATTTGACGCAATTCTTCTTCATCGCGTGGTGGCTTGTTCATGGTGTGGATGCGGTTAAACATCACTGGCACCATTTTATCTTCAACTTTCAGGGCAATCATGGTTGCGTAAGCTTTGCTCATTGGCAGACCCATGTTGCCACCCATGAATGAAACATGGTTCTTCTGTAGCTTAGCGTCTTTTGGTAGCTGTTGTTTTAGCTGCTGGATGATTGGTTCAAAGCTATTACAGTGTGGGCAGTAAAAAGAGAAGAACTCTGTCACCATTGGTTTTTTTGATGCTTCTAGATCGAGAACTTTGTAGTGTTCACCTTCGTTAAATTTCGCAGCGTGAGCTGAAAGGCTCAACATGATCAATGAGAAAAATGCGAATAGCTTTTTCATTTATCCAATCTCCATTATGTTTGAATTTTTATCTAGTTGTGTTGTGTTGTGTTGCGATTGCTGTTACCACTGAGGCATTAACGAAAGTGGTGGCTCTTGCAGGGTAGCAATTTGCTCTTTACAAGCAAGTACTTGTTGCTCCCAATATTTTGGATCATTAAACCATGGGAAGGCTAGAGGAAATGCAGGATCGTTCCATCGTTTCGCCAACCATGCCATGTAATGCACCATACGTAGACCGCGTAGTGGTTCGATTAGTTTCAGTTGCGCGGTATTAAAATCGCAAAATTCTTGATAGCTCTCTAGCAGAATATCCAGTTGCATTAGCTTATCTTGACGCTCGCCGTTAAGCAGCATCCACAAATCTTGTATCGCAGGGCCGTTACGTGCGTCATCAAGATCGACGAACATTGGCCCGTCACGCCATAAGATATTGCCAGGGTGGCAGTCACCATGCAGGCGGATATTTTCAATATTGCTTGGCCACTGGCTCTCTAGCTCTTTGATCAGAAGGTCGACATCATTAAAGAATGCGTTCTCTAGGTGTGTCGGGATAAACTGAGAGCTCTCTAGAATTTTACGTGGTTGATAAAGGTATTCATCTAAGCTGATGGTTGGGCGATGTTGGAATGTTCTCCCCGCGCTGGCTTTATGAATACGACCAAGGAAACGCCCAACGCCTTCCAATTGGTCTAGATTGTCGACTTCGTACTGTCTGCCACCAACACTTTCAAATAAGGCAAATAGGTAGCCTTGATATTCATGTAAGGTTGCGCCATTGATTCGCATTGGAGGTGCAACTGGCATCTCTTGTTCGATAAGCTCGAGTGCGAAGTCATGCTCTTCTTGGATCTGTGCTTTGTTCCAGCGCTGCGGACGATAAAACTTAACGACGTAGCGTTTACGGTCTTCATCGGTGAATTGATACACTCGATTTTCATAACTGTTGAGAGCGAGAAGCCCGGATTCAGCACGGACTCCAATACTCTCCAGTGCGTACCACATGAAGTCAGGAGTCAGGTTATCAAAGTTAAAGGCTTGCATCGTCATAGAATAAAAAAGGCTCATTACTGAGCCTTTTTCCATTTATTGGGTTGTTATACCTAGCACTAAGGTGACTGGTATCAGAGCTTCTTGATAAAGCGGCTTTCGACTTTCATCGTAAACTCTTCATTATCCGAGAGTATAAACTGAATTGTCGAAACTGGTGAGCTCAGTTTTTCTGGATCGACGCCCAAACTGATAGGAAGGTTTAAAACCTCACCTGGGTCTACGGTAATGGTTTGTTTACCGTACCAGATAGAATCCGGAAGCCCGCTGACATCAAGTTTGTACTCTTGCTCTTGCTGAGTCTTGTTGATGACTTTCAAGTTGTAAGTATTTTCGACAAGCCCTTGGCTATTGATTCTAAATAGTTGGTTTCTATCGCGCAGAACGCTTAAGCCTGCAGGATCAACACTCGCGATTTGTGCGAAAAACAGCCCCAACATAACGATCAGTATTACGCCATAGCCCAACAGCTTAGGACGCATCACCTTGGTTGAGTGCCCCTCAAGCCTATGTTCGGTGGTGTAGTTGATCAGACCTTTCTCATAACCCATACGTTCCATGGTGTTGTCACAAGCATCAATACACGCGCCACAGTTAATACACTCGTATTGCAGACCGTCACGAATATCGATACCCGTTGGGCACACTTGAACGCATAAATTACAGTCAATACAGTCGCCTAGACCAAGTTCTTTTGGATCGGCTTTACGAGAGCGAGGGCCGCGGCTTTCACCTCGTTCAGTGTCGTAACCCACGATGAAGGTATCTTTATCGAACATTGCCGATTGGAAACGCGCGTAAGGACACATGTGCAGACAAACAATAGAACGCATCCATCCGGCATTCGCATAAGTACACCCAGCAAAGAACAATACCCAAAACACTGGCCAGAAAGTCGAGTTAAAGGTAAAGAAGCCAACCACCAACTCTTTGATTGGGATGAAGTAACCGACAAAGGTTAAGCCCGTCGCAATCGCAATCGCCCACCATGCGATGTGCTTGATGGTTTTTCTGAGAATTAAATTGCTCGTCAGTTTGCCTGAGTCTTGCTTTCTTCGCTTATTGGCAGCGCCTTCCAGTTTCTCTTCGAACCAGATGTACATGAAGGTCCAGACGGTTTGTGGACACAGGTAGCCACACCAGACTCGCCCTAAGAAGGTGGTTATGAAGAACAAGCCAAACGCCGCAATCATGAAGAGGATAGCGAGTAGCGTTAGATCTTGTGGGTATAGGGTTGTACCAAAGAAGTTGAACTGTTGGCTGCCGATATCGAGCAAGATCGCTTGTCGCTCACCAAATGGGATCCATGGGATAAGCGCAAAAAGTAAAAGTAAGAACCAACCGCCATAACGGCGCAGTTGTTGGAATTTACCTTTGCTTTCTCGAACATAGATTCGGTTACTTGGGTTAAATCGATCTCCATTACCTTTATGTGTTTTTGGGTTAAAGGTTTTAGGAGTCACATCTTTGATATCGATTTTATCCTGACTCATGGACTATCCTTTTTGTGGCTTGTTTGCCCGGTTAACTCGAGCATGACGACATTACTTGAAAGTATGGTTTAGAGAACCTGTAGAAATTGAGCTTGGTGCATTTGTTGGTATCGCACTCACTCTTATTATTTTAGAAGATTCTTATGGATGGCGATTATAGCGACAATCTTGTTCTCATTTTTTTAACGCTATCAACCTTTAACAACAAAAGTCATAACAGTTGTGACGAAAAAATAGCGAACAGAAACAAAAAAGCGACCGAGCGGTCGCTTTTAAACATTGAGTGTTTATCTATACGGCAATTGAGCTCTAAATAAATAGGCGACTAAAGAAGGCCACGCGCTTTTAGAATTGCGGTTTTGAAATCATCTTCTTGGTCTTTTTTAAGACCTGGGATCATTTCATCTTTTTCGCTATTACGCATTTTTAGATGGTAGATAAGAACATCGTCAGTTAGCTCTTCAAGCTTACCTTGGTAGCCCGCTTCTTTTGATAGCTTAATGATGAACTCTAATAGGTTAAGCTCTTGATCTTTCTGCCACTCAGGCTCCATCAGTTCAAGCAGTTCTTCAATGCGGTGACACTTCATACTTTATTTCTCCACAAATTTTATAATGATTTGTGGCTAAGGTATCAAATCGGGTAGGGAATACCAATGTGTAAACACATTTCAAGATGGGAGCAGGCAAGAAAAAAGCGCAGTAAAAACTGCGCTTTTTGTTAAGCGGCTTTAATCACTTTTGTTGTAGCCGGTGCTAATAAAGCAGCCTTCTCAACGAGAGTCATTGTAGGAGCCAATTTCTTAGTCGTTGGAGCAGCAACAAAGCCACTACGACGACGCATCGCACTACGGTTGGTGTGCGAGAACCTGACAGCTGTTGGGCGCATTAATTTACCTAACGGTCAGGCATATCCATTGCCAATCTAATGGCCTGATTTATCATGAGCTCCGCCTCAATTACTTGAAGAGTCACTCGTCTGGCTTTCGCCAATCCGAAAAATAAATCAGGATAATGATATGCATGCATATCAAGGGTTAGATTATCACTATCTAAGTTATCGATCGACGCCTGAGTGATAATTAAACGATATTAGAGCTAAAATAGTGTGAGCAGTATATTTGAGTTTGAACCTCTTTCAGGCTTAAGATGATGCTTTAAAGGAGGTGCATATGTCGTTCTTAAAGAAAACGTTAGCAAGTTTTGGAATTGGATCTGCCAAGGTGGATTCTGTATTGCAACAGGAAGTGCTTTATCCAGGTAAGAAGGCGAGCATTATTGTACATGTCTACGGAGGCGCTCAGCCGCAGGAGATCGATAACATTGATCTCAACTTATGCTGTCGCTACGTCAAAGAAGTTACCGCGAACTCGCAAGGGCAAGAGGGCGGTCATAAACGCCGAATGCACCAGACATACTCGCTGGCAAAATGGAGCTTGCCGTATGCCTTTGTGATTCAACCGGGTGAAACCCGTGACTTTGAATGTGAGTTTGATGTGCCACTGAACACACCGGTTACGATTGGTGATTCAAAGGTATGGCTGGAAACCGGGTTGGATATTGCGATGGCGATTGACCCATCGGATAAAGACACCTTAACGGTTCGTCCCGACCCACTGCTCGATGGTATTTTTAACGAGCTTGAAGCTCAAGGCCTGCGTATTCGTCAAGTGGAATGTGAAGCGGTCAAAGGCTTTGAACTGCCGTTTGTACAAGAGTTTGAGTTTGTGCCGACGACGGGTCCTTATCATGGCCGTTGGCGTGAATTGGAAGTGGTGGCTCATCGTGATGAAACAGAGCTGAAGTTGTGGTTCGAGATTGATAGAAATCGCGATGGTGCAAAAGGCATGTTAGCTAGCTTGCTAGGCGTTGGTAAGCTACAGCGTCAATTGAGTGTGCCACTGGATACCTCACCACAAGATGCTGGCAAGATGGTACTTGAATATCTAGATAACGCCTCTTAGTTCCTATAACCCTTTAATTAACTCTTTGGTTATTTAGTTTTGGATCTTTTAGCCTCATTACATATTTCAGGCGTCATTAATGTCATAAAAGGTGTCATAAAAATTTAAGCTTACACGTGTAAGCTTAATGTGCAATACTGGGTCAATCGAACATTTACTCTAGTAGGATATTCATGTCTGCATCATCAGCCAGCGAATACAGTGACATCGAAGAACGCGCTAATGCAATAACCCATGGCTTGGGCGTTGTGCTCGGCGTGGTTGGTCTGATCTTGCTGCTTATTCGTGCGTTTGATTACCAAGCCGACATGCTAACTGTTGCTAGTATGGCGGTGTATGGCAGCAGTATTATTCTGCTCTTTCTCGCCTCCACGTTGTACCACTCTATCACCACTGAGAAAACCAAGCGCTTACTCAAAACCCTTGACCACTGTGCGATTTATTTGTTGATTGCGGGCAGTTACACGCCGTTTCTCTTAGTGGGCTTAAGAACTCCATTAGCGATGGGCTTGATGGCGGTGATCTGGGGGATTGCGCTAGTGGGCATCATCATGAAGATAGCCTTCGTTTATCGATTCAAGCGTTTATCGCTGTTCATTTACCTAGCGATGGGTTGGCTATCTTTGATAGTTGTTTATCAATTAGCGATGAATATCGATATAGGTGGTTTGGTGTTACTGGCAGTTGGCGGAGTGATTTACTCGCTGGGTGTGATTTTCTATGTGGCAAAACGCATCCCTTATAACCATGCCATCTGGCACTTGTTTGTATTGGCGGGCTGCGCTTGCCATTTCTTCGCTATCTATCTGTTTGTGACACCGGTTTAGTTTTGATTGAACCGGTATGCCCCTAACGGGTAGAAACGTCAGTGATCTCCACGTCTATTTTATATTCAGGATACTTATCAACATCGATCGCTAAGTATTTACCTTCTGCCGAAGTTTGTGGTCGAAGGTAGGTATCAGCAAGGCGCTTAATGGATTGCCAAGTGTTGATACTGCCTTGATGCAGCAGCTCACCCGTTGGTGAGTAGACAGTGATATTTAGCGTAACTAGCACGACGGCTTCTGTGCTTTGGTTAGTGACTGAAATTGGTAAGATTAGCTGTTCATTCTCGTAGAGTCCTGCCCCAATCAAAACGTCCACACCTGATTTGGAAAGCTGCAAGCTTGGCTTGGTGTCTCCAATCTTGATTGTGGTACCGCGTGTGTTTTTGGCTACAGGAATACTCGTCAATGCTGACTCTGCATTCGATGATGCGTTACTCACATACTGCCAAGTAAAATCGTCTTTTAGTAACACTTGCTTACCATCAGACAATGTGACCATTTGATCAGCAAAGGCAGAACTTACGAATACTGAGTTTGCGAGCAATGCGCTAGCGAGAAGTACGTATGATTTCATCTGTGTTTCCTTAAATATTCGCGTAATTAGCGTCGCCAAAAGGCTGGGAAAAATAGAACAATGAGCGTTAGTATCTCAAGTCGGCCCATCAACATGCCTAAACTTAATAACCATTTAGCGGCGTCTGGCAGTGGAGCAAAGTTCCCGGTTGGACCGATCACGCTGCCCATGCCTGGGCCCACGTTGGCAACGGCTGTGATAGCGCCTGAGATGCTTGTTATTGGGTCTAACCCCATCGCACTCAAACCACCAGCAATTAAGATAATCGTGATAAAGAACATCAAACCAAATGCCACGAGTGAACGCACAATATCGTCATTCACAGGTCGCTGATTGTAGCGTTGAACAAACACGCCTGATGGGTGAATCAGCTTCATCATTTGTTTGTGGAGCATGGTCATCGCAATCTGGAAACGGAAGATTTTAATACCGCCAGAGGTTGAACCCGAGCAAGCTCCCGCCATCATTAGGAATGCAAACAAGGTGGCTGGCAGTGCACCCCAGGCGGTGAAGTCTTCTAGGCCAAAACCGGTTGTGGTGACGACTGATACGATGTTGAACATCGAAACACGCATCGCATCTATAACAGTGTAGCCATCTCTAACCACCAACCATGTTGATATTACGGCGCTGGTGACCAAGAACAGGTACGTGAAACCTCTCACTTGCGCGTCTTTGTAGAGGATTGAGAGTTTTCGGCCTCGTAGTGCGCTAACAAACAATAAGAACGGCAGACCGCCAAGGAACATGAACAGTGTTCCTACCCAATGAGCACTGTTAGAGAAGTGGTTCATTGAGCCATCTGATGTTGAATAACCACCCGTCGACAGTGTTGTGAAGGCATGATTGATCGCATCGAAGATGCCCATGCCTGCAAACAAATAGCTAATGATGCATAAACCAGTCAGAACCAGATAAACCGCTACGATGTTCTTCGCGACTGTTTTTGCTCGTGGGCTGCTTTTATCTGACCAATCGGATGATTCAGTTTGGAACAGGCGCATACCACCGACGTTGAGCATTGGTAGAACCGCTACCGCCATAACGATGAAGCCGATGCCACCTAACCATTGCAGTATTGAACGCCACAACAGAATGCTTGGTGCCATGCTGTCTAAGCCGCTTAATACGGTTGAACCCGTCGTGGTGATACCTGACATGGTTTCGAAGTAGGCGTCCGTAAAGCTGATGTGATTAATGAAGACAAACGGCAGTGCAGCAAAGGCGCTGGCAATCGTCCAGACCAGAGAGGTGATCAGGAACATATCCCGCACCCCAAGTCGGAACTTAGCGGAGCGGCCCAAGCTCAAGCAGATGAACGCCACAATGTGCGTGATCACTACCGATTGACCAAACTCGAGGAAGCCACCGGTGCCAGTAAAAAAGGCAACCAATGTGGGGATGTACATGAAAAGGGCGAGTTTTGATAACACTAACCCTATCACTAATAATATCGGACGAAAGTTGACCATAGCTTAATAGACCATAGCTTTAATTGATTACAGCTTTGTGCCGGAGCGTCGTTCTCACAAAAAGAAAGTTGCGAGAAGAAGCTTACGAGAACAAGGCTATAAGAAGAACGGGCTCGGTTGGAATAGAGACTCAACATCAGGTACGTATTTCTTGTCCACTAGGAACATCACTACGTGGTCATCCTGTTCGATTACGGTTCTATCGTGCGCGATAAGCACCTCTTCTCCGCGAACAATCGCACCAATAGTGGTGCCCGGTGGCAGTTTGATGTCGCCAATTGCTCGGCCAACGACTTTAGAGGTGGTCTCGTCACCGTGAGCAATGGCTTCAATCGCCTCAGCAGCACCGCGACGTAGAGAGGATACGTTAACAATATCAGCACGACGAACGTGAGTAAGCAGAGCTGAAATAGTCGCTTGCTGTGGCGAGATAGCAATATCAATTACGCCACCCTGAACCAGATCGACGTAAGCACCACGCTGAATCAGTACCATTACTTTCTTGGCACCCATTCGCTTCGCCAGCATCGCTGACATGATGTTGGTTTCATCTTCATTGGTTAGGGCGATGAACACATCAACTTGATCGATGTTCTCTTCGGTTAGCAGCTCTTGGTCTGCTGCATCGCCACAGAATACGATGGTGTTTTCTAATTCTTCAGATAGCTTCTCGGCGCGAGTGTAGCTGCGCTCGATAAGCTTGATGCTGTAGCTCTGCTCAAGGCGTTTTGCCAAGCTTGCACCAATGTTACCACCGCCAACAATCATGATGCGTCGGTACGGCTTCTCTAGGCGTTGCAGTTCACTCATTACTGAGCGGATGTGATTACTCGCTGCCACAAAGAAAACCTCATCATCGGCTTCAATGATGGTAGTACCTTGTGGGCGAATAGGGCGACCTTGACGGAAGATAGCGGCTACACGAGTATCAATGTGCGGCATGTGCTCACGCAAAGCAGACAGTGCGTTACCAACCAATGGTCCACCGTAGTAAGCTTTTACTGCGACTAGGCTAACCTTCTGTTCAGCAAAGCTCACAACCTGTAATGCACCTGGATATTGAATCAAGCGCGAAATGTAACTGGTCACTAACTCTTCGGGTGCGATCAGGTGATCGACAGGAATAGCGCCTGATTTGAACAGCGCTTCTTTCTCTTCCAGATATTCTGGAGAACGAATACGAGCAATTCGGTTTGGCGTATTAAACAGAGAGAAGGCAACCTGACATGCGGCCATGTTGGTTTCATCCATGTTGGTTACGGCAACCAACATGTCGGCATCTTGCGCGCCCGCTTCACGTAGTGTGTTCGGGTGGCTGGCATAACCGTTTACAACCCTAAGGTCGTATTTGTCCTGAAGTTCACGAAGTCGGTCGGCATTACGGTCGACGATCGTGATGTCATTGTTTTCACCCACTAGGTTTTCAGCAAGGGTACCGCCAACTTGTCCAGCACCTAGAATAATGATCTTCATAGCCTTTCTCTTATTTTTGCCGTTGTAATTCTAGTGATCTCATTTTGCTTTGATAATGCACTAGAAAGAAACAGCGGCTAAGAAATAAATTCTTAGCCGCTGTTAGTTGTTATGCCTGTTTTACTAGAACTGCGTAGTAGAAGCCATCCATATCTTCTTCACCAGGCAGTATTTGACGACCCGGTTTTTCGATATCAGACCCAACCAGCGTTGCGTTCTCGGTACGCTCTAAGAAGGCTTTCACTTGCAGCACGTTTTCTTGCGGCGTGATAGAGCATGTCGCATAAACCATGGTGCCGCCTTCTTTTAGCTGGCGCCACATTGCATCCAAGATTTCGCTTTGTAGCTCGGCTAGTGCATCAATATCCGATGCACGACGTAGCCACTTAATATCAGGGTGACGGCGAATTACACCGGTCGCTGAACATGGAGCATCAAGTAAGATGCGGTCGAACTGGCTGCCTGTCCACCACTCTTCAGGGTAGCGAGCATCACCACAGATTACGTCGGCACGTAGTTGTAGGCGTTCAAGGTTATCGTAAACGCGGTCTAGGCGTTTAATATCACTGTCGATTGCAACCACTTCAGTGTCTTGAGTATGTTCAAGAATGTGTGCAGTTTTACCACCAGGTGCTGCGCAGCAATCTAGGATTAGCTCACCATCTTTTGGTGTTAGGAAATCAACGGAAAGCTGAGCTGCAGCATCTTGCACAGATACCCAGCCTCTGTCGAAGCCAGGAAGCAAAGTAACGTCACAAGGTGAGGCTAATTTTATGGCATCAGCTGCTTCAGGGTGCAGTGTGTATTCAATGTTTTCGTTTTTAAGTAGTTCAACATACTCGTCACGAGTGTGGTGTTGGCGGTTTACGCGCAGCCACATTGGTGCCTTGTTATTGTTTGCTTCAACCAATTGCTCCCACTGATCTGGATAGCTCTCTTGAAGCATTTTTAGAATCCAGCTTGGATGGCTGTATTTACCCGCATTGTGGCTAACGGCTTTCTCGTCTAGTTCTTCTTGATCGCGCAGATAGCTGCGAAGTACGGCATTGATCAAACCACTGAGGCTTGGGCCACGCAGTGTTTTGGTTGCTTCAACTGTTTCAGCAACGGCGGCATGCGAAGGAATTCGCATAAAGCCCAACTGATAAATGCCTACTAAGATCAGGTGATGGAAGACGCGCTTTTTACCTTTAAGCGAGTTTTCCATCAGTTCGTTAGCGATTGACTCTAAGCGAGGCAGGTAACGAAGTGCGCCGTAGCAAATCTCTTGCAGTAGAGCATGGTCTCGCGGACGGATCGTTTTTTGAGCCGCAGGGAGAGCGTGTGAAAGAGAGTGGCCTTTATCGACAACTTGGAATAGGACATTTGCAGCAGCAGCGCGAACATTCATGAGGGGTACCGAATATTTATTTGAATACATGAGGGCATCTCTGCCCTCGTAAAGGTTTTCTAAACTGTGTTTTTACAAGCTACACATTTTTAAGTGCATATTGAGTAGCTTTAAAGCGGTTAAGAAAGTTGAGTACCAACTTCAAACCAGCTTGCACGTGAGTTCAAGATGTCTTGAACTGACATAGCTTTTTTACCTGGAACTTGCAGTTGTTCGAGAACAAGTACGCCTTGTCCTGTCGCTACATAGATACCAGTTTTATCCGCTTGCAGAATAGTACCTGCAGGCTTATCAGAAGTTTGCTCTGCCACACGGCTTTGCCATACTTTAATGCTGTTCTCTGCAGCTTCAAAGTGGCTCATTGGCCATGGGTTGAAGGCACGAACGCAGCGCTCAATATGCGCAGCTTCATCACTCCAGTTGATACGCGCTTCTTCTTTGCTTAGCTTCTTCGCGTAGTTCGCAAGCTCATCGTCTTGCTTTTCTGCAACTGCTTTGCCAGAAGCGATGTCCGCTAGACATTCAACAAGCGCATCAGGGCCAAGGCCCGCTAACTTCTCGTACATCGATGCGCTAGTATCTGTCGCTTCGATAGGCAGCGTCGCGATACTTAGCATGTCGCCAGTATCTAGGCCGATATCCATCTGCATGATCGTTACGCCAGTCTCTTTATCACCCGCCCAGATAGAGCGTTGAATCGGAGCAGCACCACGCCAGCGCGGTAGGATAGAGCCATGTACGTTGATACAACCCAAGCGAGGCGTATCTAATACAGCTTGTGGAAGAAGCAAGCCGTAAGCGACAACAACCATGATGTCAGCATTCAAATCTGCTAGCTCTTGCTTAGCTTCATCTGACTTGAAGTTTTCTGGTTGGTAAACCGGAATATTGTTTTTAAGTGCGATGTTTTTTACTGGGCTCGCAGTCAGTTTTTTACCGCGGCCTGCTGGACGATCTGGCTGTGTGTAAACAGCAATAACTTCATGCTCCGAAGACAACAACGCCGCCAAGTGACGGGCGGCGAAATCCGGAGTACCTGCGAAGACAATTCTTAAAGATTGACCCAAGGTAGACTTCCTTCTTAATTTAGTAATAGCAGCGGTTATTAACCTTGTTTCTCGTTGAAACGTTTAATCTTCGCTAGCTTATCTTGAATACGTTTGCGCTTTAGTGGCGATAGGTAATCAACAAACAACTTGCCTTCTAGGTGGTCAAGTTCGTGCTGAACACAGATAGCCAGAAGGTCGTCAGCGTCGAATGTGAATTCGTTGCCTTCACGGTCTAATGCTTTAACCGTTACTTCTGCAGCGCGAGGTACTAGAGCTCGAGCGCCTGGTACAGATAGACAGCCTTCTTCGATACCATCTTCGCCACGTTTGTCGGTAATTTCAGGGTTGATCAGAACCATAGGCTCGTCACGTGTTTCTGAAATATCGATAACAACGATGCGCTGGTGGAAATCTACTTGCGTTGCAGCAAGGCCGATACCTTCTTCGTCGTACATGGTTTCAATCATGTCATCAACGAACTTTTGAATCTCTGGGGTAACTTCTTTTACCGGTTTCGCCACGGTACGTAGACGATCATCTGGTAATGTTAATACTTGTAATACAGACATATACACTCGAAATATTGAACTGTGCCGAAACAGCTTAAACCTTGTTGGCTCAATTCTAGACATTTTAGAGGTCAAATGACAGCATCCTGAAGGTAATTCTCTAATCAGATGTCATATATTCAGACCAAGGAACCTAGGTCATGCGTCATTTTTCTCCCACTTTTTCTCTTATTTGTGCCTCGTTTTCGTTCGCCGTTACGGCTGAAAATAATGAGCAACCTTTAACCATTAAACAAGATGCACCTCAGGCCTATGTGGTGGTTAAGGGGGATACCTTATGGGATATTTCCGCGATGTATCTCGATAGCCCTTGGTTGTGGCCAAGGCTATGGCAGGTAAACCCTGAAATAGAAAACCCTCACCTGATTTACCCCGGAGATAAATTGTCTCTGGTTTGGATTAATGGCGAGCCTGTGTTGAGCCTCAAACCCGTCATCAAGCTAAGCCCTAAGATTCGTGTATCAGAGAAGAAAGCGGTACCTACCGTGAATGAAGGGCTTGTTTTGCCGTATCTACAATCTGATCGCTTGGTTGAGCAGCAAGATATCCAGTCAGCGCAACGAGTGTTAGGGACCAGTGATGGCAAACGCTTCTTATCGGGTGAAGACCGTTTGTTTATTTCGGGAAACCAGCAGCATCAAAAATGGGGTATCTACCGTGCCGTCGAGACTTATCAAAGGCAACAACCTCAAGCGAGTATTACCTCTTTGCGTTTGGTCGCCACGGCGCGCTTGAAAGAGGTGGATGCTGAGTTCAGTAGTTTACAGATAGAGACTCAACTGCAAGAGGTGTTACTTAATGACCTCGTGTTACCAGAACTTGGCGTTGATCAGGTGAAGCTCTCAACCACATTTTATCCAGCGCCTAGTGCTGCGGGGCAGTTTGCTAATATCTTGGGTTCATTAGATGGCAGCCAATATAGTGCAAAGAATCAAGTGGTCGTTATTAATAAAGGCTCACAGGACAATCTTCGCCAAGGCTCTATGTTTACGCTCAGTGAAAGCGGCGCTGTGGTGTTTGGTAAGCAAGGTGAATACAGCTACAAAGAGTCTGCGGCGAGCGATAAGGTGCAGCTGCCAAGTACCTCACTTGGTAGTTTGATGGTCATTCGTCCTTATGAGTATTTTAGCTTGGCGTTGATCACTCAGAGTTCAAAACCGGTTAGTAATGATATTCTGGCGGTATCGCCTTTGGATCTGGCTTTGAAGGAAGAAGCTAAGGGCACCGAGTGAATGAGCAACAACTGAGTGCTTGGTTAACTCTAAGTTTTGTTCCGCAATTAGGTGGCAAGCGCCTTTCTCGACTGCTGAGTATTGATTCCCCTTTGAATATTGTTGGTTACTCAAGTCAGCAACTGCAAGCGCTTGGTTTGTCTGCCAAGCAAATTGCCTATCTAAGAGATCAAGCCCCAAGAGAAGTGGAGGCTTGCCTAGAGTGGCAAGCAAGACAACCCAACCATCACATCATTACCCCGAATTGCTCGCATTATCCCAAACTACTGAATGAGACCGCCTCCGCGCCGAGCGTGCTTTTCGTTAAAGGTCACGTTGAAAAACTGATTGAGCCTCAAATCGCAATGGTCGGCAGTCGTAATGCCAGCATCGAAGGGCTGCAGACAGCGAAGTCCTTCGCCAAAGAGTTCGTCCAAAACGGTTTGATTGTCACCAGTGGCTTAGCGTTGGGCATTGACGGTTACGCTCATGATGGTGCTCTAGATAAAGGAGGAGAGACTTTCGCGGTTTTAGGTTCAGGTTTGGATTCCATTTACCCAGCGCGGCACAGAAAATTAGCCGATAGAATCTGTGAAAATGGGGCGCTGATTTCAGAGTTTCGCCCAAACGCAAAACCACGACCTGAACATTTCCCTCGGCGTAACCGTATTATAAGTGGGTTATCGCTCGGAACCTTGGTCGTTGAAGCGGCTGAGAAGAGTGGCTCTTTGATTACAGCTCGCTATGCCATGGAGCAAGGCCGAGAGGTGTTTGCGCTTCCTGGCTCTATTCATAACCCAACCAGCCGCGGAGGTAATAGCTTAATCAAAGCTGGAGCATGCTTGGTACAGAGTGCACAAGATGTTCTGATCGAAATAAAGAGTCTGTTAGACTGGTCTATAGATCAGCAGCCTAGCTTGTTCGAACCTACGCCCAGTATGGGGGAAAATGAACAATTGCCATTTCCACAGCTGTTAGCTAACGTAGGATTAGAGGCGACACCCGTTGATATTTTGGCACAGAGAACCCATATACCTGTGCATGAGGTCATGATGCAGCTTTTAGAGCTTGAGCTCTCAGGGCATGTTGTTGCAGTTTCCGGTGGCTATATTCGAAAGGGGAGAGGCTAAGCTATGATGATGGACATACTGATGTACTTGTTTGAAACCTACATCCATAGCGATTCTGAATTGCAGGTGGATCAAGATGAGCTGGAAGATGAACTTCTTCGAGCAGGGTTTCACCAAGATGATATTTATAAGGCCCTCCATTGGTTAGAAGATCTTGCTGCATTGCAAGATACCGAGAACCAAGCGGCGATTAGTGTGTGTTCCAATACCTCGATGCGTATTTATACCAGTCGAGAGATTTCACGTATTAATATGGAGTGTCGAGGTTTCTTACTGTTCCTTGAACAGATCAACGTACTCACGACAGAGATTCGTGAAATGGTGATTGATCGTGTGATGGGACTTGAGACCAACGAATTTGAATTGGATGATCTGAAATGGATTATCTTAATGGTGCTATTTAATGTACCGGGTAATGAAAGTGCTTACACGCAAATGGAAGAGCTGTTGTACACCAAAGAGCAAGGTATCTTGCATTAATACAGGCTTGTCATGAGTAGTAAGATTGATAATCAGCTTTTTTCAGCACATGAACATGCACTAGAGCATGAACCATGTCCACAGTGTGGTGGAGAGCTTCAGCTTCGCCATGGCAAGCACGGCCCATTTTTAGGCTGTAAGCAGTATCCGAGCTGTGATTACATCAAGCCGTTGCATCAAAACGATGGACACGTGGTGAAAGAGCTGGGTGTGCCGTGTCCTAAATGCCAAAACGAATTGGTATTAAGGCAAGGCCGCTTTGGGATGTTCATTGGTTGTAGTAGCTACCCAACATGTAATCACATCGAATCTTTGGACCAACCAAAAGAACAAGCTGAAGAGCAGCCACTTGTTGCTTGTCCGGAGTGTGGCAGAGGCCATTTGGTTGAGCGTAAATCTCGCTATGGCAAAACCTTCTATGCTTGTGATAACTACCCTAAGTGTAAGTTCGCAGTTAACCAACCACCAGTTATCGGTCGTTGTGAAGAGTGCCAGTTCCCATTGTTACTTGAGAAGAAAACAGCCAGTGGCGCTAAGAAGCAATGTGCAGACCGCAAGTGTCACCACATTCAATCTCAATAACCTGATGTTATAGACAAAAAAACGGCGCTCACTGAGCGCCATTTTTATATCAAATCCACAATGTAGGTTTACTTCATCTGCTCAGCAAACTCATGCACAGCAGGATAGGCTTGTTTGTCGAGAATGTCTGCCAGTGAGCATAACGCTCTTTGCAGCTCTGCGTTGTAGTCAGCGCTCACGTTAATGTGGCCCATCTTACGACCTGCACGCTTCTCTTTGCCATACCAATGAACATGACAGCCACCTTGAGCCAGAATAGCCTCAGGTAGGGTATCTTCACCAAGAATGTTGATCATTGCGGTTGGGCGAATCAGTTTAGTACTGCCTAGCGGCATACCACATACAGCACGTAGGTGGTTCTCAAACTGACAAGTTTCAGCGCCTTGCTGTGTCCAGTGGCCAGAGTTATGAACGCGTGGTGCGATCTCATTAACAAGCAGTGAACCTTGAACATCAAAGAACTCAAGTGCTAGCACACCAACGTAATCTAAGCGCTCAGCAATGGCTGTGAACATGTTTTTCGCTTGCTCTTGCAGTTCAATGTCATCAATCGCTGTAGATAAGCTCAACACGCCGTCGGTGTGAACATTTTCAGCCAGTGGGTACACTTGGATCTCGCCATTGGCGCCACGAGCACCAACCAGTGATACTTCGCGGTCAAACGGAACGAACTCTTCAGCCACAATCGCTTGGTTGTCTGTTGCTGCAATGCACTCAGCCATTTCTGTCCAAGTTGACTCAACATTATCTAATGTCTTTAAGCGCCACTGGCCTTTGCCATCGTAGCCGCCAAGTGTGCTCTTCAAGACCATTGGCAAGCCTACGTGAGCAATCGCAGCGTCAAAGTCTTCGCGAGAGTTAATCACGTAGTACTTAGCATTTTTCACGTTTGCTTCGTCTAACAGGGCTTTTTCAAGACGACGGTCACCGCCGGCTTTGATTGCTTCTGTTGTCGGTAAGAACTTACCGCTGCGCTCACACACCTCAAGAACATCATGAGGGATATGTTCGAACTCGGCAGTGATGACGTCCGCATGCTCAATCGCATTGTCTAAGCCGTTGCCTAGAATCGCTTGCGTTAATGGATGAACAATATTTTTGCTGCCAACATCAAAAGCAGAAATTTCAATATTCAGCGGTGCCCCAGCTAGGGACATCATGCGAGCAAGTTGGCCCGCGCCTAACACAAGAACATGCATGGGAATTAGTCCTCTGCAGGGTTTGGATTAGCAAGAACCGTTTCTGTTTGCTCAGAGCGGAACGCTTCTACTTTTGCCATTACTTTTTCATTGTGAGTACCAATGATTTGAGCTGCTAGGATACCAGCGTTAGCGGCACCAGCTTCACCGATAGCCAAAGTACCTACCGCAATGCCTTTTGGCATTTGTACGATAGAAAGCAGTGAGTCCATGCCTTTCAGTGCTTTAGACTGAACAGGAACACCTAAAACAGGTACGCTTGTGAAAGCTGCAGCCATGCCCGGAAGATGCGCAGCACCGCCAGCACCAGCAATAATCACTTTAATACCGCGCTCTTTCGCACTGGTTGCGTAGTCAGCAAGCAACTGAGGTGTGCGGTGAGCAGAAACCACTTTTGTTTCGTACGCCACGCCAAACTGATCCAACATTTCTGCAGCTAGCTTCATTGTTGGCCAATCAGATTTAGAACCCATGATAATACCGACAGTCATCTCAAACTCCTTCAGGTACGATTTAATTAGTGATTAGATATTTTGCGCGCATTATACGGGTAAAATTGCTTAAGGAAAACGTTTGCGTCAGTCTAAGTTGTTAATTGATACATTTTATAAACAAATAGCTTTAGTCACAGTGAATGATAATTTGTACACTTAGTGAGTTCGATAACAGAATTAATGAGGCAACCCTTGGATAACTTTCAACATACTTTGCAGGCATTACAACAAGGTGAAGTCATTGCTTACCCGACAGAAGGCGTTTTTGGGGTCGGTTGTGATCCCGATAATCCACAAGCCATTAAGAAATTGCTCGATTTAAAACAGCGGCCGATGGAGAAAGGGTTGATCCTAATTGCTGCGAGTTACGAGCAGTTGCTGCCCTATATTGACGAAAGCCAGTTGACGGAAGCACAGTTAGCGACCGTAAAAGCAACATGGCCGGGGCCTGTGACTTGGATAATGCCAACCAGCAGTAAAGTAACTGACTGGGTCAGTGGCCAATTTGAATCCATCGCGGTGCGAGTGACTGATCACCCTTTGGTTCAAAGAATGTGTAATGAATTCGGTAAGCCGTTAACCTCGACCAGTGCTAACCTGACAGGTGAACCGCCTTGTATGACGACTGAAGAAGTTCAACAGCAACTGGGTCAACATTTGGTGGCTATTCTCGAAGGTCAAACGGGTGGTCGTGAGAAGCCAAGCGAAATTAGAGATGCAAAAACGTCGAAAATATTAAGACAGGGTTAAACCCTGCAAAGGAAGATAGATGTCAGCAATTGATAAAGAAGCAGTAAAACAGTTTTTACTGAGCCTACAAGATTCGATTTGCCAACAGCTTGAGCAAGCTGATGGCACAGCACTGTTTGAAGAAGATGCTTGGGAGCGTGAACCTGGCGAACGCCTTGGTGGCGGTGGTCGAACTCGCGTGATGACCAACGGTGCGGTCTTTGAGCAAGGTGGTGTTAACTTTTCTCACGTTGCAGGTAAGGCAATGCCAGCTTCAGCAACCGCTCACCGCCCTGAATTAGCCGGACGTAAGTTTGAAGCTATGGGCGTTTCATTAGTAATCCACCCTAAAAACCCATACATCCCAACCTCACACGCGAACGTTCGATTCTTTATTGCGGAAAAAGAAGGTGAAGACCCAATTTGGTGGTTTGGTGGTGGTTTTGATTTAACACCATTCTATCCTTTTGATGAAGATTGCCAGTCTTGGCATCAAACCGCTAAAGATCTGTGCGCACCATTTGGTGAGGACGTTTACCAAGAACATAAAGAGTGGTGTGATAAATACTTCTATCTGCCTCACCGAGACGAAACACGCGGTGTTGGTGGTCTGTTCTTTGATGATCTGAATGAGTGGGGTTTCGATAAGAGCTTTGCTTATATGCAGGCTGTCGGTGAAGGCTTTGCAGCCGCCTATCTACCAATTGTAGAACGACGCAAACAGACGTCTTACGGTGAGCGCGAGCGTGACTTCCAACTTTATCGTCGTGGTCGCTATGTTGAATTTAACCTAGTTTACGACCGTGGCACCCTGTTTGGTCTGCAAAGTGGTGGTCGCACAGAGTCTATATTGATGTCTATGCCGCCGTTGGCTCGTTGGGAATACCGCTACGAACCACAAGCGGGTTCACCAGAAGCTCTTCTTTATAGTGACTACCTCAAACCTCGAGTTTGGTAGTTCTTCCTTCCTTATAGGGATAGTGATAGGGTCATCTATATAGATGACCCTTTTTATTATTTCTGTTAGGTAAGGATATGACACAGCAAGTAGATCGTTATGCCGTTTTCGGTAATCCTATTGGGCAAAGCAAATCGCCATTCATTCATACATTATTTGCTCGCCAAACCAGCCAACAACTTACCTATACAGCACTCCAGCCAGAACAAGGTGAATTCATCATTGCTGCTCAAGCTTTTTTTAGTGAAGGTGGTAGAGGGTGTAATGTCACAGCGCCATTTAAAGAAGATGCTTATCAGTTCGCTAATCGCCTGACTGAAAGAGCTGAACTAGCAGGTGCCGTAAATACCCTTAAGAAATTAGATGACGGAGAAATCATTGGTGATAACACCGATGGTGAGGGTTTAGTTCAAGACCTTCTTCAACATCAAGTTATGCTCGAAGGGGCTCGCGTTCTTCTGCTTGGCGCTGGTGGTGCTGCTCGAGGAGTAATTCAACCTCTTCTCGACCAAAAGCCACACCAGTTGGTAGTCGCTAATCGAACCAGTTCAAAGGCTGAACTTCTGGCCGAGATGTTTTCTTCACATGGAAACATCAAAGGAATGGGGTTAAGCGATGTTAATGAAGGGTTTGATGTCATTATTAACTCGACCTCGTCTGGCCTAAGTGGTCAGCTTCCTGAAGTTTCTGAGATTATCTTCAATTCTAATAGTGCCGTTTATGACATGGTTTACGGATCGGGCAACACGGTATTCAATCAGTGGGCATTAGATAATGGTGTTCACGCTGCTTATGATGGTTTAGGCATGCTAGTGGGGCAGGCTGCAGAGAGCTTTATGCTATGGCGTGGCCTTCGTCCGGGAACAAAACAGATTTTAAGAGAACTACGTAAAAACCTAGAGATGTAATGAGGTATTTATAAAAAATGAATCAATCAATTCTATTTCCTGATATCCAAGATTGGGATGAAGAAAGTCAATCAATCATCTTCCCAGCACAGCAGTCTGGCGCACTGATTGAGTGTGTTATGTCTATTGAAGAACTGTCTCGATTGGCAGGTAAAGATATAGAAGAAGGCGATCAAGCTTTAGTTATCTTTTCAGAGTTACGTTTTGATATTGAAGAGCTAGCTGAAGGGTTAATAGAAGAAGAGGAGTATGACTCCTCTAATCGGATTCAGATCAAAGTGCTTTAGACTGGCAACACAGAATCTAAATAGTCGTTTTTATTCTGAACATAGTTGTCAGCTGACTTCTGTAAAAAGGCACGCTCTTTATCATTTAATGGGCGTGCTTGTTTTACTGGGCTTCCTACATAGAGATAACCGCTTTCAAGTACCTTATTAGGCGGAACCAAGCTACCAGCGCCAATCATCACATCTTCTTTAATAACCACGCCATCAAGCACGATAGCTCCCATACCAACAAGTACACGATCTTCAATGGTGCAGCCATGCAGCATTACTTTATGACCGATAGTGACATCATTGCCTATTAGTAGAGGATAACCCTCAGGGTTTTCTGCATTCTTATGGGTGACGTGCAAAACGCTGCCGTCTTGGATATTTGTTCTATCTCCAATATGAATGTGGTTCACATCTCCTCGAGCTGCAACTAAAGGCCACACACTAGAGTCGTCACCGATTTTGATATCACCAACCAGTACAGAACTTGTATCTATATAGACACCTTGTCCAATCTGAGGGGATATTCCTTTATAACTGCGTTTTGAACTCATAAATCCTCCTTTATATAGGCACATTAAGCCCTTAATTAAGGGGAATACTAGTGAAAATGGGGTGTTTTGAACAAAAAACGCTCGAACAATCAAGAAAGTAAGAAAAACTTCAAAAAGGGCTTGCCAGTGTGATCGAAATCTCTATAATGCCACCTCGCTGACACGGGATGGCTTCGAAGCTTAGGTTTCAAAAGCGAAAACGAATCAGCAGGTCAAATTAGCCAAGCTAAGCGCTTGAAAAAAGTTTTGAAAATAGTGGTTGACACTAAAACTTAAATCGCTAAAATGGCCGTCCGGTTTGAGCGAAGCTCAAAAAGGAAAAGCTCTTTAACAATTTAAACCTATCAATCTGTGTGGGCACTCGTTGATGAATATCAAAACGTTTTATCGTTAGATAAAACAGATTCTTCGGAATCAAAATTGATTTCAATGAACTGAGTGACCAATACGTTTAACTACTTGTAGTTATTCGGCACAGTCAATTCATTACCATTCTGTTGGAATGGTAATAGCTTTAGAATTACATGTTCATCAATCTTTTTCGAAAGAGCGAATGAATATTAGTTTTGAAGTCAGTATTCGTTGAGTCACAAAATCTTAAATTGAAGAGTTTGATCATGGCTCAGATTGAACGCTGGCGGCAGGCCTAACACATGCAAGTCGAGCGGAAACGACACTAACAATCCTTCGGGTGCGTTAATGGGCGTCGAGCGGCGGACGGGTGAGTAATGCCTAGGAAATTGCCTTGATGTGGGGGATAACCATTGGAAACGATGGCTAATACCGCATAATGCCTACGGGCCAAAGAGGGGGACCTTCGGGCCTCTCGCGTCAAGATATGCCTAGGTGGGATTAGCTAGTTGGTGAGGTAATGGCTCACCAAGGCGACGATCCCTAGCTGGTCTGAGAGGATGATCAGCCACACTGGAACTGAGACACGGTCCAGACTCCTACGGGAGGCAGCAGTGGGGAATATTGCACAATGGGCGAAAGCCTGATGCAGCCATGCCGCGTGTATGAAGAAGGCCTTCGGGTTGTAAAGTACTTTCAGTTGTGAGGAAGGGTGTGTAGTTAATAGCTGCACATCTTGACGTTAGCAACAGAAGAAGCACCGGCTAACTCCGTGCCAGCAGCCGCGGTAATACGGAGGGTGCGAGCGTTAATCGGAATTACTGGGCGTAAAGCGCATGCAGGTGGTTCATTAAGTCAGATGTGAAAGCCCGGGGCTCAACCTCGGAACTGCATTTGAAACTGGTGAACTAGAGTGCTGTAGAGGGGGGTAGAATTTCAGGTGTAGCGGTGAAATGCGTAGAGATCTGAAGGAATACCAGTGGCGAAGGCGGCCCCCTGGACAGACACTGACACTCAGATGCGAAAGCGTGGGGAGCAAACAGGATTAGATACCCTGGTAGTCCACGCCGTAAACGATGTCTACTTGGAGGTTGTGGCCTTGAGCCGTGGCTTTCGGAGCTAACGCGTTAAGTAGACCGCCTGGGGAGTACGGTCGCAAGATTAAAACTCAAATGAATTGACGGGGGCCCGCACAAGCGGTGGAGCATGTGGTTTAATTCGATGCAACGCGAAGAACCTTACCTACTCTTGACATCCAGAGAAGCCAGCGGAGACGCAGGTGTGCCTTCGGGAGCTCTGAGACAGGTGCTGCATGGCTGTCGTCAGCTCGTGTTGTGAAATGTTGGGTTAAGTCCCGCAACGAGCGCAACCCTTATCCTTGTTTGCCAGCGAGTAATGTCGGGAACTCCAGGGAGACTGCCGGTGATAAACCGGAGGAAGGTGGGGACGACGTCAAGTCATCATGGCCCTTACGAGTAGGGCTACACACGTGCTACAATGGCGCATACAGAGGGCAGCAAGCTAGCGATAGTGAGCGAATCCCAAAAAGTGCGTCGTAGTCCGGATTGGAGTCTGCAACTCGACTCCATGAAGTCGGAATCGCTAGTAATCGTGAATCAGAATGTCACGGTGAATACGTTCCCGGGCCTTGTACACACCGCCCGTCACACCATGGGAGTGGGCTGCAAAAGAAGTGGGTAGTTTAACCTTTCGAGGAGGACGCTCACCACTTTGTGGTTCATGACTGGGGTGAAGTCGTAACAAGGTAGCCCTAGGGGAACCTGGGGCTGGATCACCTCCTTATACGAAGATACTTACGATGAGTGTCCACACAGATTGATTAGGTTTAGAAAAGCAAAGAGATGAAGAACTCCCAAGTTCTTCGAAGTTTGTTTCTACTTTTAAAGTAGAGATGAATTGCAGTGTCCCGTTCGTCTAGAGGCCTAGGACACCGCCCTTTCACGGCGGTAACAGGGGTTCGACTCCCCTACGGGATACCATTGGGTCGTTAGCTCAGTTGGTAGAGCAGTTGACTTTTAATCAATTGGTCGCAGGTTCGAATCCTGCACGACCCACCATTCTTTCTCCGCGAAGGAATTAAAACTATCGTGGGCGATTAGCTCAGTTGGGAGAGCACCTGCCTTACAAGCAGGGGGTCACTGGTTCGAGCCCGGTATCGCCCACCATTCTCTAAATATTCTTGGTTATAGTCATATCCAAACCACTTCTTTTGTCGTTGGTTGGTGTGTTTGACCCTGAGAGTCTTTAGAAAATGTGAATTTTAGAACACTGGTTCTTAAAGTCTCATGCTCTTTAACAATTTGGAAAGCTGACTGATTGATTTACTTACGAGTAATTCAATCAAATTTAAAAGTTCTCAATGTTTATCTTTCATTAGGTAAACACAACAAACACATTCAAGTGTCTTGTATTCGAATCAAACTTAGTTTGATTCACAATTGAGTCCGGCAAACAGTTATCAGGAATTAACCCTTCTTGATGACAACCAAAAACCTTGGTTAGTTGCCATACTAGTTTGTTTTCGCTTTTCAAAAGCGAAAGTAAAACAGAGACCCTTTCGGGTTGTATGGTTAAGTGACTAAGCGTACACGGTGGATGCCTTGGCAGTCAGAGGCGATGAAAGGCGTAATAACTTGCGATAAGCCCAGATTAGGTAGTAATAACCTTTTGAGTCTGGGATTCCTGAATGGGGAAACCCACTTGCATAAGCAAGTATCCTGTTGTGAATACATAGCAACAGGAGGCAAACCGGGGGAACTGAAACATCTAAGTACCCCGAGGAAGAGAAATCAACCGAGATTCCGAAAGTAGCGGCGAGCGAAATTGGATTAGCCCTTAAGCTTTTAATGATGCAGGTGAAGAGTCTGGAAAGTCTCGCAATAAAGGGTGATAGCCCCGTAACCGACACATCATAATCAGTGAAAACGAGTAGGGCGGGACACGTGATATCCTGTCTGAATATGGGGGGACCATCCTCCAAGGCTAAATACTACTGACTGACCGATAGTGAACCAGTACCGTGAGGGAAAGGCGAAAAGAACCCCTGTGAGGGGAGTGAAATAGAACCTGAAACCGTGTACGTACAAGCAGTAGGAGCACCTTCGTGGTGTGACTGCGTACCTTTTGTATAATGGGTCAGCGACTTAATTTTAGTAGCAAGGTTAACCGTTTAGGGGAGCCGTAGGGAAACCGAGTCTTAACTGGGCGTACAGTTGCTAGGATTAGACCCGAAACCAGGTGATCTAGCCATGGGCAGGTTGAAGGTTGAGTAACATCAACTGGAGGACCGAACCGACTAATGTTGAAAAATTAGCGGATGACTTGTGGCTAGGGGTGAAAGGCCAATCAAACCTGGAGATAGCTGGTTCTCCCCGAAAGCTATTTAGGTAGCGCCTCGGACGAATACTACTGGGGGTAGAGCACTGTTAAGGCTAGGGGGTCATCCCGACTTACCAACCCTTTGCAAACTCCGAATACCAGTAAGTACTATCCGGGAGACACACGGCGGGTGCTAACGTCCGTCGTGGAGAGGGAAACAACCCAGACCGCCAGCTAAGGTCCCAAAGTATAGCTAAGTGGGAAACGATGTGGGAAGGCTCAGACAGCCAGGATGTTGGCTTAGAAGCAGCCATCATTTAAAGAAAGCGTAATAGCTCACTGGTCGAGTCGGCCTGCGCGGAAGATGTAACGGGGCTAAGCTATACACCGAAGCTGCGGCTACGTACCTTAGGGTATGTGGGGTAGGGGAGCGTTCTGTAAGCCGTTGAAGGTGGTCTGTAAGGGCTGCTGGAGGTATCAGAAGTGCGAATGCTGACATGAGTAACGATAAAGGGAGTGAAAAACTCCCTCGCCGGAAGACCAAGGGTTCCTGTCCAACGTTAATCGGGGCAGGGTAAGTCGACTCCTAAGGCGAGGCCGAAAGGCGTAGTCGATGGGAAACGGGTTAATATTCCCGTACTTCTTACAATTGCGATGGGGGGACGGAGAAGGCTAGGTGGGCCTGGCGACGGTTGTCCAGGTTCAAGTACGTAGGCGGAAAGTTTAGGTAAATCCGGACTTTCTTAACGCTGAGATACGATGTCGAGCTACTACGGTAGTGAAGTCATTGATGCCATGCTTCCAGGAAAAGCCTCTAAGCTTCAGATTGTAAGGAATCGTACCCCAAACCGACACAGGTGGTCGGGTAGAGAATACCAAGGCGCTTGAGAGAACTCGGGTGAAGGAACTAGGCAAAATGGTACCGTAACTTCGGGAGAAGGTACGCTCTTATCAGTGAAGTCCCTTGCGGATGGAGCAGACGAGAGTCGCAGATACCAGGTGGCTGCAACTGTTTATTAAAAACACAGCACTGTGCAAAATCGTAAGATGACGTATACGGTGTGACGCCTGCCCGGTGCCGGAAGGTTAATTGATGGGGTTAGACTTCGGTCGAAGCTCTTGATCGAAGCCCCGGTAAACGGCGGCCGTAACTATAACGGTCCTAAGGTAGCGAAATTCCTTGTCGGGTAAGTTCCGACCTGCACGAATGGCGTAATGATGGCCACGCTGTCTCCACCCGAGACTCAGTGAAATTGAAATCGCTGTGAAGATGCAGTGTACCCGCGGCTAGACGGAAAGACCCCGTGAACCTTTACTACAGCTTGGCACTGAACATTGAACCTACATGTGTAGGATAGGTGGGAGACTTTGAAACCGCGTCGCTAGATGTGGTGGAGTCGTCCTTGAAATACCACCCTTGTAGTTTTGATGTTCTAACGTTGGTCCCTGAATCGGGATTACGGACAGTGCCTGGTGGGTAGTTTGACTGGGGCGGTCTCCTCCCAAAGAGTAACGGAGGAGCACGAAGGTGGGCTAAACACGGTTGGACATCGTGTGGTTAGTGCAATGGCATAAGCCCGCTTGACTGCGAGAATGACAATTCGAGCAGGTGCGAAAGCAGGTCATAGTGATCCGGTGGTTCTGAATGGAAGGGCCATCGCTCAACGGATAAAAGGTACTCCGGGGATAACAGGCTGATACCGCCCAAGAGTTCATATCGACGGCGGTGTTTGGCACCTCGATGTCGGCTCATCACATCCTGGGGCTGAAGTCGGTCCCAAGGGTATGGCTGTTCGCCATTTAAAGTGGTACGCGAGCTGGGTTTAGAACGTCGTGAGACAGTTCGGTCCCTATCTGCCGTGGGCGTTGGAAAATTGAAAGGGGCTGCTCCTAGTACGAGAGGACCGGAGTGGACGAACCTCTGGTGTTCGGGTTGTCATGCCAATGGCATTGCCCGGTAGCTAAGTTCGGAATCGATAACCGCTGAAAGCATCTAAGCGGGAAGCGAGCCTTGAGATGAGTTTTCCCTGACGCTATAAGCGTCCTAAAGGGTTGTCGTAGACTACGACGTTGATAGGCAGGGTGTGTAAGTGCTGCGAGGCATTGAGCTAACCTGTACTAATTGCCCGTGAGGCTTAACCATACAACACCCAAGGGGTTTTGTGGACTCAAAGAAATACCAAACGCTTGAATGAGTTTGATGAGAATTTAACAGCTTTCCGAATTTTAAAATTTGCTTGGCGACCATAGCATTGTGGACCCACCTGATTCCATGCCGAACTCAGAAGTGAAACACAATAGCGCCGATGGTAGTGTGGGGCTTCCCCATGTGAGAGTAGGACATCGCCAGGCTTTAAATTAAATCTTTAGGTTGACCGACCTGGAGATATGGACGCTCACTTAGTGAGTTGACCACTGCGGAGTGGTAGTTCAGTTGGTTAGAATACCGGCCTGTCACGCCGGGGGTCGCGGGTTCGAGTCCCGTCCACTCCGCCACTTATTCGATAACCTCGCCTAGTGCGAGGTTTTTTCGAATCTGAAGTAGTAAAAATTTTTAGGGGTGTAGCTCCAATTGGCAGAGCAGCGGATTCCAAATCCGCGTGTTGGGAGTTCGAATCTCTCCACCCCTGCCACATCTTCCCTTAGGGGATATGAAAAGCCTCAACTTCGGTTGAGGCTTTTTGCCATCAAGTATTATAAAAAATTGAGATTTTCAGATCTCCTACCTATCAACCCCATCAAAAGCTCATCATAAACGTTCATAAAGCCTCTCTAAAACACTTCCGGTACATATCCTGTACTTTCAGTTTCAACCTCGTGGTGAGCTATACAGCTATGAATCGCCTTTGCAACTACCTAGAGTGAATATTGCCAACGAACACCTTTCATAGAAATTCGCGACTGGTATGGTCTATATCCGGTCATTCCAAAATAGTAGCGCTCTTCACTTCAATAACACCTGATACGTTTGTATTGTCCGCACTAAAGTACTGCATGTGGACAGTAAGATTCTCTGGAGTTAAATCAGAGTCTAAATATATTTCGATAGCTCCCAAAAATATTACAACCTTAAACTCCGAACAATCACAATAACCATCACCATTCATACTATCGATTTCAATCTGTTCCTGACTCTTATCATCTAGAGAAATAAAGTCTCCATAATATGCAGCGTAATTAACTGAGGCTTTGGCTTCAAATTGAACATCAACACTATACATATCATCATTGATATATCTGATGTCACCTAACGCTATGTTATGGATTGAAGACACATCGATATACTGTATATCTTCATTGTAGGAGCTTTCCAGCAGTAGGTACTCTGTACCAGAAAGCTCATCACCAGTTAGATAAATATCCTCAATACTTGCTCCTTCGGATAGAAGAAACTTCTCAAGCATCTCTTGTGAATCACCTGAAGCTAATACGTTCTTAATCAGTTCGATCTTCTCTGTTTTCTTGTCAAGCTCTTCGAGAATATCTGTTATGTCTGGAGTGTCTAAAAATTCACGTAAGGTTTTTATAGCGGTAACATTTTCATATTTAGATAACTTTTCATGGAAGTTGCCATCCTTGCAAAGAACTATGACGGGGCCACTGGCGGCTAAGGTAAGAATCCCCTTCGATATCATAGCATCGGGAAAATCGTCTCGGTGTTTCGCTTTTTTAAAGACACCACCGCCTGAAAAATATTCATCAACAATAGAAACGATATCAACAGGTATAAAAGCGATCTCCTCGATACAGTTATCTTTCATCCAGTCAGAAAAACTGTCATAAATAGGCGACTCAAGCCCCTCTCTTAACTGCTTTAATTGATTACTCATCCCTTCTACATATTGATGGTTGGGATGCGAGTTACTCATTTTCTTGCGAATAGCTTGTAGTGAACTAGATATTTTTTGACAGTGCTCTGATAGGTCAAGGTATTGCTGACTTAGGTATTCTCGCTTAACTATGTTGGGTATATACACCTCTAAAGCGCTTTCTCTAGCCAAGCGAGCGAGCATCGCCATATCACTCTTGTCGATAGCATTTTCACGTAGAATATTAGTATCTAAGACTACTTTAGGCATCTTGCCTTCCCCAGAATGGTTTAATGAATTACGATATTTAAAGTTTATTTTACTTATCTAGCTTACTGGTTTTAAAGCTTTTTTATGTGATCTGTATCGAGTGTGCTAACTATGAAATACCTTGATAGTGGCTCAAATGAACACACGTAAGAGGCTGTGAAAATTTTCAGATATCGTAAGTGGAAAGGATATCTAAGACTTGTCAGTTCTCTGCTCATCGTTAAATCTCACACCTAGTTATAGCAATGTAGGAGTGTTGCCGATGTTCGTTTATTCATGCTGTGGTGATGATTAGAAGTGAGATTGCAACGCTGAGCAAAACGAGAATGACGGCAATATACTATTGCTAAAGACGGCTTCTGATATTTATCCCAGAGCCTCACAATATCCATAAATCCTGATGAAATTAGCAGACCACCGTGTTCAACTTTTAGTTACAGAAGTTTCCTCACTCTCTGACATTTTGGTTAAACCGTATTTTAGAGCCTTGATAACAAGAATCCGGCTTCCCTTCGATAATCCTGCATCCATTTGCTCGATCTGATTTGATAATTTCTCTGTTAGCTTCTTCATTGTATTTATATCTTCTCGGAAGAAACTGGCTATGTTGACTGGTCTGTATGCTTCAAATAGGTAGTTCGAAAATAACCCTATATCTTTAGTTGACCAATTATCTATAGCTTCGATCCATTGACCTGTAGAAAACAGCTTGATAAAGGGGCCTGAACGATGTTTGTTGTAAAACTCTGAATCGACGTTAGCCCAGGATTCTTTGGTTCTCGTATAAAGTGAGTTATTTAAAACTTCGCTGTTTGAAGCTAACCAGCGAGTCTTATGATACTCGAATAAATTTTCTATTAGTTCTGTTGACAAGTTTAAGTTATGAGTTCTTCTGCTGAGCTCAGTGCCGTCAAAGAGTTTCTGATCGGCAAGTTTTTCGACTTGTTCAAGAAACTGTTTAACATCGTCACTGATAAAGCCATTTTCCAATAAGTATCTGTAGTTTTCACACGCTTGGAACCACTTAACAAGTGACACACTTTTTTGGTGAAAGATATAGGTTTCAGTTTGTTGTAGTAAATCTAAGAATGTTGATTCATCTAATTGGTATGGTCTTTCAAACATAAACCTATCAATAGGGCAGGGCTTTGAAAGTACATGTCCGATAGCGTCGATATCAGGAACTAAGTGTCGTTTACCACAGCAATATTCAATGAGTTCGATAGTCGGGGTATACATAGTTCTAAAGGGTTTGAACTCGTCTTCAGTATCGTTGTCAGGTACGTTGTCAGGTAAGCGAATATTTTTCGTATAATCTAATCCGAAGCTGATCTCGTCGGCAGTTTTTCCACACGAGTAATATAGGTAGCAAATAGTTATAACCTGAGCCCCTAAAATCTCCATGCTAGACTTTAAATCAAGCTCATCTTCCCCTTTAACTATATCAAAGACGTTTTTTAGTCGGTTGCTAGCCCTTTTTAATACTCTGAGGTTGGAGAATTTATACTTCTCGATTAGCTCTAACAGGTTGGAGCCGTAGTCAGTAAAGTACTCATGATGACCGAACGCGATCTCTACAACATCTGAAAGAGGTCTTTTAAAGTAGACTCGATCTGAAAATGCCTTTTCTAACATCCCACCGTCAATTGATGATTTCTCAGAGTTCATGATGAATATGAACTCTAAGTCATTATCGTTGATCAGTTGTAGGCATTCACCCACAATAGCCCCTTCGAGTTTGGAATCGTTCACTCTTTCTAAATCATCTAAGATCACAACAACATTGCTAACTTTATTCAGCAAAGTATGTTTGGCTACTCCTGCGGAACCTTTTAGGATGGATGAAATAAGCCCTCCGTTCTCACTAGCTTTGTCTAAAGCTGTTAACGCACTGCTGGCTATTCCTTTCATCAGGCTTTCATCAACTTTCTCTGAAAAAAAGACGCTTGATATTAGTTTATCTCTGAAGTCGTCTAGGTCATTAATGCCCGTTAGAGAGAAGAAAACAGTCTTTCGGTGTTTTTTCTCTAAATAAGGGCGTAAATTATTTTCGACGAAATAGGTTTTACCTACTCCCCATTGTCCATCAAGGCGTACCATGGAAGGGAATGAATGGTCATTTAACAGGGATACTATTACTTCGGACAGTTGATTCATTAACGATAACCATTTGTAATTTAATAACTAATTAGAGCAAGTTACTGATTTCAAGTAAAGACAGACATGTGAGTATCTATCACACTCTAGTAACATTACTCCCCTTCAGACATATATAAAAATTAAGTGACTGATAGAAATAGGAGTATTTTGTCATGACGCTTAATAGAACAATCAACCTGACCAATTCGATAATGAAAACCTTATCTGGTCCCAGTACTGATTCTCGCTCTAACGATTTGGAGTGGTCTGACGGTGGAGGAGATAACAGTGTAATTGGTTTGAAGGTGCTCGTTGGACGTACTCAAAATCGACGCTTCCACCTACGTTATGTATCACCAGTGAGCCGGAAGAAATCAAGCATCACTATTGCTAGGTGGCCGGATTTATCGGTAGAAGAAGCAAGAGCTAAAGCGCGTAAGCTCAAGGTACAAATCGCTGAGGGTATTGATCCAAAGATTGAACGAGACTCTCGCTCTGCTGTTGTGATGCCTGATGTTTTCACCTTCTTCCACGAAACTTATCTACCGTGGGCAAAGACGCGTAAAAAGTCATGGAGAGACGATGAAACACGCTTCTTGCGGTGTAAACCAATCTACAAATATCAGATGGACAGGCTTTCTACACACGCAATCATGAAGCTTCAGTCCCACCTAGCCACTGAGACTTACAAAGGTAAACCTTATTCCGTAGCGACTAACAACAGGGTCATTGCGCTCGTTAAGGGGCTTTGTTCTCTATCAGCTAAGGTTTTTGATCTACCTAATCACGCTACGAAAGTTAGTTTGTTACCTGAAACGGGAGCAAGGGAGCGATTCTTAAATATTGAAGAAACGGCTTTACTGATAAAGGTTGCTCGAACTTATTACTGTAAGGTGAAGGGGAATCTGATAGCGCTTCTGTGGGTAACAGGATGCAGAATTTCTGAGCTACTTGAGAGACAATGGCAGGACGTTGACTTTGATAATCGAACGTTATTTATTAAAACCACTAAGAACAAGAAATCGCATCAAATTTATCTATCTGACCTGATGTTAGAGTTGCTCTATGAGCTTAGGGACTTAAAGCAACCGGGGAATCTCTATATATTTCCTGGTAGTCGTGAAGGGACACATATCTCACCACCACGTAAAGCTTTGAAGTTGATACTAGAGAGGGCGGGGATTGATCCTGACGGGGTTGTGTTCCATACCAGTAGACATTCTGCCTGCTCCAACCTTCTGAATCATAGCGGTCTAGATGCTACATCAGTACAGCGTTTTCTTAACCATAGCGATATTTCAAGCACCTTGCATTATAGGCACTTTGATAGGTCAGCACTAGAGCGTGGAGCGAATGCCCTGTCTGATATGGTTGAAAGAGCTAGTGAGAATCTAGTTCTACCCGAACCTAAGTCATTTGAAAATTAATATTAAGATTTAGTCGATAGCCCCTGAATAGTTAGTTCTATTCAGGGGCTTTTTTGTATCTGGAATTTAGATGGAGAGATTCAATGAAAGTCGTGAAAAGCCTTATTGATGCTGAACAGTTGGAGTTGCCTTTACCGATTAAAGAGCAATTGATGCATCAACTATTGCTTCCTTGGTCTGGTGATCGTGATGAGGCTGAGAAATTTTGGGAGGAAGTTTCCACCTGCCTGATCTTGATTGAGCGAGGTGATACTGATCAAGACTTAGCTGACGTAGATGAAGATACCGAGGTCATTCTGTCTTATGCGATAGAAAACCCTGAGTTTGTCATTTTGCTACCAGACGAGACTGAACCCTATGTCTTTGCGTGCTGTGTCCATGCTGACGATGGAAGTGGGAGTTTTGTTATGGGTTCCACGAGTAATACTACCCAAGCGATGAAAATGCTCATCGAATTGGCTGAATAAGGAGGAATTTGTATGAGCCAAAAAGTTGAAAAGGAGAACGAGGTTGATCTGTTCACCATTGTTAAAGAAGGGCAGAGTCCAAAGCTTAGTCCTAAGTCTGAGAGCTTTCTAGAGTACCAGATTGCCTACAAAGAAGATGATCAGGAGTTCTATATACGTGTTTCTAAAAACTCGTCGTCAGGATTGTTCTCGAACAGCTGGGTACGCCTTGAAGCTATCTTTGCACTGCTCGATGATCAAGTAGGTAAAACCCTCAAGTCGACAGCGTTGAAGCCAGTAATAACAGGTGGAAGTAGTAATTCAAGTGGGTTCTTAGCGGCTATCCTGCGAACTATCTCTATCCTTGATCCTGTACCCGATAATGTGTTCTTACATCAGGTGTCTGAACGCTATGAAGTGGTGAAAACAGAGCTTCGAGCACTAGCCTCTAACCCTGATTAATCCTTTATACCTAGCCTCGTCCTGAGGCGGTTTACTTAATTATTACAATGAGAATTTATATGAACTTAACTCTTCAATTTGATGTTGAGCGATTCGTGCTGCCTATTAGCATAGACCTTCAAAATGCTTTAAACCGGATTTGTAACGAGTCTGGAAAGGTTTCGTCCTCAACTCAAGTAATAACGATAAATGTTAGAAATAGAGCTTACTCAATTGAGGATGGAGGATACCACCCTGTGGAGATCCGTATCACTAGGCTTAATGACCAATGGGTTTTTGATTACATCACTGATTTTAGCTACTGCGGATTGATGCCTGAACTTGAGAAAGAAATCGACTTTGATTTTGGTCATGGTGTGGCTTACATCCGTTACATGGGAGAAGTTCCCATTATTGAATCCAGTGTCGCTGAGTTCTATTCGATGTGGGAAAGTAATTTTCTGTCGTATCTATCAATGGACTGCTTCGAGGAGATTAAGGTAATGGCGGAAGATGTATAGCGCTTATTAGTGTTGTGATGAACAGGAACTTGACCGGAGTGCGTAAAGGAAAAATGCTCTGTGGTTTTGTCCTGTTCATCAGTTCATGCTGGTGAATGTGTGATGGGGTATTAGCACTTAATTGATAAACCTAACTCAAGGATTGTACATCCGTTGCACCGTGTTGGAAGGTTTATGGAGTAATAGAAACACCCATTGCGTCAGTGGCAATGGGAGTGAATTTCGTGGTGCTAATTTGGAAAAAATTTATCTAGCGGATAATGATTTGGTGAGATCTTATTGGTGCCTGAGTCATGAACTTACTGATAGATAAGTCATTAATAGTACCCAGCCAGGTGGCAGGTTATTTATCTGTTTAGTTACCTTCGCTAAAAAACAGCATCGTTTTGAGTCTTCCCTTAGCTGGTATCGGTTCGAAGTTTATTAAAACACTCCAGTTCCCATATCTAACATCGAAAGCTTAAAAACCGGTGCATAGTGGTTTCTTTATGACATGGAGTGACTACAACAGAGAACAGAAACGACATTATGCTTGGTGATTGCATTTCATCTCAACGAACCATCAACAAGCCCAACGACGTACTTCAATCAGCTCAGTGCCTTCTACTTGGTTGAGTCTAGATACGTTTGGAGCTCTTGCTTCAACAAGTAACGTATCCAATCAGGTGAGAGCACCTCTACATGAGGTAACCATGTTTTAAGTTGACGTAGTAATTCTGAAATGTTCTTGGTTTCGTGACTAATGAACACATCCCCTGAATCCAGCTCTTTCAATACTTGGAAGTCATCAGAGTTACCTTCATTTAAGAAAGCTTCTACCCCTTTAATACTCATCTGTATAAGAACTTCAACGGGATTGAGTCGTTCATCTTCATATCCACAACCAGTTAGCTTCTGCTCAACGCTAGAGTCAGGAGAGTATTTATCCTCGTAACGCACTAACTCACGAATCTTAGCCACTCTGAGAGACTCTAAGCGGTTTCTCTGTGCCCCAGCGATGTACCAGTAGCCGGAGTCATTTATCAGCCTGTATGCGAAAAACTCATCGTAGGTTTTCCCTTCATGGTTAAAGCTAATCACGTTTCGTCGTTGTATCGATTCGATAAGTTTCTCGAACACCGAAGCACATTCACTAATGTCCTCTACTTGTGGGTTCTTGAAGAGAAAAGGTGGTGCGGTTTTGTTGTTCAGTACGCCATTACTTAGATAGTGCTTACCCGAAAACAAAGTATCGAACCCCATGTTTAACAGCAGGAGAGATAGCTCATTATTGGTCTGTCTGCCTAAGAACTTAGGGTCTAACGAGTAACAAGCTCCGTCACGTTGTATAGGTAGGTAATTTAACCGTTCATTGAAGTCACGATTTAACGTCCTTCTTGCTACCCCAAATTCACGACTTAAATCATCCAGATGCAACTTCTCACCCGTATTTAAACGGGTCAGGATGATGCCAAGTCGTTTCGCTAGTTTGTCATGCTCTTTCATTCTACGCATTGTAGATAGGTCACTCGTCAGGTGGTGTCGCACTGAGAAAGAACCTGATTATTTCTAGCTAATTTTCATAAGGTTACTGATATTGCTATAACTTTCATTAGCTACCTCTAGGTATGCCTTACAAGGCATTCATCAATCATTTCAATATTTCTATATCCGAGCGACACACCCTGTCGTTCACCCTCTTTAAACTAATCATCAATCACGTTAATGCCGTCTCTTATAAGCGGCGTCATTACGTATTTAAGGAAAACAAAAGTGAAAAAATTAATCATCCTGCTAGGTCTAACTTCACTATTCGCATCTTCAGTATTCGCAGGTGGCACGTTCGGCGGTAATCCGGGCGATATCTCGAAAATGAAAGAACTGCTAGAGCCACAATGGAATGGTAAAGCAGGTATTCAGAACACATCATCTTACGGTGCCATCGTGCAATGGAAAGCGGATGTCTGCGGAACCATGAACGGTCATGTTACTGATGTAACTCAATGCGGCTCTGATACCCCGAAAGGTAAAGCACTATAAGTTTTGTTGCGGAGCTTGGCTCACGATATCTCAGCTTCGAAATTGGAACTCTCTAGGCTGAGGTATCAATGAGCTCCGCAACACCCTAATAAACCAACAAGAAGGAGCCTTTTCATGGCGATTAAATCAATAACAATATTAGTTACAACCTGTCCTGCATGTGGTGAGCGTGCATATGATGATGGTAGCTGTCAGGTGTGCGGTCACTCTCACTAAAGCTGCATTGGTAAAAATCTAAGGGGGCGTATTCTTAATTGAGTACGCCTCTTTTTCATATATAGGAAAGGAGAATCATGATGAAAGCATATGATCGAATCATGCTTCAACAACGATGGTTTAAGCCTAGCGTTTCAACTGGATTGAAAGGCGCACAGTACGGGACTGCACTTGGAGCTAGGTTTGGCCCTCAAGGTGTTGTGCTTGGTGGTGCAATCGGGTTTGTCAGTGGAGCCTTAATCGGTGGTGTTCTGGATGAGCTAGACGTTCTCTAGTGATTGAAGGAGTAGGGGGTATCTCTGCTTCTTTTTTTTCTTACGTTGATGATTCAGAGTTCGTATTGACGACGGCTTCGATATGTCGAGTTACGAAGATATTAAAGATAAATTTCACAACCAGTGTTAGCAATGTAGAAGTGTTGCTGATGTTCGTTTCTTTATCTAGTCACGATGATTCACTTTGTCATTGCTGTGCTCATTCTGTTCTAAATTCAGCACTGTCCCATTGCACTAAAAACAATGTTTGAAATTTAGTGTAGTAGGGTTGGGTTTTGTTGCTTCTAAGTAGTACAGCTTTACTTTGTTCAGACATATCCAGTCTATAAGAAGAGATTTATTGATCAACATTTGTTCGATCAAACAAGAAAGAAAAAAATTATTTTAACGAGTGGCATCTTGATTATTCATTCAGAAAGACTTCGTATGTTTTTTGTTCGAAGAAGTTTTACGCCAAGAAGAGGGCGCAAACCGTCGTGATTAAAATTTGCTTATTCACTTTCTTGGTTTTTTTAGTCATTGTTGATGTTTTTAGTTGTTTTAAATCAAGTGGTTATGTATTTTTGTGGTGTTGATTATATATTTTTGAAGGGTATGCTAAACGTTCTTTAAACACCCGAGAGGACTACAAAATGGCTCGTAAGACACAGAAAAAAGGTTTCATCCAGACACTAGATGGCAACACACTAGCTATGAAATTAATTGCCTCAATTATTCGATTAGAAGACTTAATTATTTTTCTCGAAGGTAAAGGACGACAAGTTTCCTACGCAAAGCTTTCAGATAAAGAGGGTAGAACTGTTGCCGATGCTGATGCTTGTACTGATGAGGTGATCAACTCAGATAGCTTTATCAACCTAGGCAAAGGTAATCACGTTCGTTGTTCTACTATCGAGGCGGTCGAGACTTGTAATGGTCGAGATCATAACGGCATTCTGATTCGTGGTGAGGGTGATGCGATATTGAGCTTCCTGCCTATCTCCCAATTAGAAGCCCGTGAGAAGGTCGCTGACGCGTTACATGATGCGCTGGTTTCTTATGAAGCTGGTAAGTTTGTACAACCTGATCTAACTAAAATCCTATTCACTCACTAATCGTACGAAGGTAAATGATATGAACACTCTGAAACTGAAAGACTTAATCGAAATGATCAAAAAATGTGGTCAAGATTGTCCGCAGGGTAACCGCAGAACAATGGGAGGACTACTCGCTCACTGTATCGAGAGTTGCGAAGATGAACATGGAACAATGCAGCAATCTGCTTATTTAATGAAGTATGTGCGTACCTGTATGAATAACAACGTTGAAAAGAAAGGTGTCGATAGCATTGGCTATTTGCAACTAATCAAGTTTGTTAAGTCATGGGCTCGCACAGCGAAGTTTAAGTAAGAATAATATCGCTGTAATACGGTCTAGCAAACCACTGCCTTCGTGCGCACCATTCTATACCAGCCTTTTCTAAACTAGTCTCATCTCCGAGCACCTCTTTATTACCAATCTTTCTATATCCGATAACCGACGAAGTGTGTCCGGTCATGGATGTACTTCGTCTTTTTTATTTTAACGAATGGATAAATAAAGATGAAAACGTTAGAAACAGCCCCAAAAACAACATATCAATTGATGCGCGAAACTGAGCACGAATTAGAAGACTTCCTGCAGTCCACGTTCTTCGATACAAAACCATTGCTTTTAGATGATCAAGTTAGCAAGTTCGAAGCTGAGCTGCGAGGACGTGAGGAAGCTAAAAAGGAAATAGATAAACGTATTAATCGATACTTAGAGGGGATTAAATCTGCTCCATGGGCGGCAATGCGTGGTAAGGGTAAAGCTATCCATATATCGATAGACTCTGAGTGGGTCTTTAACCATGAGACGGGTAAGAACGATATTCTTTGCTACTCCTACAGTGTTCGCATTGGTGATAAGTCGTTTAGCGGCGTGAAACATACCGACATGGCGAAACTGATTAAGCAGTGTCGTGATCAAGGTCTGTCGAAAGAAGATGAAATGGATAAGCGTAAGCAGCTTACCAAGAAAGGTTATAAGATCGGCTTTGACAAATTCATCCAAGAATTACTGATAAAAGCTAAAGCACGTGGTTTCATCGAAGAATGGCCTGAGCAGACCTTTATCTATGCTCATTTTCTTCGTGCTGATATCGCTTCTTTCGAAGAGTTTTGGAACATCGGTAAAAATAACAAGAACCATAAAAACTCGCTAACAGTCGTTCAAGGTACAGTAACCTCTGGTCGCGGTGCTTACGGTATCGCTCTGGACTCCATCGGGCGCAGTAAATATAAAATAGAAAACACCAAGTTCTACTCTTCATCAAATAACGCTTTTGAAACTAAGCTTCGCTTCATCGATACAACTTTGTTGAGTAGCAAGGCATCACTTGAGGAGCTAGGGTTGCAGTGCGGTTTCCCCAAAATGACGCTACCAGACAACATGATAGAGCGAATGGATGACCTGTATTGTAAGGATACTAGTCTGTTTAATCGGTATGCGGTTCGCGATGCGGATGTTGCCTTGGAATATGGTTTACGGATGCAGAAGTTCGCATTGGTTGACCTTCGTGAAGATATTGGTCTGGAGCTGAATAGCCTGCCTTCGACATTAGGCAATCTTGGTGTGTCGTTGTTCCGACATACGTGTGGTAGTACAGCCGCAATGCATGACTTTTTAGGATATGAGACTCGTAAAAAGCAGTATTATCATGCAAAAAGTAATGCTATTCGCAACACATACGATATATCGAAAACGGTTAGTCGAGAGTACACCGATAACCTTGCAGTTTCAGCCTTGTTTGGTGGTTGTAATTTTGGAGCTTACTTTGGGGTATCTGAAAAAGGTGACTATTTTGATTATGATTTGAGCGGCGCGTACACGACCAGCTTAGTCAACTCTAAAAAGGCCGATTACCCTAATACCTTCGAATCTAAGAATATTGAAGACTATCTAGGTGATACCATGGGTTTTGCGTATGTTCGCTTTAAACATCCAGACGGTATCCGATTTCCTGTCATGCCTTGTCGAACCGATCTTCGTGGCATCTATTATCCGATGGAAGGGGAAACTTATGTAACGTCGCCAGAGCTTCAACTGGCGCACGATATTGGGTGTGAAATTGAGATCTTACATGGAATGGTAATCCCTTGGGTTGAGGGTTCGACATCTATGTATAAGGACTTCACCACTATCATTCGTAAGCAACGTTCCAAGTACAAGAAAGCAGGAAATGAGCTGTACAGCGGGCTATGGAAGTTGGTAGGTAACTCGCTTTATGGCAAAACTTTGCAGGGGTGCAGCAACTCAAAAGGGTTCGATCTTGCTACAGGATTGAGTAAGAACATCCCATACTCACCAGTGACTAACGCGCACTACGGGGCATACTGCACGTCTTATGTTCGCGCTACCATGCTTGAGGTTATTGGCAAGCTTTGCGAGCGTTATGGCGATGACATTAAGATAATTTCAGCCACCACAGACGGTTGGTTGTGCAATGCCACAGAAGAGCAATTAGAGCAATGCTTAGACGGTCCATTAGCACAACGCTTCCAGCAAATCTGTACTGAAGTCAGTGGCGAAGACATGATGCAACTAAAGCACCATGCTAAACAGATTATCTCTATGAAGACTCGTGGACAATTGACTGCTGAATTAGGATATACAAAACCTATATGCGCTAAAGCAGGGATAAAAGCACCGAAAGGCGTAGATGAAAATGAGTGGATGGTCGAGTTGTTCTTAGATCGTTATCCGGGTCAGAAAGTTGCACGTAAACACTTAGCTTCAGCGCGTGACCAATGGTTAAAGGAACTCGACCTGATTTCTATCCATATCGAACAGACACTTAACCTCGAATATGACTTTAAACGTCGCCCCGTAAACCCTCGTATGGTGGAAGTTCGTCACCCTAAAAGCGGTGAAATGGTAGAGCACCTATCGTTCGATACTATTCCATGGAATACCGTTGATGAAGGTTTAGATGCTCGTACTTATTTCGACGAGTGGCGTGTAAACAACTGCCTAAAAACGATGGAAGATTGGGACAATTGGATGGACTTCTATAAGGTTCGTAGTTATCTCAAGGGAACTGGTGTTAAATACCTAGGAGATGGCTCAGAGGGCATTTTCAAGGTACAGATGTTACGAGCTATCACTCAAGGTAAATGGGGGCTACCAGAGGCTCCAAAACGCGCTCCACGAGGTCATTACGATAAGATGGTCTCTATGTTTGAGACTGACGGTATAGAAGGTATCACTAAACAAGATTTAGCAAATTCGAAGGGACGTAAGCTACTGGAATCTAAGTTACCTGTAACGCCTCGCATGTTGCCACTCCTATCATGGTTAGTGCGTAAGTACCCAAGGGTCGATATGACATTGATTTTCCATCCTATCGAGGTTGAAGAAGCAGTTTCCATGCTAGAAGAGTACAGCCGAGAACATACTGAAAAACTAGCAGCGTAGTATCGCGTAACACTTACAGAGCCAGATTCCGAAAGGGGTCTGGCTTTCAATTTTAGAACAGGTGGTAGCAGTGAGTGGAACGATTGCTGCCATTCTCTGGTGATGTACAGGAGGTTTCGTTGTTGGGATGGTTCTAATGATAGTTATTGGAAACACGGCAATGGATACATTGCTAAAGATATGTGGCGAAATTGACGGGTTAAATTATGCAAATCAGTTAGTTATGTTAGTATTTGATACTAGCTATTCACTTAGTTCGTTAGCTGTGCTGATAAAAGAGGCGGTTAATTGATTCTTTGATCACTGCCTACCTTTAGCTTTTCTATTATGCCAATCTTTAACATTTAAAAGTTTGAATTAGAACATAGCCTTAAGAGTAAAAGTCAGTTATTAGATATACTTCCCATGCTACAATTTGCATTCAATCGGATAGGTAATGTGATTATGTTAGTCCATTTAGCAATGCATAAGGGAGAGTATGGGTTTAGCTGAAGCTTTGATTAGTATTCCGCAGTCTGAAAGAGGTGGTGAGGTTGCTCAACGTGGATTTGATTATCAGACTTGCTGGGCGTTATCTCAAATGCTGGAATATGAACTGGATGGAAAGAACTACGTGTTTATCTTCGAGTATCATGATGATGTTCTTATTCTAGATGATGAAGTTTCCCCAAAAGATCTTATTTTTGCGCAGGTAAAAACCAGAGAGTCGCATTGGACTGCATCTTCTCTTAGTAGTAGCACGAAGAAAAAGCCAGTATCTATCGTTGGTAAATTATTCATTCACCATAAGAATTTTTCTGATTATTCGCCTAAGTTAATGTTTGTTACTAATGCTTCATTTAACTTGTGCGAACAGAACGGCGGTAAATCTTCGTTTAGTGCGGATGAGGTAAAGGATGAATATAAGACTAGCTTTAAACAAGCATTGAAAGAACAAGTAAAACTTGATGATGCTAGCATTGATCTTTCTGTGATGAGTTTTGTTCAATCCTCACTGAGCCTAGAGGATCATATTACACATTTAAAAGGTAAGCTGTGCGACTTCCTTAGCAAGAAGTTTGGGGATAGCTCTAACTTGAGTATTAATGTATTAGCGTCTTTACTTGAACGAGAATGCCGAGACAAATCTAAGGTAAAGTCAGCAGATATCATTGATTTTGCAGACCTTATTTCTCGAAAAGGTTTTTCATCCCAAGCATTTAACGGTGTTCTTGATTCGTTGAATGCAAGCAACAGCATGAAGCCTGATTGGGAAATGACGAAAACTGTATTTAGTGATCTCGGTAAGACACCTTTCCAGCTCATTCCGCTTAAAGCAATGTTCTCACAACTCTGTATGGACCTTAATCGAAATACAAAGAATCCGTCGACTGTATATTTAGAATATGCAGTTAGCCTTTACGACGAGGTTAAGATCCATTCGGATTTAAAACTATACGTAATTGAAACCATGCAAAAAATTGATGCACTTTGTCCGGACTATACATTGGCTCTAAAGCAAGGGAAGAAAGAATGTATCGTTGTTTATTCAATAATCCAGAAGCTATTAGAGGGAGGTGAGATATGAAAAGCATCTACTTCAAAAGTGTTCATATATTATCACTTCGTGATAAGAAAGGGTTCTTCTTCGAATTCTCACCAGATATAAATATAATTACGGGTGAGAACGACACAGGTAAATCTAGCTTTATCAAGAGCTTATATCACACATTAGGTGCTGATGTTCGTCTAGATAAAAAGTGGAAGGATGATAACTTCATTTCAAAAGTGGTTATTTGTGTTAATGATCGTGATTATGCTTTTGTTCGACACGAAAAACGTATTTCCATATTTGATATCACTGAAGGACAGAAACACTTAGTCACCTCTAATTCACGTACAGACATTGCATTAGCTGTAAGAGATATCTTTGATTTCAACTTAGAGCTTGTTACTAAGAGTAACTTGGTTCAAGGGCAAGCACAGCCAGCAAGTCTTTACCTTCCTTTTTATATTGATCAAGATAGTGGCTGGGGGAAGATTTTAGATTCATTCAGTAGCTTGGCAATGTACAAAGATTGGCAGAAAAACATCTTAAACTTCCATACAGGTGTAAAGCCCAAGGAATATTATAAGCTTCAAGGAAAGATTAATTTAATTGATATCGACCTCGAAGAAATCAGAGCAACATTAAAAGCTCTAGAAGCTGCAAAGAAGCGTTTCGAAGAATCATTTGGAAGAGTACTTTTTGATGTTGATGTTGAATATTATGAAGAATTATTAGAGCGGTTCCTTCGTAAGTGTCAAGACTTGCATCAGGAAGAAACAGAATACAGAATCAAGCTAATTGAAGTCTTATCTTTGCGAGATGAATTAGTAGCTGAGATAGAAGAATCAAAAAGACAGCTTGATGAAAATAACATCGATTCTCTATCGCCATCGGCAGGCTTAGAAGCCAAATATGCGGTACTTGAAAATAGAGATAAGCTTTTACAAATCGTCCCCGAATTGTATGAGCAAAAGTCAGTATATGATGAGAAAATTACAAGTATCAAAGAAGATTTGAAAAATGCTCAAAAGTTAAGCTCTGAGCTGAAAGGTATGCTTCAGGAAGTAAAAGAACACTTGACTCTTCAAGACGTTATTAAATCACAAGCAAGTAAGCAGGTTGAGTTCACTTTCGATGAGCAGATTAATGAGTTGCTACAGAAAATAGGTGAATTAGATGTCGCTAGAACTGAGCTATCCGAAGAGATTGCAAAGTTCGATGATAAAAAGCGCTCCAAAGAAATTAATGACAAATTCAAAGAGTCATTAAAATTGGCACAAACTGAGTTAGGTATTAAAGATCCGAAAGTTGGCACTATTCTTCAATACGGTCCGATCTCGAAGAGCGAAACAGGTAGCCGTGCTCCAAGAGCTATATTGGCTTATCACTATGCTCTTCTTAAAACGATAGAAGATAAATCAACAAACCCAATGCTTCCTGTGGTAATCGATTCGCCTAAACAGCAAGACCCTGACCCACATACAGCGAAAAAGCTTTTCGATTTATGTATCGACGGTCTTTCAACTAATAGTCAACTAATTATTGGTTCAGTTTCTTTTGAGAAGGCAACAGATGAATTTAAAACACTGACTATGATTGAAAAATATAGCTTGTTAAAAACGAATCTTTACGACGAGGCTTATCAACAAATTATGCCTTTATATCAACAAGCTGTATTGTCTTGAAGAGTTGCGAGTATATCGACAGAGATATAATCGCGTAACAAAGAGTATCATCGCCATACTTTAGGCGTTGTCTGTGAAAGCGACCCTAAGATACTTTAAGTTATTTACTGAATGTTAAACCCTGATAATGGTAGGGCAGTCCCACTAATCGCTGGTTGAATGGCTACAATGTATCCATTGCTAAAGACATAGTCGGAAATTTAGCTCGAAGTTTAGACGTGGTGTTAGTTGGTCAGTGGTTCTCGATACTATTTGTAAATAACATTCCGTGGTGAGCGTATTGCAGTCTATTCGCTTGCGTAATTCCCATATGAGACATGCCAACATAGTCAGGTTAGTTGTTTGATTGTGTCTTTAATGCAGCGAAATTACGTGTTCCAAATCCGCGTGTTGGGAGTTCGAATCTCTCCACCCCTGCCATATTTAAGGCTCTAGCAGAAATGCTAGAGCCTTTTTGCTTTCTGAAGCTAATTATACGCCATTAGCAAAGCAGCGGATTCCCCGACTTACCAAAACAGCGCGCGTTGGGAGTCTAAATCTCCACTCCTGCCATATTTAAAGTCTCAGCAGAAATTCTGGAGCCTTTTTTATTAGCTTCGACTCATAATGCTTTTACGCAACTTTTCCTATTTGGATATGTTGATATTCGAACCTTAACGCTTCCGTAATAGTTTGAAGATCGAGTCGAAGATAGAGGTCTTTTGGCTTTCTATATGTGTGATATTTAAGCTGTCATTTCTTGCATTGGCTGATATTTGGCCTTAGAAAGGTAAGTGCTCACTTATCCCAGCCTCTTTTATAAACAACCAACAGCACAATCCCCACTTCTTTATGAGAATTATTCTCAATATTTTGTTACATTTTGGTCGTTATTACTAAAAGGCAACAAATATGGATATTTCCCGTCGTAAGTTTATTCAATCATCTCTCGCTATATCTGCACTCACTGTTTTACCCGCTTGTTCTATGAAGCAGTCTGTTGATGCTCAAGGTAAGTATGTTTATGACTTAACTGCTGAACCTTCAATGGCTGAATTAGTCGTGGGATTTGACACTAATGTTTTAGCCTTTAATGGACAGATTCCAGCTCCGACGATTCGATGTCGACAGGGTGAAAAGGTCACAATTCGTTTTACGAATAAGCTATCAGAGCCGACGACTATTCATTGGCATGGCTTAAGAATTCCTATCGAAATGGACGGTGTTCCCTTCTTAAGTCAGCCACCGATCATGCCAGGTGAAACATTCATTTATGAGTTTACGCCGCCAGATGCTGGCACATTTTGGTATCACCCACATATGAATAGCGTTAAACAACTTGGTATGGGTTTAGTTGGCCTTATTATCGTAGAAGAAAGCACTCCCGTGCAGTTTGACGAAGAACACGCATTGATGCTTAAACATTGGCATATCGACAAGCAAGGTCAATGGAAAGGCTTAATGATTCCTCGACTCAGTGCTCGTATGGGTACTCCAGGAGAGTGGAGCAGCGTCAATGGTGTTCATGAACCTGTATACCAATTAAAGCAGCACGCAACGACTCGACTGCGTATTGCGAATGTCGATAATACGATCACTTATCCTATTGCTATCGAAGGGGCTGAGGCATGGGTGATTGCCATTGATGGTAACCCTGTGAAAACGCCTTATAAACTTACTCAACATAAAATTGGTCCGGGTATGCGTGTTGATATCGGACTGGTCGCTCCTAAAGCTGGTGAGCGAGTTAACGTTCTCCAAATGAAGGGGCGTTTCCCATTTTCTTTGTGTGAATTTGAAGTCGTAGATTCAGCATTTACTCAAGAGCGAGTGTTGCCATTATTACCATTGAATCCAGTACCTAATCTAGATCTTGCTAATGCTGAAGAGATCGATTTCGTGTTCGAGTGGGAGGGGGCGGTTTCACCTGTATCTAAAGATGGTAAATCGATGCCTAAATTTTGGCTTACTAATAAACGAGCGTGGGAGGGGATGAGCAAAGACAATATCCCTGAGCCGTTGGCGACTTTAGAGCTAGGTAAGACTTACATATTCGATCTTAAGAACGTCACTCAATATCATCACCCGATTCATATTCATGGTCATACATTCACTGTATTGGAACTTGATGGTAAAAAAATTGAAGAACCTTTCCATACCGATACTGTGTTACTTGGAAAGAATGGTCGAGCGAAAGCCGCATTTTTTGCCGACAACCCAGGACGTTGGATGTATCACTGTCATGTTATAGAACACATGAAAACGGGTTTAATGGGATATATCGAAGTTAAGTGACACCTGTAACGTTTAATATTTGCGCATGCATTCTTAGTTTCTACCCTCGCTTTTATCAGCGTTAAAGCTAGAATATAGGGATTATTGTTTGGGAGGATTCATGGGTCAGTTATCTATTTTAGGTTTTATTGCCATTGGTGGCGCATTTGGTGCTTGTTCGCGCTATTTGATTTCAGAGTTATGTGTGGTGATGCTAGGGCGTGGTTTTCCTTATGGTACGCTAACTGTTAACGTGATTGGCTCTTTAATTATGGGCTTACTCATCGCAGCGTTTGAGAATGAGATGGTTGCGACAGAACCATGGAGACAAATTATCGGTCTTGGCTTCCTTGGAGCACTGACTACATTTTCTACATTTTCGATGGATAACGTGCTTCTTATGCAGCAGGGTGCTTTCTTTAAGATGGGACTCAATGTGCTACTTAACGTGGTTCTCAGCATCTCAGCAGCATGGATCGGCTTCCAACTTTTGATAAAGTCTTAAAACTTTCTTACGATTTGTTAACAACTCGGCTTGGTTTATCCAAGGCGTTTTTATATACTCGATCGAACTTGTCGGAGTGCCATATGGCTGAGACCGTTAACTCGGGATCCGTTGAACCTGATCAGGCTAATACCTGCGAAGGGAACAAGAGTAGATATCTAACTAGAATCCATCTAGAGATCTATCTCCAGATCACAACTGTATTTCTTACCGTGATCCCTCTTGTAGCATCTAATCCGTCAAGCATTTTTATCCCTATAAATAATGGCTAAAAGCCAAGGAAAAATGCTATGTCGAGTCGTAAACAAGCAAGACTGGAAGCGAAGAATTTCATCGATTCTTTATCCGTACAACCTTATCCAAATTCAAAAAAAGCTTACATCCAAGGATCTCGAGAAGATATTCAAGTCCCTGTACGAGAAATATCACTTGCTGATAGCCTTGTCGGTGGTACCAAAAAAGAGCCTGTATTCGAACCTAATGTACCCATTCAAGTTTACGATACCTCAGGTGTTTACACTGACCCCAAGCATCAAATAGACCTGTATAGCGGCCTTCCAAAGTTGCGTGAGCAATGGATTGATGAGCGTGGTGATACGGAACTGTTAGACGATGTAAGCTCTGTTTACACTAAAGAACGTTTAGAAGATGAAACTCTAGACGACCTTCGTTACGGCAATCTACCTAGAATTCGTCGCGCGACTGACGATCAATGTGTTACTCAGCTGCACTATGCTCGTCAGGGGATTATCACTCCTGAGATGGAGTACATTGCTATACGTGAGAACATGGGGCGTCAGAAGTTTGCTGATGAGCAGCTTAACCACCAACATCCTGGCCATAACTTTGGCGCAAATCTACCGAAAGAAATTACCCCTGAGTTTGTGCGCAAGGAGGTTGCTGAAGGTCGAGCTATTATCCCTTCAAACATCAACCACCCAGAATCAGAACCGATGATTATTGGCCGTAACTTCTTAGTGAAGGTGAACGCTAATATCGGTAACTCTTCAGTAAGCTCTTCGATTGAAGAAGAAGTTGAGAAGTTAGTATGGTCAACTCGCTGGGGTGGCGATACCGTAATGGACCTTTCTACCGGCCGTAATATTCACGAAACTCGCGAATGGATCTTACGTAACAGCCCTGTACCAATCGGTACGGTTCCTATGTATCAAGCCCTTGAAAAAGTGAATGGTGTTGCGGAAGACCTTAACTGGGAAGTGATGCGCGATACTTTGATTGAACAAGCAGAGCAGGGTGTTGATTACTTCACTATCCACGCAGGTTTGTTGCTTCGCTACGTTCCGATGACGGCTAAACGTGTCACTGGCATTGTTTCTCGTGGTGGTTCTATTATCGCGAAATGGTGTCTTGCACATCACCAAGAGAGCTTCCTTTATACTCACTTCCGCGAGATCTGCGAGATCTGTGCGAAGTACGATGTTGCCCTGTCATTGGGTGATGGCCTACGCCCGGGTTCTATTGCAGATGCCAATGATGAGGCTCAATTCTCGGAGTTACGTACTTTAGGTGAGTTGACTAAGGTAGCTTGGGAATACGACGTGCAGGTGATCATTGAAGGCCCAGGACATGTGCCAATGCACCTAATCAAAGAGAATATGGAAGAGCAGTTAGAGCACTGCCACGAAGCACCTTTCTATACTTTAGGTCCACTGACGACAGATATTGCCCCTGGTTACGACCATATTACCTCTGGTATTGGTGCCGCCATGATTGGTTGGTACGGCTGTGCGATGCTCTGTTATGTCACTCCTAAAGAACATTTAGGCTTACCAAACAAAGAAGACGTGAAGACTGGCTTGATTACTTACAAGCTGGCAGCACATGCAGCAGACTTGGCAAAAGGACATCCGGGCGCACAAATCCGCGACAATGCATTATCAAAGGCGCGTTTTGAATTCCGTTGGGAAGACCAATTTAATCTAGCTTTAGATCCGGAAACCGCGCGTGCTTTCCATGATGAAACTCTGCCACAAGAGTCGGGTAAGGTTGCTCACTTCTGCTCTATGTGTGGACCTAAATTCTGCTCGATGAAGATCTCTCAGGAAGTACGAGAGTATGCGAAAGACACCGAACAAGTGGCGGCTGATAAGGCTATCGAAATTAAGATGTTGGATAACCCGTTGGAAGGAATGCGTCAGAAATCACAAGAGTTCCGTGATACCGGCTCTGAACTTTACCACCCTGCAGTAGGTGCAAAAGAAGCTCAACTAGAGGAATAATGACAGTGAAGATACTCATCCCATCTCAAAATATTGAGTTAACGGGAGAAGTGCAGAACTGTCTATTGGTTGCTAAGCGACAAGGCTTTGCAACCGATGCAGTTGAGTTGGGCGTAAGCCCAACTCAATACTTCTCTATCGTTGATGCTCAGCAGGCGTTATCTATTGGCTTTGCTCATGATGTTGATTCATTGGCTAAGTGTCAGTTAGCGGAATTGAACCATGTTGTTGATTACAGTAATTCAGTCGCGTTAACTGACGTTTGTGATGCCTTTATACAAACTCCGAATACTATCTATATCGGTATCTCAGATGATTCAGCTGTACTGGATATCTGGTCACACCTAGATGCTAATCGTGCTATCAAGAGTGAAACTACAGCTCATCAGGAGTTAGATAATCGCGGCCACTTTGCTTGGTTACTTACTTTGTTGGCGCTGGAATTCCCATTAGAAGACGCACTAGTTTTAGCTCGCGCAGCATCTAATGTTTCACGTGGAACATGGCCTGCACATTACCAAAATTTTCCTATCCCTGTTCTTGAAGATCAACGATTGGATATAAGCGTAGGTTGGGCTAACCAAGGGACATCACTTTCTTTTCCTGAATTGAATAAGAGTAGCCTCGGTTTATACCCCGTAGTTGATGATGTTGACTGGATCGAAAGATTACTCAAGCTTGGAATCAACACTGTTCAACTACGTATTAAGAACCCGCAGCAAGCGGACTTAGAGCAACAAGTCGCACGATCTATCGAGCTTGGTCGAGAGCATAACGCTCAAGTTTTTATCAATGATTACTGGCAGCTTGCACTCAAGCATGACGCTTTTGGTGTTCATTTGGGGCAAGAGGATATTGAAGAATCAAACCTCTCACAGTTGAGCCAAGCGGGTATAAAGATTGGTTTATCGACTCATGGCTATTACGAGTTACTGCGCATTGTTCAAATCAACCCAAGCTATATTGCGCTAGGCCACATCTTTCCAACAACGACTAAGCAGATGCCATCAAAGCCTCAGGGTATAGTTCGTTTATCTCTGTATCAACAGCTGATTGATACTATCCCATATACAAAAGAACTCACCGGTTATCCGACGGTTGCTATTGGTGGTATTGACCAATCGACAGCTGAGCAGGTGTGGGATTGTAGGGTGTCGAGTTTGGCGGTTGTTCGTGCGATTACATTAGCGGAAGACCCTAAAAAGGTGATCGAATTTTTCGAAAAACTGATGGCGTCTAAACCTCCAGCTCTCAAAGAAGAGGTTATGCAGGAGCCTAGCTATGCTGAGTGACTTTGAATTTATTCGTTATCAACGACAAATTGCGTTACCTGAAGTCGGTGAACAAGGACAACGAAACCTATTAAATAGCCATGTGTTAGTGATTGGTTGTGGTGGCTTAGGTAATGCTGCGGCTCTTTACCTTGCAGCTTCTGGTGTTGGAAAGATCGTGTTGGTTGATGATGACTGTGTGGATTCATCTAACCTGCAACGACAGGTCGCGTTCAAAGAAATTCAGTTAGGTTCGCCTAAAGTCGAAGCTATGAAGCAACAACTGACTGAGCTCAATAGCCGCAGTCAAGTTAGAACCATCAATCAGCGAATGAGTGACAGTCAGCTTGAACTTGAAGTGATGCTCGCTGATTTGGTGTTGGATTGTACTGACAACTTTGCGTCACGCCAGCAGGTTAACCAAGCGTGTTTCGGCAGCAATACACCTTTGATTTCTGGATCTGCAATCGGTTGGAAAGGCCAGTTTATTGTATTTGATTATCAGAATCAGAAAGGGTGCTATCACTGTTTGTTCCCGTTCAGTCATCATCCACAAACGACTCGTTGTAGTGATAGCGGCATCATAGGCCCAGTTGTTGGCACCATAGGTAACCTTCAAGCTTTGGCTGCTATTCAACATTTAACTCGTGGTGAGTTTCAGGTAGCAACACACCAGCTCAAACTGTTCGATGGCCAAACGATGAACTGGCAAAACTTAATGGTCACTCAAGATAGTGAATGTCCCGTGTGCAGTGCGTCTGCAGTTAAGCATTTAGAAGAAGAAATCCAATGAGTCATATAACGATCTCTATAAACGAGCAACCAGAACAGGTCGCGCACTTGTCGTCTCTAGCGGACATTATCCACGCTTTATCACTACCTGATCTGGGGTGTGTATTTGCAATCAATAATGCGGTTGTCCCGCGCAGCCAGTGGCAAAACACGGTCGTCAATGAAGGCGATGCTATTTCCCTTTTCCAAGCTATTGCAGGAGGCTAACCATGTTAACTATCGCTGATAAAACGTTTCAATCTCGACTCTTCACAGGAACCGGCAAGTTCGCGAACAAGCATTTGATGGCGAGTGCTATTGAAGCTTCAGGTTCGCAACTGGCAACCATGGCGTTGAAGAGAGTCGATATTCGCTCTGAGCAAGACGACATTTTACAACCAATCATTGATGCTGGCGTAAACTTACTACCGAATACATCAGGCGCTAAGAATGCAAAAGATGCCATCTTTGCTGCGCATTTGGCTCGTGAAGCGCTAGGCACAAATTGGCTCAAACTGGAAATTCACCCAGATCCAAAGTACTTGATGCCAGACCCAATTGAAACGCTTAAAGCCGCTGAGCAACTGGTTAAAGATGGCTTTGTTGTGTTGCCTTACTGCCATGCTGATCCAGTATTGTGTAAACGCTTGGAAGAGGTGGGTTGTGCTGCAGTTATGCCGCTGGGCGCACCTATTGGTTCAAATAAGGGTATTGCGTCTGCAGACTTCTTAGAGATCATTATCGACCAAGCGAATGTCCCTGTGATTGTGGATGCAGGCATAGGCGCGCCATCGCATGCTGCTCGTGCAATGGAAATGGGCGCAGACGCTGTGTTAGTGAATACGGCTATAGCTGCGTCGCAACAACCTGTTGATATGGCAATTGCGTTTAAGTTGGCAGTTGAGGCGGGGCGTATAGCTTACCTTGCTGGACTTGCAGGAAAAGTATCTCACGCGGTTGCTTCAAGCCCGTTAACTTCATTCCTAGACGAGTAGTAGTGCTATGACGTTTGTTGATCGATTTAAACAGCTCAACTGGGATGACATTGGTATGTCTATCTTCAGTAAAACGGCAGCGGATGTTGAACGTGCTCTGAGTAAACCCAAACGTGACTTAGAAGACTTTAAGGCTCTGATCTCTCCGGCGGCAGAACCTTACTTAGAGCAGATGGCGCAACAATCTTTGGCACTAACACGCAAGCGATTCGGCAATACGATGTCGCTTTATATTCCTTTATACCTATCTAACCTGTGCGCTAATGCGTGTACGTATTGTGGCTTCTCAATGGAGAACCGTATCAAGCGCCGCACGCTTACGTTGGATGAAATTGATGCCGAAAGTGCGGCTATCAAAAAGATGAAGTTCGATAGCGTTTTGTTGGTCACCGGTGAACATGAAACTAAGGTCGGGATGAATTACTTTCGACAGGTGTTGCCGAACATCAAAAAGCAATTCAACTACCTTGCGATGGAAGTTCAGCCGCTTGATCAACAAGATTACGCAGAACTTAAAACGCTAGGTTTAGATGCAGTGATGGTTTATCAAGAGACTTATCAGCCAAGGACCTACGCTGAACATCACCTACGCGGTAATAAAATGGATTTTGAATATCGTCTTGAAACCCCTGATCGCTTGGCAAAGGCGGGGATCGATAAGATAGGGATTGGTGCCTTGATTGGTTTGGAAGATTGGCGAACCGACTGCTTTTTTGTTGCTGCTCACTTAGATTACCTAGAGCGCACTTATTGGCAGACTCGCTATTCAATTTCATTCCCGCGTCTTCGTCCGTGTGAGGGTGGAGACTCTAGTGGAGGATTACAGCCTAAATCAGTCATGAACGACAAACAATTGGTTCAGCTTATCTGCGCATATCGACTCTTGAATCCTGAAGTCGAGCTATCTCTATCTACTCGTGAGTCAGCAACCTTCCGCGACAATGTGTTGCCATTGGGAATCACGAGTATGTCGGCGGCTTCTAAAACCCAACCCGGTGGTTATGCTTCTGGTGAAGAAGAGCTTGAGCAATTTGAGATAAGCGACGAGAGAAGTGCTGCCGATGTTGAGTCAATGATTCGTCAGCGAGGTTTCGACCCAGTGTGGCGAGACTGGCACAGTGCCTATTCTGGTTAATCAACATATTGGTCGATGTTCCACGTGAAACATCGTAATGATACAGGCAAATAAAAACGGCTACCTTTGGGTAGCCGTTTTGCTATTTGCTATTTGCTATTTGCTATTTGCTATTTAACTTATTAACCGAGCAAGCTCGTTTTGGTTCAGCTAACAGCTTAGTGAAGCGTTAAGCGTGAGCAAGTGGTGTTGTTGATTGGCGTAACCATTCCAATGTATCACCTTCAACTAGTGGGCTAACGTCGTTCCATACCTTCTGATGGTAGTCGTTCAGCCACGCCAGTTCAGGTCGTGTTAGCAAATCAACATTGATGTTGTGCTTATCGATAGGACAACGAGTTAGCGACTCAAACGTTAGTACTGAAAAATCACCTTGAGTTGGCAGCTCAACCACCAGTTCTAGGTTCTCGATACGGATACCAAATTCATCAGCACGGTAGTAACCCGGCTCGTTTGATAACACCATACCTTCAACAAGAGGCACGTCGATAAGCTTCTTAGAGATGCTTTGCGGCCCTTCATGAACACTTAGGAAGTGACCAACACCGTGACCAGTACCGTGGTCGTAATCGAAGCCTTCTGCCCATAAGTGCTGACGCGCTAGGATATCAAGTTGGAAACCACGAGTGCCTTGTGGGAAACGAGCTCGTGCGATGCCGATATGACCTTTCAGTGCGAGAGTGAACTGCTGAATCATTTCGTCACTTGGTTGGCCAATCGCGATAGTACGCGTGATGTCTGTTGTGCCATCTAGATACTGGCCGCCTGAATCGACTAGGTACAGAGTATTCATTTCTAACTGACCTGGTTCAGGTTGATTCTCATGGTTGTAGTGACACATTGCAGCGTTGCCGCCTGCCGCAGAAATGGTGTCAAAACTTAGATCCATCAGCGTCGGGTCTTGCTCGCGGAATGATTGTACTTTGTCTGCTAGTACCGCTTCGTTGTGTAGGTTACCTTGCGCGACTTCTGCATCAATCCAAGACAGGAATTTCGCCATCGCCACGCCATCTCGAATGTGACACGCTTTCATACCTGCAATCTCAGTTGCGTTTTTAGCAGCTTTTGGCATTAGGCATGGGTCTGCTGCTTCAATGATGTGAGCGCCAGCGTTTTGCAGAACCAGCGTGTACCAAGCATTACTCGTGCCTGAATCGACAGACACATTGTTACCTTCTAAAGACTGAAGGCGCGCTTCAAGCTCTGATGGGTGAGAAACGCGAATACCATTACCAACGTGTGCTTCAAAGCCTGCTGGGATGCGTGCTGGGTCTAGGAAGAAATCGACGCTTTCATCAGCGTGAATGATTGCATTAGACAGTACAACAGGTAGGCGAGATACGTCCAAGCCACGAATGTTAAGCAACCAACAGATTGAGTCTAGCTCGGTAAGGATAGCGGCGTCCGCACCTTTTGCTTTTAGTAAGCCAGCAATCTCCGCACGTTTGCTTTCACTTGATTGACCAACGGCATCTGTTGCCATTAGGCGAACATCAGACACGACAGGTTCAGGGCGATCAGACCAAAGTTCATCAATTGGATTAGAAGAGAGTGTCGTTAACTCAACTTTCTCCGCTAGTTTTGCTTGTGCGCCTTTCAACCAAGCAGCGGTGTGCATGCGTGGGTCGAATGCAACCTTACTGCCTTGTGGCAATGAATTGATGATCCAATCTAAAGCCGGTTCTTCAATAAGGTGGCGATACTCAAATAACTCTGCTGGTACCTGCTTACGAACCTGAACGGTGTAGCGACCATCTACAAAAATAGCAGCAGTTTCACGAGTGATAACAGCGGCACCTGCAGAGCCAGTGAAACCTGTTAACCAGTGAAGTCGCTCGTTATGAGCGGGAACGTATTCACCTAGATATTCGTCTTCATGTGGAATGATAACGGCATCTAGGTTGTTTGTTTCAAGCCAAGATCGAACTGCAGCAACGCGTTCAGCAGTGATATTGTGCATCTGTGTTTATCCTTATTGTTAGGGTCCTTGTTAACACTCACAGTCGATATACATGCGAGGGGACTTATTAGGTCAATAAGCTAGCGCTTTTGTTCGTTTGCTGCAAACGCTGTACGCCATTTTTATCTAAGGTGCAGAGTTTTTTCTTTGATGATATCTCGCAACCAAGTTAAGGCTGGGTCATTTTCTCTGTCACGGTGCCAAAACAAAGTGTATGCCATCGGTGGGAATTCCATTGGTAAAGGAACAACCACTAAGTCGAGTTGCTTAGCGACGAGGTAAGTAAAGTGGCTTGGTGCGGTAAACACAAAGTCGGTGTAAGTACACAGGCTTGCGGCGCTATTGAAGTCTGGAACAGAAATAGCGATATCACGTTGATGGCCAAGATCAGCCAGTTTGTAGTCGAGCAGCCAGCGGTCGTTACCATCACACCTTACTTGTACATGACGCTGCGCAAGGTAGGTTTCCAGATCCCATTTACCACTCAGAGCAGGGTGGTTGCGTCTTAGTACACACATCTGTGCATCGCGGTAGATCTCTTGTTCGCAAATATCATCTGGCGGCAGCATGGTTAAACGCGCATCGTTGATGTCGATGTCTTTGCCAGTGAGTCCGATATCTAGTTCGCCAAGCTGCAGCTTCTTAAAGGTTTGTTCTGTCCACGCGTGGGTGTTGATATTGACCTTAGGTGCTTGTCGAAATATTGCCGGTAAGAAATGAGGAAGAATCAGTGGGTACACACTCTCAACGGCAGCAATGTGAAAGCTATGGTCACTGTTGTTGGGAATGAATGTCTCAGGCTGAGTGAGAACATCAAGTTGGTTGATCAACGTTTCTAACCGAGGCTTGAGGAACACAGCTTTCGGTGTTGGTCGTAGGCCATGAGCACTTCTCGTAAAAAGGGGGTCATTAAATTGTTCACGAAGCTTGGCCAATGACTTACTCACCGCTGACTGGCTCAAGCATAATCGATGCGCAGTGCGAGTGACACTCAGCTCTTCCATCAGCACCTGCAAGCAAACTAATAGATTGAGGTCGAGGCGTGATAGTTTCTCGATATTCATGTGAGTTTCCTATTTGGAATAATGCTAATGAGTATATGCCATTTTTGTTCATATCTTTAGTTGGTTATTATGCACCTAAATTAACTCATTCGGAGAATCTTGTGCCTTCTAACGCGCTTCCAACCCCTAGTAAACTGCAGGTTGCTTTATTGGCAATGCTGGTTCTATTTAGCCCTCTGGCTATAGATATTTATCTTCCAGCTCTGCCACAAATTTCAACAGCGTTTCACGTGGAACACGCACTAGCACAAGATACGATTACTTGGTTTTTATTCGCCATGGGTGTCGGGCAATTATTTGCAGGCCCTTTGGCTGATAAGCTAGGACGTCGAACCGTTGCATTGGGAGGTGTTAGTATCTATGCATTGAGTGCTTGCTTGGCGTGGGCAGCTCAATCGATTGATATGATGCTAATAGCTCGGCTGCTACAAGGCTTAGGAGCTTGTGCGACTTCTGTAGCAGCCTTTGCGACGGTTCGCGATCTATTTGGCCCTGAGAAGAGTGGCCGTATGATCAGTTACCTAAATGGTGCAATTTGCTTTATTCCTGCATTAGCACCGATTCTGGGTGCGTGGTTGACTCAACAGTTTGGCTGGCGCTCGAACTTCAGCTTCATGGCTGTGTTCGCTGTCGTGGTTGGCACAATTTTGTTTTTCCAAATGAAAGAGTCTAATCCTGCGACAGAAAAGGTCGCGGTGTTCAAACTTGAGCGTTACTGGTCGGTATTGAAAACACCATCATTCATCTTCCATGCGACATTGTGCTTGATGGCAATGGCAGTGATCCTGGCTTACGTTACCTCTGCACCTGTTGTGTTGATGGAAAACCTAGGTTTGACGATGAACGAATTTACCTTCTGGTTTGGTATTAACGCGGTTATCAACATCACGGCTGCATTCACTGCTCCGAAGTTCATGGACCGTTTTGGTACATATAAGGCGTTAGTTGTAGGTATCTCAACATTGGGTCTGGCTGGCGTCATTATGTTGGTACTTGCTGACCATGCTAGTGCGATCGCATTCATGCTGCCAATCTTCTTGTCTTCAGTTGGTTTTGCTTGGATTCTTGGTGCTGCAGCCGGTAAGGCACTTGAACCCTTCGGTGACCGTGCGGGTACCGCAGCTGCGTTGCTTGGTTTGTTCCAAATGAGTGGCTCAGGGTTACTGGTTGGTACCATGCAGCGCCTTGATTTAACATCACAAGTGATGATTGCGCTGCAAATGTTCCTGATTGTTCCAGCATTGTTAGTACTTGCGAGCAAAGCAGGTAAGTCGTGGCACACGACGTTTGCTAAGGCATAAGTCTCAAGGGTGACAAAATATACAAATGGCGGTTTGCGAAACGTTAAAACATGGTATATTTGTCACTCATTGAAACGTTAGTCCCCAACGGAAAATACTGTAATGTCATTAACAACCTACGAAATGGCGCGCATCTTAGAACAAATGGAAGATGCACCTGAAAAGGTCATGTTTGGTAAATTGCTTAAAGAGCTAGGAAACCAAAGTGAAGAGCGTATTCGCAGTGCGGCAAAACAAGTTCCAATCGACACTTTGCGAGATATTATTTACCAGTTTCAACGCGTGGTTGAATCTCGTAAAGGTGAACAAGTTCAGCTGCTAGCAAAAGAGCTGGCAGAGCAAGGTATTTCAGCTGAGGAATTACAAGCTTTTCTGAGCAAGTAGTTTTTCACCAGTTAAAAAGAAACCACTCATTTGAGTGGTTTTTTGCGTTTTGGATTTGCGATGAGGACTAGTTGCTAAATTGCTTCTTCAAGATTCTATCCAATGAAAATGGTCCTGCGCCCCATACAACGACGATAAGAATCATTAATCCCCAAAGCTGATGATCGTAGAAGCCTTGCGCCCACAATACAGGGTATGACACGACGGCCATGATATTGAAAACGAATAGTGCTGCAGCCATAGGTCGTGTTAATAAACCAAGTGCTAAGAATACTGGCAGAATCAATTCAGCGGCAGTACCCATATAGGCCGCTAACTCCCAAGGTAACAGTGGGACTTGGTATTCCAATTCAAACAAGTACAGAGTGCTATCCCAAGTTGCTATTTTAGTCAGCCCAGAATTAAAGAATACCCATGCCACCCAAAGGCGACAAAATAGCAGAAGCACTGGAACAAAAAGTGCCTGTGATTTCTCAATCAAATTGTCGTATTGAGCCATCATGTTCGTGACTGTGTTGTTATCCATATTATGTCTCCAATTCGGCATCGATTGAAAAACCTGAGATGACGTTAAGCGCCATGACAGTATTCAGATGTTGTAGTAATGAAGGGTCAATCTCAACGAGCGTTTGACCCGATTGCAATTCAGTTAATAGTTGGTGGCATTCTTCTGTCAAACAATGACTCTCAATCTGTGAATTCTCGGCTCGGATTAACACCCCAAATTCAGGTTGGTTGATGTCTAACCCGTCGAGTTGCTGCTGATAGATAGCTTGCTCAAGCGCGATCATCGTATAGCTAGAATTGACTAGTGTTATTGAACCTTTGAGATGAAATACTAAAGCGCCTTGTTGCTCTTGTGGCACATCAGCTAAACAAGAAAGGGGGCGCTGGTCGACATGTGATTCTGAAGTACATCTTACTAAGCTATCTTTTTGCCATTCATACAAAGTCACTTCAGTGAGATAAGGTGCAGCCTCAATCACGGCAGGAAAGGCTTGGATAGTCTGTTCAAAGTGTTCCCCATAACCGCTGACATCACCAGAGGTTGATGGATAACTTAAGACATGTTGACGAGCCATCTGTTGGAAGCACTCTTCACCAACCAGCATTTCAGTGAGTGGGTAGGTTGCTGCCAGTACTTCGCTCAAGCTAATCACAAAGTTGTTGCGGTAAATCTGGATGCGTTGCTCATCAGTAAAATGGTCGCTCACGATGTCGCAATGCTCACCATTGTTTTGGTAGCGTAACGCGTTCGCAAACTCCGATTGCACATTAGCTAAAGAGTGGCTCATGATGCGCGACTCCTTTGGTTGAACTTGTCGTGTTGATACAAGATATCACTGGCTTTGCTTGCTTCAGCCAATAAGACTTGTGGTTCTGGGATGTCTAGATCCCACTCAATCAAGGTGTGGCGCAAACCATGTTGTGCTATCCATTGTGTGTAGAGTTGCCACACTTCGTCACAGACTGGTTTGCTGTGGGTGTCTATCCAGATCTCACCTTGTTCGAGTTTCTTTTTGGTAAAACCTGCCAAGTGAATCTCTTCCACTTTGTCTGCAGGAATTCCGCTTAAGTACTCTTCACAGCTGAAGCCATGATTAAAAGATGAGACAAAAATATTATTGAAATCGAGCAGTAGGTGACACTCAGTGCGTTTCTGTACCTCGGCCAAAAATTCCCACTCTGGGATGGTTGAATGCTTGAAGGCTAGGTAGCTCGATGGGTTCTCAATCAACATAGGGCGTTGCAGGCTGTCTTGAACCTCGATGACATTACGACAGAAGATTTCTAACGCTTCTTCTGTGTAAGGCAGCGGTAGCAAGTCATTGAAGTAATGACCGCCGGTCTGACTCCAGCTGAGATGGTCAGAAACCAAGAACGGCTCGATGTCATCAATGAGTTCTTTCAGCTGTAGTAAGTGATTTGGGTTGATGCGCTCAACAGAACCGAGAGACAAACCCACACCGTGGCAACTGATGTTGTGGGCGTTACGAATTTCTCGGAGTTGTTGACGTTGCGGTGATTGAGTTAAAAAGTAGTTCTCGCTGTGCACCTCTAACCAACTCACTAAGGCTGGGTTTTGGCTAAAGAAGTCCAAGTGCGGTGTTCTAAGGCCAACCCCTGTGTTGGGATGAAGAGTTTGAGTCACAACGATTCTCCAAATAAGAAGTGGAGGTGAGCTGAATGTCAGCTCACCATGCTAAGCAGCTCAATTATGATGATTGAGTGTTACCACCTGATAATTTGCCACACAGCCCTTTAGGTACGACTACGAATGCATCGGATTGGTTGTCTTCTTTTGCTGTACCCGCACATGAACTTGTTTTGGTTGCACAATCATTTTGGCCAGCTTTTGCCACGCCGTAGCATTTTTCTTTTGCTGCTGCTTCCGCAGGTGCTGATGTAAGAACTGCACCGCCGAACGCTAGTACACTTGTGATTGCAGCTGTAACAGCAAGATTAGAATTTTTCATAGTCATTCCCTCTAGGACTTAATAGTATTTCATATCGCAGGTTAATGGATTGTTAACTTGCTTACTAAAAAGGATAGGAAGAACCAGGAAATAATTTCACGACATTATAAGAAATATCAATATTAATGATGAGTTTCATTTTAAGTTGATGATTTTATGATGTTAATTTTTGAATGTTTTTTCTTCTTATTATCCTAAACGCAGCCTAGTGTTTAGGTTATAATCAACTTTTATGTATAAATACCCAGTAGTGAGCATATCCAATGATAGATCCTTCGCTTTTACTCGATGGCCTAAACGACAAACAACGTGAGGCGGTCGCTGCACCTTTAGAAAACCTACTTATTCTGGCAGGTGCTGGCAGTGGTAAAACGCGAGTGTTGGTGCATCGTATCGCTTGGTTACAAAGCGTAGAGCAAGCATCACCGTTCTCTATCATGTCGGTTACCTTCACCAACAAAGCGGCAGCAGAGATGCGTGGTCGTATTGAAGAGTTGATGATGGGCAGCTCGTCGGGTATGTGGAACGGCACCTTCCACGGCATTTGTCACCGCATTCTTCGTGCTCACTACCTAGATGCAAAACTGCCAGAAGACTTCCAGATCATTGATTCAGATGATCAGATTCGTTTGCTGCGTCGCTTAATCAAGGCGCAAAACCTTGATGAAAAGCAGTGGCCAGCCAAGCAAGCTTCTTGGTGGATCAATGGCAAGAAAGACGAAGGGCTGCGCCCAAGTCATATTGACGCCTACCATGATCCAATAACTCAAACGTGGTTGAAGATTTACTCTGCTTACCAAGAGGCATGTGATCGTGCTGGCTTGGTCGACTTTGCTGAGATCTTGTTGCGATCGCATGAACTATTGCGCGATAAGAAACACATCCGAGAGCACTACCAAGCTCGCTTTAAGCATATTCTTGTCGACGAATTCCAAGATACCAACAACATCCAATACGCTTGGTTACGTATGATGGCGGGCCCGGATTGTCGCGTGATGATCGTGGGTGATGATGACCAATCTATCTATGGCTGGCGTGGCGCTAAAATTGAAAATATTCAGAAGTTCTTGGATGAATTCCCAGGAGCTTCAACGGTTCGACTCGAACAAAACTACCGTTCAACCAAAACCATTCTTCAGGCGTCGAATGAGCTTATCTCGAACAACACTGAGCGTATGGGTAAAGAGCTGTGGACTGATGGCAACGATGGCGAGCCAATCTCAGTTTACTCAGCTTATAACGAGTTAGATGAAGCGCGTTTCACGGTTAGCAAAATCAAAGAGTGGCAAGAGAAAGGCGGTGCGTTAGAAGATACCGCGATGCTTTATCGTAATAACGCCCAATCTCGTGTGCTTGAAGAAGCGCTTATCCAAGGTGGCCTGCCTTACCGAATCTACGGTGGCATGCGATTCTTCGAGCGTCAGGAAATCAGAGATGCTTTGAGCTACCTGCGCTTAATGAGTAACCGCAGCAATGATGCGGCATTCGAACGTGTCGTTAATACGCCGACTCGTGGCTTGGGTGATAAAACGTTAGAAACGATTCGTCTTGCAGCGCGTGATCGTGGTGCAACCATGTGGGAAGCCAGTGTTGCTCTGATAGAAGAGCAAGTGTTACCAGGTCGTGCTGCGGGTGCTTTGAGCCGCTTTATTGAACTTATCAATGCACTTGAAGATGACACCATAGAACTGAGACTTCATGAGCAAACCGACCACGTAATCAAATCGTCTGGCTTGTTTGCAATGTACGAGCAAGAGAAAGGTGAGAAGTCGAAGGCTCGTATTGAGAACTTGGAAGAATTAGTAACGGCAACGCGTCAGTTTGAAAAACCAGAAGAAGCGGATGAAATGAGCATGCTAACAGCATTCTTAACTCATGCAGCTTTGGAAGCGGGTGAAGGTCAGGCTGATGAGTTTGATGATGCTGTTCAGTTAATGACTCTGCACAGTGCCAAAGGCCTAGAGTTTCCAATGGTGTTCATGGTCGGTGTCGAAGAAGGCATGTTCCCAAGCCAGATGTCGGCCGAAGAAGCGGGGCGTTTAGAAGAAGAGCGTCGTCTGTGTTACGTCGGCATGACCCGTGCGATGGAGAAGCTCTACATCACTTACGCTGAAATGCGTCGTTTGTACGGTCAAGACAAGTATCACAAGCCATCTCGTTTTATTCGTGAGCTACCAGAGACATGTCTGGATGAAGTGCGTATGAAAGCGCAAGTGAGTCGCCCTGCAAGCAGTGGTCGCTTTAGCCAAACCGCCGTGAAAGAGAACTTCAATGAAACAGGCTTTAGTTTGGGCTCTCGCGTTAAGCACCCTAAGTTTGGTGAAGGTACCATCATCAATTTCGAGGGAAGCGGCCCACAGAGCCGAGTTCAAGTTGCGTTTAACGGTGAAGGGATTAAGTGGTTAGTAACGGCTTACGCTCGATTAGAGCAGCTTTAATCTGCTACTTCGGCATCTAAAAATCGTTCATTATTAAAAACTAAAAGAGCAGCCAATGGCTGCTCTTTTTATTGCTTTGTACTGACCTCTATTAGGTTAATACGAGCTTAAGGCATTGCTGCCTCAAAGTGAGACTTACAGTGCTGCAAGTGCCGCTTCGTAGTTTGGTTCTTCAGTGATCTCTGCAACCAACTCGCTGTGTGTTACCACACCTTTTTCATCAACAACGACAACTGCGCGTGTTGTTAGGCCTGATAGTGGGCCTTCAGCGATCGCTACGCCGTAGTCTGATGCGAATGCAGGAGAACGGAAAGTTGAGGCGTGTTGAACGCCTTCAATGCCTTCTAGTTCGCAGAAGCGACCCGCAGCAAACGGTAGGTCAGCAGAAATACAAACAACAACCGTGTTCTCAAGCTCTGCCGCTTTTGCGTTGAACGTGCGTACGCTCGTTGCACAAGTTGCTGTGTCGATGCTTGGGAAGATGTTTAGAACCACTTTCTTGCCTTCAAGAGAAGCAAGAGTCAGTTCAGAAAGATCGCCTGCAGTCAGTGCAAAGCTTGGTGACTTTTCACCTGTTTGTGGGAATGTGCCCGTTAGCGGTACAGCAGCGCCTTTGAAGGTAACGTGTGACATGAATTTGTCCTTAGTTTAATTATGGTTATGAAACTAGTTGAGCCTAGTTCGACTTACGTTACTCGGAAGTGGTTAAGAAGTGAATGCTTTAAATGTCAGAATTGTAATCAAAGGTCTTTGATGTATTTGTTTGAGAGAGGAATAAATGAAACGACAGATAAAGAAAAACCCCGAGAGCTTGCGCTCATCGGGGTCTATAGTCTTACTCGCAGCAATCCGGCTACTAAGTGTGCTCCATGCATCAAATCCATGATAGTGTGCTGTTATCCTTCAGCGTATTCCTTTCGTCGCCTTCCTAGCGGTGTCCTTGATCTTATCCTGATCTGCCAACAATCCTCGTTAGCGCGCGTCACTTGTTCCTTGAGCGGTGTCCTTTACATCATCCTGATGTTCAGGCCTTTCCTCGTCCAGAGGTGTCCATTGTCTTTCCTTAGTAGCAACCATCCTAGTTACTATTGCGTCCATTCAATATCCATTTCGCTATCCATGCCGATTATTCATCCTGAGTAATCGAATCTTCATCCTGAAGATAACCAAATCCTTGGCGTTTCCTGTTCCGTGTCAGCATCCTTCCGACACCATTCATATTACCGATTCCTTATTTATCAGCAATGGTGAATAAGCGAATTTCTATATAATTATTTGAGTGATAAATGTACGTGTCTTTTTAATTCAATCGGTTACGACGTTAGGGTGACTAATTTCGTCATCAAATATCGATATTTACTCACTGCCTTGTGAGAGATCTCGCACAAGGCAGCGAGTAAAAAGGGAGGATTATTCCCTACTGACCAATGGCTGCACCTTCACGACGAGGGTCTGCAGCGCCTTCTAAACCATCTTTTGTGATGCGAATCGCGTGTAAACCAGAGTTAAGATCGCGAACGTTGACTTCAAATCCCATCTTTTCTAGCTCAGGTTTGAAGTTTTCCGCTGATGTTCCTTTTTCCAAATCTAAGGTACCGAAACGGTTTAGGAAGTGTGGTTGGTTGATCGCTTGCTGAATATCCATGTCCCATTGGGTATGCGCAATGATCGCTTGTGCTACATAACCGATGATACGGCTGCCACCGGGAGAGCCAATCGCCATGTAAGGTTTATCGTCTTGCATGATGATGGTGGGTGCCATTGAAGAACGTGGACGCTTACCCGGCTCAAGTCGGTTGGCGATAGGTTTACCATCGTTATGGGTCTTGAATGAGAAGTCGGTCAGCTCGTTGTTGAGTAGGAAGCCTCTCACCATCAAGCGTGAGCCAAAGGCATTCTCAATGGTGGTGGTCATTGAAACGACATTGCCATCGCTATCAACAATATTGAAGTGGCTGGTGGACGGCAATTCAATAGAAACATCTTGGCTTCTTTGCATGGCGTGATCCCACGGTGGCGTGCCTGATGGTGCGCTTTCTAATGCCTTGCCTGCGGTAATTAACTGGGCACGTTCCTGCAAATAGTCAGTATTGACTAACCCTTGGGTTGGCATCGGTATGTAATCTTGATCGGCCATGTACATACCACGGTCAGCAAAGGCTAGGCGAGAAGCGTCTGCTAACACTTGCCAAGATTTTGCGTCGTTTGGTCCCCATGATTTGAGGTCAAACTGCTCGGTCATCGCTAAGATCTGCCCAACCGTTAATGCACCTGAACTTGGTGGTCCCATTCCACATACTTGATAGCTTTCATAAGCAGAACAAACTGGCTCACGTTGCTTAATTGAATACGCGTCGAAATCTTTCTGCGCCAATACGCCAGGGTTACCTTTGGCAGTTTGCACAGTATTAATGATGTCGGCAGAGATCTCACCTTGATAGAAGGCCTTAGCACCGTTCTTCGAGATAGCGTTTAACGTTGCCGCGTATTCTGGGTTCTTAAGTTGAGTACCCGCTGTTTTCGGGCTGCCATCGGCATTGAAGAAGTAGGCCTTAGTTGTGGCAAAGCGGCTTAGTCGCTCTTGGTCATTTTCAATCAAGGTTGCTAAACGTGGGCTGATGGTAAAGCCTTTTTCAGCCAGTTGAGCTATGGGCTTAATCAGTGATTCCCACTCTAATTTACCGTATTTCTGGTGAGTGTCCCACAGCAATTGCACCGTGCCCGGTGTGGCAACAGAACGACCGCCAACCACTGCATCATAGAATTTAAGCGGTTGTCCGTTTTCGTCTTGGAATAGACGTGGTGTGGCATCAAGTGGTGCAGTTTCACGACCATCGTAGGTTTTGAGTTGCTTGTCCTTGCCATCAAAATAAACAAGGAACGCGCCACCACCAATACCTGAGGATTGAGGTTCCACTAAGCCAAGCATCAGCTGCACAGCAACCATGGCATCAATGGCATTACCACCACGAGCAAGTACATCGGCACCCGCTTGGGTCGCCAGTGGGTTGGCCGCAGTGACCATCCAGTCGTTGGCTTTAACGAGTTGTTTGGTTTCTAAACCACTACTTTGTTCGGGTGCGACGGAATCGGCAGCTTGATTTGCCCAACTGACGTAAGAGGCAAAAAGTAGGGTAGAAGTGGCGAGGGTTGTTAGTTTTGTTTTCCACTGCATGATCTTCTCCTTTTAATATGCAGAGCTAGATTGGCAGTGGAAAGATGAGATAGCCAGAGCGTTGTTAACGAATTGTAATCTTGATTCGAATTTAAGCGATTAAACCGGACAGTGACTGCCAAAGAATACTCGCGCCAATAAGGCTGAATAACACGCCACACAAGCCATCGATGTAAACGGTCGCTTCGCTGAGTTTCTTCTGCAGTGTTTTGGTTGAAAGCATCCACGCCAGCAGTGAGAACCAAAACAGAGAGAGGCCAAATAGGATGATCAGAGCAAAGCCTTTGCCTGACAGCGACATATCCGCAGGGATTAAGCTCGACATTAAACTAATAAAGAATACCAAAGCCTTTGGGTTGAGAATGTTGGTCATAAACCCTTTAGAAAATGCATCTCGTTTGTTGGTCAGAATCAGATCTTTGGAATTGACGGTGTCGGCGTCATCATCGTGGTTCTGAATGATTTGCCAGGTTGCTTTAAGTGCACCGTAACCTAAGTACAGTAAGTAGCTACCGCCGGCCAATTGGATAATGGCAAATAGTGTGGGTTGCTGGTGGACTAGGTAACTGATTCCCGTCAGGCTCAGCAATGAGTGCAGCAAGATCCCGCAAGATAAGCCAAGCGCAATGTACAAGCCTGTCTGGCGTCCGTGGCGTGTCGCATTTTGCACGACTAACGCAAAGTCGGGGCCGGGGCTCATCAAGGCGATGAAATGGATAGAGGCTAGGGTGATCAGTATGGTGACTTCGTTCATGTCAGTTCTCAATAACGTTGCCGCTATTTTTAAATAAGTAATCGTATTGAGCGTAGCTTACCGTGATTTGAAATCGAGCAATTGTAAATTATCAACACTTAGTTGATTTGTGAGGGTGGTACGCCGAACGTGGTTTTGAAAGCCTTAGAGAAGTGTGCCTGATCATAGAAGCCTACTTGGTGCGCAACCTTAGTACCACATATCCCAGACTTAATCAGGCGCATGCTTTGTTCCATGCGTAAACGGCTCAGCCATGCATAAGGCGTAATGCCCATTCTGCTTTTAAAATGGCGTTGGAATTGAGTCGTCGTTAAACCACACAACTCAGATAGTTGTTCTAATCGCACTGGTTGATCCAAATTCGCCATCAAATAGCCTTTTAGCGTATCAATCGATTGATTACCCAGTTTGATGTCGCTTTTCGATCCAAATTTCGCATAACGATCGACAATCGTCGAGAATCCTTCGAAAGGTAAGCAATCTTGAGCGAGTTGGCTGATGTTTTGATTGATTAACAGGCCATGTAAGTTGCGTAATTGTGAAAATGCAGCTTGATCGGAGAGGATCAACTCAGAAAAGCCTAATGTGTGACCATTTTCCTTGGGATCGGCAAGATCTTGAAACCATTGGGGAGAAACCGCAAACACACTGACCTGATAACCCGAATCGAGCTTGGAGTGCCCATCATGCAGTTCATCGGGTGGCATGATAACAACTTGGCCAGCACCAACATTATGGCTCGTCCCTTTATAGACGAATTTCTGCTGTCCTTGGGTAATTAAGCCAATGTGAAAGTCCAAATGATAGTGGCGCTGAAAGGCAAACTCTTGATACTGAGCTTGGATCAGGCTGATATCTTCTGTTGGGGTAGAGTAGTAGTGGACTTTATCCATGGTACAAAAAAGCTTGGTCAAATAGTCATCAATTCAACCAAGCTTATCTTCGTATTAAGGGATTGTCTTGTAAAAAACGATCAGTGTTACTGCTTAGCGCGTTTGTTCTTCTTGTTGTTACGTAGGCCATCAAAGCTGAAAATCACCAGAGCGCCCCAAATAAAGGCGAAGGTAATCGCTTTATCTGAAGTAAAGGCTTCACCGTAAATCAGAACCGCGAGCAAGAACATTAAGCTGGGGCCGATGTACTGGAAGAACCCGAGTGTCGATAGCTTCAAGCGGGTTGCAGCGCCAGTAAAACAAAGCAGTGGAACCGTGGTGATCACACCTGCTGCAACCAATAATAGATTGAGCTGCATTGGGTTCATCGAGAAATCTGACGTTGCGCTATCGGCAATAAACAGTAAGTAGGTTGCGGCGAGAGGCAGCATCACCAGAGTTTCAATGAACAGACCCGTTTGCGCTTCTAAGCTGACTTTCTTACGCAGCAAGCCATAAAAACCAAAGCTAAAGGCTAGGGCAATAGCGACGATCGGCACTGAGCCGAAGGCAATCAATTGGATTAATACGCCAATCGCGGCCAGAGCCACAGCAAACCATTGCAGCTTACGTAAGCGTTCGCCGAGGAAGAGCATCCCAAGTAATACGTTAATTAGCGGGTTGATGTAATACCCCAAACTGGCATCGAGCATGTGATTGGAATTCACCGCCCAGATAAAGATCAGCCAGTTTGCACCTACTAAAATAGACGTCGCTACCAAATAGAGCATTTTTGGTTTTGAGGTCAGGGTGTCACGGACTTTACGCCAGCTGCGGCCGATGTGTAGTAAGAAAGCGAGTAGGAAAAAAGACCATACTACACGGTGGCTAAGGATCTCTAACGGGGAAACGTCACTTAAAGATTTGAAATATATAGGGGCGATCCCCCACATTGTGTAGGCGCCGACGGCAAGCAAAACTCCCTGGCGCGTACGTTGTTGTTCTTCCTGTGTCATGCATCTTTCTCTAGCACTAAGTGCTTATTAATAAGATTTATAAGAGAGTTGGTCAGTATAGGAGCGATAACCCTTTTCACCTAACAATTTGCGGTTTAATTCGCCAGCGTTCCCCTCTACAATGTGCGACTTGCTTGCCGAAGATGCTTGCTGATTTCATACCTCGATTAGGAACCATAATGACCGCCACTCTGATTGCTGAGCAAATACCAACTCCCGCGAATGATGCGCAAACCATCTTGCAAGATGTGTTCGGCTATCAAAGCTTTCGTGATGGTCAGCAAGAGGTCATAGACCTAGCCGTTGAAGGCAAAGACAGCTTGGTAATTATGCCAACCGGTGGTGGTAAATCTCTGTGTTACCAAATTCCGGCGTTGGTTCGTGAAGGGCTGACTCTGGTTATCTCGCCGCTGATCTCGTTGATGAAAGACCAAGTCGATCAACTGAAGGCCAATGGTGTTGCTGCTGAGTGTATTAACTCTTCAATGCCACGCGACCAATTGCTGAATGTGTTCAATCGTATGAACTCAGGTCAGCTGAAAATGGTTTATGTGTCGCCAGAGCGCGTGTTGATGCGTGACTTTATCGAGCGCTTACAAGGCTTGCCGCTTTCGATGATTGCGGTGGATGAGGCGCACTGTATCTCTCAGTGGGGACACGATTTCCGTCCTGAGTATGCTTTGCTAGGCCAACTTAAAAAGTATTTCCCGCATGTGCCTTATATGGCGCTGACGGCAACCGCTGACGATGCGACGCGCAAAGATATTATCTCGCGTTTGCAGCTGGTGGAGCCGCACACGTACTTAGGCAGCTTCGATCGCCCTAATATTCGCTACAACCTAGTTGAGAAGCACAAGCCCGTGTCTCAGGTGGTTCGCTACCTAGAAACACAGAAAGGCAATTGCGGCATCATCTATTGTGGTAGCCGAAAGAAAGTGGAAATGGTGACCGAGAAGCTGTGCAATAACGGTATTCGCGCTGCGGGTTACCATGCAGGCATGGACACCGACGAACGTGCTTACGTTCAAGAAGCCTTCCAACGTGATGATATTCAGATCGTTGTGGCGACTGTGGCGTTTGGTATGGGCATCAATAAACCCAATGTACGTTTTGTGGTGCACTTTGATATCCCACGCAACATCGAATCTTACTATCAAGAGACAGGCCGCGCGGGTCGCGATGGCTTGCCTGCTGAAGCGATGATGTTGTTTGACCCTGCTGATATGGGTTGGCTGCGTCGTATGCTGGATGAGAAAGAAGAAGGCCCGCAAAAACAAGTTGAGATGCACAAGCTGAACGCGATGAGTGCCTTTGCCGAAGCGCAAACCTGTCGTCGTCAGGTTCTGCTTAACTACTTTGGCGAGTATCGCGAGAAACAATGCGGCAACTGCGATATCTGCCTAGATCCACCAAAACACTTTGATGCAACCCAAGAGGCGCAGAAAGCGTTGTCTTGTGTGTACCGCGTTAACCAATCATTTGGTATGGGCTATGTAGTCGAAGTGATGCGCGGTATGCAGAACATCCGTGTGCGCGATAATGGTCACGATAAATTATCTACTTACGGTATTGGCCGCGACCACAGCCATGATTACTGGATCAGTATCTTCCGTCAGTTGATTCACAAAGGCTTGTTGTTCCAGAACATCACTCGTAACTCGACTTTGCAGTTAACCGAAGAAGCCCGCCCGTTATTGCGCGGTGAGATGTCTTTGGAGTTGGCTGTACCTCGTTTAGATACCGCGGTGCGTAATGCTAAGTCCGATAAACTGAGCAGCAAGAACTACGATAAGAAGCTGTTTGCCAAACTGCGCAAGCTGCGTAAGTCGATCGCTGATGAAGATGGTTTGCCACCTTATGTGGTATTCAGTGATGCGACTCTGATTGATATGGCTGAAATATTACCCACATCTTATGGCGAGATGCTGGCAGTCAATGGCGTTGGTCAGCGTAAACTTGATAAGTACGCAGACCCATTCTTAGATTTGATTCAAGAACACATCACCACACACGGCTAGCTTGCCAGAAACGACTAGCTTGTAAAAACGATTGGCTTATAGAAAAAGAATAAGGTTGATAGGGACATGACAACACCAACAGAATTTGGCTTAAGAGAGTATTTGGCTGAGGAAGGGCGTTTATTGATTACGTCTCCAAGTTTTGATTTTGATTCTTATGAAGTGCTAGGTGAAAAGCTGGTGGCATTGCTGTCAGCTTCTGTTGTTGAAAAGCAATGGGACGCCGATATGCATTCTTGGTTGATTGATTTTGAAGATTGTCGAATGTTTTTAAAGTCTGAGCATTACAGCGAATCAATTTGGTTTGAGTCGTTAAACGCTGAAGAAAGCCGAGAAGAGTTCGATTATCTCGCGACGCTTTTCAAGCGTGGTTTCTAACTTTTAGCATGGCTTCTGAAACGTAGCTTCTAAACCTGGCTTTTAAAACTTGGCTTCTAACGTCATTCATCAATAAAAATGAGGATAAACGTTTGCGTTTGTTCTCACCGTTGCAGCCAATATTGATTAATGTATAATCGCCCGCCGCTCAATAGAGCAAATTATAGAAACATTTTTAATTCACATTATTGGTAAGAGCTTTCTTAGTTTATTCGAAGAAATGACTCGATTTGGGTTCCCTCACCCCCAAACCAAACTAAAAAGGTACAGCATGAGTAACTTTACCCCTGCGCAACAGCGCAAAGCCCTAGCACTATTAGTTTTGTTCCATTTAGTGATTATTGCGTCAAGCAACTATTTGGTTCAGCTACCTTTTACCGTCTTCGGTATGCACACCACTTGGGGTGCTTTCACTTTCCCGTTTATCTTCCTAGCGACCGATCTCACAGTACGCATTTTTGGCGCGCAGCTTGCTCGTAAAATCATTTTCTTAGTGATGTTGCCTGCACTGGCCGTTTCTTATTTATTGTCTGTGGTGTTCTTTGAAGGTTCATTCCAAGGCTTTAGCCAACTAGGCGAGTTCAACCTGTTTGTTGCACGCATCGCAGCGGCAAGCTTCATGGCTTATTTGCTCGGTCAGATCTTGGATGTGCATGTGTTCAACCGCTTACGCCAAATGAAGCAATGGTGGGTTGCGCCAACGTGTTCGACACTTTTTGGTAATGCCATTGATACGATCGCGTTCTTTGCGATTGCTTTCTACCAAAGCCCAGATCCATTCATGGCTGAGCACTGGACTGAGATTGCGTTGGTTGATTACGGATTCAAACTTATCATCAGCTTAGGCTTGTTCGTGCCTATGTACGGTGTGCTTCTAAATTACGTAGTTAAGAAGCTAACCGCTGTGAACCCTGACTTTAAAGCGACAGGTGTTAACGCTTAAATTTAGATTTGTAACGCAAAGCATTAATGCAGCGATAAGAAAAAGCCCAAGTTAGTAGACTAACTTGGGCTTTTTTAATTTCTAGCGTCAGATACTAATATCAGAGGCATTCAATATTCAATGGCCAGCCAATATCGGTTTGTCGATTGGATTCGATTTCTAGCTCTGCGGCTGTGAGAGGGTTGTCTTGCAGCCATTGTTTAGAAAGCGTCAAGGTCAGATTGTTGTCATCCGTCGTCAGCTTGAACTCAGGCTCTAGCGCTGGATTACGACGGTGAGTCAACAAAATAGCCAAACGTAGAATTCGTAAAATACGCTTGCTGCTGGTGCCTGAGATTGCATGTTGCTCTGGCAATGAAGTTAACTGTTCGCGGTAGCGGCGTGTTAACTCACCCAAGCAGTGCTTTTGCGCTCGAGTAAAGCCAGGTAGGTCTAAGTTCTGCAGTAGGTAAGCACTGTGCTCGCCGCCTTTTTTGAAATCGATTGTTAAACCAATCTCATGAAGCTTCGCCGCTGTTTGTAATAGCACACCTGCTTGAGGTTCAGAAACCCACGTTTCGGCGCCCGCTTGCTCTAATAGAGTCTGTGCGACTACAGCAACTTGTTCACTGTAGCTTACGTCCATTTGGTAGCGTGATTGCACGCTCTTAATGGTACGAGCGCGAATATCTTCTTGGCGAAACTCATCAACCATCTCGTAGGCGAGACCTTCACGGAGTGCGCCGCCAGCGAGTGTCATTGAATCAATTTCAAGCAGCTCAAAAATCGCGATAAGAATAGAAAGGCCACTTGGGAACACTAGTGCGCGCTCAAGGGTTAAGCCTTCAATCTCAAGCTCTTCTAAGCGCTCGGTAATCATCGCTTGTTTTTGTAGACGCTTGAGTTTGGCGTGAGTAATGACTTCATCCATGCCTTGCGCCAACATGATTTCTTGCAGTGCTTGAACGGTACCACTGGCACCAACACACACATCCCATCCGATATCAGTGTAGCTATCTAGGATAGGAGCCAACGTAGACTTAGCCGCTTCAATGGCATTGTTGAAGTTGGTTGCGGTTAATTGGCGATCTTTAAAGTGGCGTTCAAGCCAAGTAACACAACCCATCTTTAGGCTGGTTAAGGCTTTGGCTGAGAAACCTTCACCGATGATCATCTCTGTACTTGCACCACCAATATCAACCACTAGTCGGCGGCCGCTGCCACCAGAAGTGTGTGCTACGCCTTTATAGATAGTCGCAGCTTCTTCTTCACCAGAGATAACATTGATGTCGTAACCAAGGATCTGGTTCGCTTTCTCGAGAAATATATCCACATTGATAGCGGTACGTAGGGTCGCTGTACCAACAATGCGGATATTTTCTTTCGGAATATCTTGCAGTCGCTCTGCAAAGAGACTCAAACAGTCCCAACCGCGCTGCATGGCTTCAGTACTAAGCGCATTATTTTCATCTAAGCCTGCAGCTAAACGAACTTTGCGCTTAATTTTAGCCATGGTTTGTACGCTGCCATCGATATGACGCACAACGAGCATATGAAAACTGTTCGACCCGAGGTCGATTGCAGCATAAAGCGGTGGTGACACTGTTTGACTCATAAGCGACTAAGCTTCCTTGTTATGACGCGGTTGGCGTGGGCGACGGTTCTGGTTTGGTTTACGGTTACCGTTGCGTGGGCCATTGTTGTTTGAGCGGCGTTGTTGCGGGTTACGTGTACGTAAGCGCATCGGTGCTGGCAGATCTTCCAGTAGTGCAGAAGCATCGTAGTCAGACATTGGGATAGCGTGCTCAATGTATTCTTCGATTGGTGGCAAGTTGATTGCGTAATCTTCACAAGCAAAGCTGATCGAGTGACCGCTTTCACCAGCACGACCTGTACGGCCGATACGGTGAACGTAATCTTCACAATCGTCAGGTAGGTCAAAGTTGAATACGTGTGTTACTTGAGGGATGTGTAGGCCACGTGCTGCAACATCTGTTGCGACAAGCAGGTCAACATCGCCTTTAGTGAATTGCTCAAGAATCTTTTCACGTTTCTTCTGAGGAACATCGCCAGTTAGTAGGCCAACACGGTGACCATCGGCAGCCAAGTGGCCCCAAACTGATTCACACTTGTGCTTAGTGTTAGCGAAGATGATTGCGCGATCTGGCCACTCTTCTTCGATTAACGTTTGTAGAAGAGCCATCTTATGTTCGTTAGAAGGGTAGAACAGCTCTTCTTGAATACGGTGACCAGTCTTACGCTCAGGTTCAACAACGACATGCTCTGGGTTGTGCATGTGTTCGAATGCAAGTTCTTGTACGCGGTAAGACAGCGTCGCAGAGAACAGCATGTTTAGGCGATCTTTTGGCTCAGGCATACGACGGAACAAGAAGCGGATGTCTTTGATGAAACCAAGATCGAACATGCGATCAGCTTCGTCAAGAACAACTGCTTGAATGTGGTTAAGGTTAAATACCTTTTGCTTGTAGAAATCGATGATGCGGCCAGTTGTACCAATTAAGATATCAGCGCCTTCTTCGATCTTACCTAGTTGCTTGTCGTAGCTTTCGCCACCGTAAGCTAATGCTGCCTTGATACCTGTGCTTGCAACCAGAGAGTCAGCATCGTTGTAGATCTGAATCGCGAGTTCACGCGTTGGTGCCATAATAATCGCACGTGGCTGGTTAGGCTTACGGCCTTCATGCTCAGGTGTTTTTAGCAGGTGATTAAAAGTAGCAGTAAGAAACGCAAGCGTTTTACCAGTACCCGTTTGGGCCTGGCCTGCAATGTCTTGGCCGGTGAGCAGTACCGGGAGCGCCAAGGCTTGGATAGGGGTACAATAGTCGAACCCTTTTTTCTCCAATCCTTCAATGACTTGCGGAAGTAAATCCAAGTCGGCGAACTTTTGCTCTGTGATATGCGTCTTTTTCATTGCTATAGAATATCAGCTTAAGCTTGCAATACGAAAGTAAATACATTCCAATAGGGCATCTATTTACTGGTTATCATCCAACCAGTTCTAAAAAATACATTGGAGTGGAAGATGAGTGATAAGATTTTGCAGCTAACTGATGACGGTTTTGATAACGATGTAATCAACGCTGCAGGCCCTGTTCTTGTTGATTTTTGGGCAGAATGGTGTGGTCCATGTAAAATGATTGCGCCGATTCTTGATGAAATCGCAAACGAGTACGAAGGTCAGCTCACAATCGGTAAATTAAATATCGACCAAAATGCTGGTACTCCACCAAAATTCGGTATTCGCGGTATTCCAACGCTACTTCTTTTCAAAGACGGTGGCGTAGCAGCAACTAAAGTTGGTGCATTGTCTAAAACTCAACTTAAAGAGTTCCTAGACGCTAACCTATAATCAGGTGAGTATTTGAAAAGAAACCGCGCAGTTAACAAATGCGCGGTTTTGTTTTTTCTAAGCTATGGACTAGTCTTAGTTTTAGTGCTAATTTATCGCACGTTAATTGAACAAATTCTCTTCTTGGTCGAGCCTGTGACCAAATCCTTCTTAACTTAAGAAAACAGACCCTATTTTGACTAAACAAACTTCCACCACTATGAATCTTACTGAACTGAAGAACAGACCTGTGTCTGAACTTGTTAAACTTAGCGAAAGCCTAGGTCTTGAAAATCAAGCTCGCTTAAGAAAACAAGACATTATCTTCTCCATCCTTAAAGCACACGCAAAAAGTGGTGAGGACATCTTTGGTGATGGTGTTCTAGAAATTCTTCAAGACGGTTTTGGCTTCCTACGTAGCGCAGACAGCTCATACCTTGCTGGTCCTGATGATATTTATGTATCACCAAGCCAGATTCGTCGTTTTAACCTTCGTACAGGTGACTCTATTGGCGGTAAAATCCGTCCACCTAAAGATGGCGAACGTTACTTTGCTCTGCTTAAAGTAAATACGGTTAACTACGATAAACCAGATAACGCTCGTAACAAGATTCTTTTCGAAAACCTTACTCCTCTTCACGCCAACGAACGTATGGTGATGGAAGCGGGTAATGGTGCAACTGAAGATATCACAGCTCGTATTCTTGACCTTGCTTCTCCAATCGGTAAAGGTCAGCGTGGTCTGATTGTTGCTCCGCCAAAAGCGGGTAAGACAATGCTTCTGCAAAATATTGCTCAAAGCATTGCTCGTAACCATCCTGAGTGTGAACTAATGGTTCTACTTATCGATGAGCGTCCAGAAGAAGTAACAGAAATGCAGCGCCTAGTTAAAGGCGAAGTAATCGCATCGACGTTTGATGAACCAGCATCTCGCCACGTACAAGTAGCAGAAATGGTAATCGAGAAGGCGAAGCGTCTTGTTGAACACAAGAAAGACGTGGTTATCCTACTGGATTCAATTACTCGTCTAGCTCGTGCTTACAACACTGTGATTCCTTCATCAGGTAAAGTTCTTACTGGTGGTGTTGATGCGAATGCTCTACATCGTCCAAAGCGTTTCTTCGGTGCGGCACGTAACGTAGAAGAAGGCGGTAGCTTAACTATCATCGCAACAGCACTGGTTGATACTGGTTCTAAGATGGATGAAGTTATCTACGAAGAATTCAAAGGTACAGGTAACATGGAACTGCACCTTAACCGTAAGATTGCTGAAAAACGCGTATTCCCAGCGATTGATTTCAACCGATCTGGTACTCGTCGTGAAGAGCTTCTTACCAAGAACGATGAACTACAGAAGATGTGGATTCTGCGTAAGATTGTTCACCCAATGGGCGAAATCGATGCGATGGAATTCCTTATCGACAAGCTAGCAATGACTAAAACGAACGATGAGTTCTTTGACGCAATGCGTCGTCAGTAGTATTGATTAGCTTATAGTTATTAAAAAGCGCTGCCTTCGGGTGGCGCTTTTTATTTGCATTTTGTAGCGACAGCTTGCAGAATGGGCAAAAGTGTTACGAGGAAGTTAAAATGCAACATGGACTGTTGTCATCATTACTCCTGTCTACTTCACTGTTACTTTCACCGGTTGGTATGAGTTATGCCACCGAGATGTCTCCACTTACAGTAGAGTCTTGGCTTGAGAATGATCAAGTAAAACTGAAAACTGCTGAATTACTCGAGCTTGTCGTGCGTGACGAAGTCAATTCGCTACGCTTTTCGCTTGAGCGTCTGACATTTCCCCAGCAAGAGGTGGCTCGTTACCGGCTCTTGAAGAAGATCGAACAGCAAGAGATCGTTCTCACCCCTAAGATGTCTATTTTCATAGAACAGCAACTCGCTATCACGCCGACCTACCAAGTATTAGAGCGTGGGGATGGCTACGAGTTTACGGTACCTGCTTTTAATTACCCTTCGATTGCTAATCGACTGATCAAGCAATGGCACCAAGACCAGAAGACACTGGTGTTTGTACTGGATGCAGAAAAGCGGGAACTTAACCTTAATGAGTGGTTGTCAGGGCCTGAGTATCAAGTTCAAACGCGAGAAGCACTATTAATTCGAGAGCTAGACAGTTTGTCTCCTGAAGCGGTTGACTATCTGACTAAGCAACTCACCGCATCTTCTATTGTTAGCTGGTTACCCTCTACCGAGGTGGTAGTTCGATTAGCGCAAGTGAGCGAAGACCCTGAGGTCTATAAGATTCTATGGCGAATGAAGGCCGATTATCATAGCCAAGCAGAGTTAGAGCGACTTGCTAAAACTAAACAAACGTTCGCGTTGGAACAGGTAATGGCAGCGACTAAGAACCCTCGTTTGAAAGATGAAGCGATTACTTTGCTTACCAAGGTGAACCCGCTATCAGAAGAGGTGAAGCAGTTCCTTGTCTCTAGGATGGCGATTGCCGATGAAGCGCCATTAGTCGCCCGTGAATTAGCCAAACAAGGTCACACGCGCTGGTTGCAAGATCTTGTGAATGATAACCCTCAGGTGAAGAGCTCTTTGATCGAGCAAGCATTACCGTAAAGTGGATTTTGCCTCTCAATAACCACACTAAAAAGGGGGATCTCAGCGTCACCCTTTTTGATATACTGAGCGCAGAATAATCAGCATGTAGAAGCCCTATGAGTTTTAAAGATTTACGTGATTTTGTCGACCATCTTGAAAGCATTGGTCAGTTGAAACGCATTTCTCACCCCGTCGACCCAGACTATGAAATGACCGAGATTAGCGACCGTACTCTACGTGCTGGTGGCCCGGCTCTTTTATTTGAAAATCCCGTAGGCTATGACATGCCTGTTTTGACCAATCTATTCGGTACACCTGATCGGGTAGCCATTGGTATGGGGCGTCAAGAGGTCAAAGAGTTACGCGAAGTAGGTAAGTTGCTTGCTTACTTAAAAGAACCTGAGCCACCAAAAGGCTTTAAAGACGCTATCGATAAGCTGCCTGTGTTTAAGCAGGTCTTAAATATGCCAGCTAAGCGTCTTCGTAAGGCTGCCTGTCAACAAATCGTATGGCAGGGTGACGACGTCGACCTAGATAAAATCCCTGTTATGAGTTGCTGGGCTGATGATGTCGCACCATTGTTAACCTGGGGTTTGACCGTTACTCGCGGGCCGAATAAGAAACGCCAAAACTTAGGCATCTATCGTCAACAGAAGATCGGTAAGAATAAAATCATCATGCGTTGGTTAGCCCACCGTGGTGGAGCGCTTGATCTGCGTGATTGGATGGAAACTAACCCAGGTAAGCCATTCCCAGTCTCTGTAGCGTTTGGAGCAGATCCTGCCACCATTCTTGGTGCCGTTACGCCAGTGCCGGATACTTTATCGGAATACGCGTTTGCCGGCTTGCTGCGTGGCAGTAAAACTGAGGTCGTTAAATCAATTAGTAACGACCTAGAAGTGCCAGCGAGTGCTGAAATCGTAATGGAAGGTTACATCGACCCGAATGAGTTCGCAGACGAAGGGCCGTACGGAGACCATACTGGTTACTACAACGAGAAAGAAAAGCATCATGTGTTTACTATTACTCATGTAACCATGCGCGAGAATCCGATCTATCACAGTACCTATACTGGCCGTCCACCTGATGAGCCCGCAGTATTAGGTGTTGCGTTAAATGAAGTGTTTGTTCCTATTCTTCAAAAGCAATTCCCAGAGATAGAAGACTTCTACTTGCCGCCTGAAGGTTGTTCGTACCGAATGGCGGTCGTGACCATGAAGAAGCAATACCCAGGTCACGCTAAGCGAGTAATGATGGGTGTATGGTCTTTCCTACGCCAATTCATGTACACAAAATTTGTCTTGGTATGCGATGAGGATGTTAACGCACGTGATTGGTCTCAAGTGACCGCTGCCATGTGTGAACATATGGATCCGTCTCGTGATAGCTTGATGATAGAGAACACACCTATCGATTCACTAGACTTTGCATCGCCAGTGGTAGGTTTAGGCTCAAAAATGGGTTTAGACATTACTAAGAAGTGGGATGCGGAGCTGGCACTATCACCTGATGCTCAATCTTTACCTATAGATAGTCAGCATATTGAAGGTTGCCTAGCTGAGCTAACCAAAACCTTCCCTGAAATTATTGATATTCACTTACAGAATGACAATGCGTGCATGGTCGTTGTGTCTATCGATAAACAAGCGGCAGGCAATGGTAAGAAAATCATTGAAGCGGTTTGGTCTCAGTTTGATGAGAACAAGTTTGTCATCGTGTGTGATAGTGACGTTAACGTCAGTGACTGGAACGACATTATCTGGGCGGTGACTACAAGAATGGATCCGGCAAGAGATACGTTCTTCCTGAAAAACCAAACTGGACACTCAAAAATGGGTCTAGATGCGACGAACAAGTTTGAAGGTGAGTGCCTGCGTGAGTGGGGTGTTCCAATCACTAAGAACCCAGACGTCGTTAAAAAAATTGATAGCATCTGGGAACAACTAGGAATCTCATGAGCTTCCAAGTAGTCTTATACCCAGAAAATATCAGTTTTACCGTAGAAAAAGGGCAAACGGTTTTGGATGCTGCGCTCAACAGCAATATCAATTTTCCAAACCGCTGCCAAGTTGGTGCATGCGCTATGTGTATGTGCAAAAAATTAGAAGGCAAAGTGAGTTACCACCTTGAACCCATGCTCACAGAGAAAGAGCAGTTACAAGGTTGGATTTTTGCTTGCCAAGCATTTGCAGAAAGTAATTTAGTTCTAACCTTTGCCGATTAAGGGTTAGTGAGAGGAAGAACATGACTATTAAATGTAAAGTGAAATCTATCGAGCCTTTGGCTTGTAACACTTACCAAATCCTACTTCACCCAGAAACACCGGTCGCTTTTAAAGCGGGCCAATACTTGATGGTTGAAATGGGTGAAAAAGACAAGCGCCCATTTTCGATTGCAAGTAGCCCTTGTCGCCATGAAGGTGAGCTTGAGTTGCACATTGGTGCAGCTGAGCACAATGCTTACGCTTCAGAAGTTGTTGAGGCAATGAAGAAAGCGCAAGCTGAAGATGGCGATATAGCTATTGATGCTCCGCACGGTGATGCGTGGGTTAAAGAAGAAAGCGATCGTCCTCTGTTGCTAATTGCTGGTGGTACTGGCTTTAGCTACGTGCGCTCTATTCTCGATCACTGCATCGCGCAGAACAGTAAAAAAGAGATTCATCTATACTGGGGTGCAAAAGATGAGTGTCAGCTGTATGCGAAAGAAGAGCTTGCCGACATTGCAGCAAAACACAGCAATGTGCATTTTGTACCAGTAGTAGAAGAAGCACCTGCAATTTGGCACGGTCAAACGGGTAATGTATTAGAGGCAATCACGCAAAGTTTCGAATCATTAGCTGATTTCGATATCTACATTGCGGGTCGTTTCGAAATGGCAGGCGCTGCAAGAGACTTGTTTACTCAGAATAAAGAAGCAAAGCGTGACCATATGTACGCAGATGCTTACGCATTTATCTAAGATTTCTTTCAGATTTTGAGCGAAAAGAGAGCAGAAATGTTCTCTTTTTTCTGTTTAGGTGAACTATTAGGCAGTTAACCCCTATTTATTCATTTTTTATGAAAAAGTGGTTGCTAAGCTGAGTGGGTTCCCTATAATGCGACACCACTGAGACGGCAGACGCCACAAGGCTTCAGCAACAATCAGTCAGACGGAAAGCGACAAAAAATTAATTTTCAAAAAGTGTTTGACACTGAATGTTAATTCGCTAGAATGGCCGTCCACTTCGAGAAGCTTCTTACTTAAAAGGAGCGCTCAATAAGTGAAGCTCTTTAACAATTTAAACCTATCAATCTGTGTGGGCACTCGTTGATGAATATCAAAACGTTATTACTTAGGTAATGACAGTTACTTCGGTAACAAAATGATTTCAATGAACTGAGTGACCAATACGAATAATTACTTTCTTTATAGAGAGGGGTTATTTGGCACAGTCAATTCATTACCATTCTGTTCCTATTTATTTAAGAAGAGAGGGGTAATAGCTTTAAAATTACACTCTTTATTTATAAAGAATAGTTTTGAAGTCAGTATTCGTTGAGTCACAAAATCTTAAATTGAAGAGTTTGATCATGGCTCAGATTGAACGCTGGCGGCAGGCCTAACACATGCAAGTCGAGCGGAAACGACACTAACAATCCTTCGGGTGCGTTAATGGGCGTCGAGCGGCGGACGGGTGAGTAATGCCTAGGAAATTGCCTTGATGTGGGGGATAACCATTGGAAACGATGGCTAATACCGCATAATGCCTACGGGCCAAAGAGGGGGACCTTCGGGCCTCTCGCGTCAAGATATGCCTAGGTGGGATTAGCTAGTTGGTGAGGTAATGGCTCACCAAGGCGACGATCCCTAGCTGGTCTGAGAGGATGATCAGCCACACTGGAACTGAGACACGGTCCAGACTCCTACGGGAGGCAGCAGTGGGGAATATTGCACAATGGGCGAAAGCCTGATGCAGCCATGCCGCGTGTATGAAGAAGGCCTTCGGGTTGTAAAGTACTTTCAGTTGTGAGGAAGGGTGTGTAGTTAATAGCTGCACATCTTGACGTTAGCAACAGAAGAAGCACCGGCTAACTCCGTGCCAGCAGCCGCGGTAATACGGAGGGTGCGAGCGTTAATCGGAATTACTGGGCGTAAAGCGCATGCAGGTGGTTCATTAAGTCAGATGTGAAAGCCCGGGGCTCAACCTCGGAACTGCATTTGAAACTGGTGAACTAGAGTGCTGTAGAGGGGGGTAGAATTTCAGGTGTAGCGGTGAAATGCGTAGAGATCTGAAGGAATACCAGTGGCGAAGGCGGCCCCCTGGACAGACACTGACACTCAGATGCGAAAGCGTGGGGAGCAAACAGGATTAGATACCCTGGTAGTCCACGCCGTAAACGATGTCTACTTGGAGGTTGTGGCCTTGAGCCGTGGCTTTCGGAGCTAACGCGTTAAGTAGACCGCCTGGGGAGTACGGTCGCAAGATTAAAACTCAAATGAATTGACGGGGGCCCGCACAAGCGGTGGAGCATGTGGTTTAATTCGATGCAACGCGAAGAACCTTACCTACTCTTGACATCCAGAGAAGCCAGCGGAGACGCAGGTGTGCCTTCGGGAGCTCTGAGACAGGTGCTGCATGGCTGTCGTCAGCTCGTGTTGTGAAATGTTGGGTTAAGTCCCGCAACGAGCGCAACCCTTATCCTTGTTTGCCAGCGAGTAATGTCGGGAACTCCAGGGAGACTGCCGGTGATAAACCGGAGGAAGGTGGGGACGACGTCAAGTCATCATGGCCCTTACGAGTAGGGCTACACACGTGCTACAATGGCGCATACAGAGGGCAGCAAGCTAGCGATAGTGAGCGAATCCCAAAAAGTGCGTCGTAGTCCGGATTGGAGTCTGCAACTCGACTCCATGAAGTCGGAATCGCTAGTAATCGTGAATCAGAATGTCACGGTGAATACGTTCCCGGGCCTTGTACACACCGCCCGTCACACCATGGGAGTGGGCTGCAAAAGAAGTGGGTAGTTTAACCTTTCGGGGAGGACGCTCACCACTTTGTGGTTCATGACTGGGGTGAAGTCGTAACAAGGTAGCCCTAGGGGAACCTGGGGCTGGATCACCTCCTTATACGAAGATACTTACGATGAGTGTCCACACAGATTGATGGTTTAGATTTAGTTAAAGCCAGAGCTTTAATTAATAACGTAAGTTATTGATTAAAGCTTTTTGCTTTATGCTCTTTAACAATTTGGAAAGCTGACTGATTGATTTACTTACGAGTAATTCAATCAAATTTAAAAGTTCTCAATGTTTATCTTTCATTAGATAAACACAACAAACACATTCAAGTGTCTTGTATTCGAATCAAATTTATTTGATTCACAATTGAGTCCGGCAAACAGTTATCAAGAATTAACCCTTCTTGATGACAACCAAAAACCTTGGTTAGTTGCCATACGCTTATTTGTCTTCACTTTTTTAAAGTGAAAGCAAATAGAAACCCTTTCGGGTTGTATGGTTAAGTGACTAAGCGTACACGGTGGATGCCTTGGCAGTCAGAGGCGATGAAAGGCGTAATAACTTGCGATAAGCCCAGATTAGGTAGTAATAACCTTTTGAGTCTGGGATTCCTGAATGGGGAAACCCACTTACATAAGTAAGTATCTTGTTGTGAATACATAGCAACAGGAGGCAAACCGGGGGAACTGAAACATCTAAGTACCCTGAGGAAGAGAAATCAACCGAGATTCCGAAAGTAGCGGCGAGCGAAATTGGATTAGCCCTTAAGCTTTTAATGATGCAGGTGAAGAGTCTGGAAAGTCTCGCAATAAAGGGTGATAGCCCCGTAACCGACACATCATAATCAGTGAAAACGAGTAGGGCGGGACACGTGATATCCTGTCTGAATATGGGGGGACCATCCTCCAAGGCTAAATACTACTGACTGACCGATAGTGAACCAGTACCGTGAGGGAAAGGCGAAAAGAACCCCTGTGAGGGGAGTGAAATAGAACCTGAAACCGTGTACGTACAAGCAGTAGGAGCACCTTCGTGGTGTGACTGCGTACCTTTTGTATAATGGGTCAGCGACTTAATTTTAGTAGCAAGGTTAACCGTTTAGGGGAGCCGTAGGGAAACCGAGTCTTAACTGGGCGTACAGTTGCTAGGATTAGACCCGAAACCAGGTGATCTAGCCATGGGCAGGTTGAAGGTTGAGTAACATCAACTGGAGGACCGAACCGACTAATGTTGAAAAATTAGCGGATGACTTGTGGCTAGGGGTGAAAGGCCAATCAAACCTGGAGATAGCTGGTTCTCCCCGAAAGCTATTTAGGTAGCGCCTCGGACGAATACTACTGGGGGTAGAGCACTGTTAAGGCTAGGGGGTCATCCCGACTTACCAACCCTTTGCAAACTCCGAATACCAGTAAGTACTATCCGGGAGACACACGGCGGGTGCTAACGTCCGTCGTGGAGAGGGAAACAACCCAGACCGCCAGCTAAGGTCCCAAAGTATAGCTAAGTGGGAAACGATGTGGGAAGGCTCAGACAGCCAGGATGTTGGCTTAGAAGCAGCCATCATTTAAAGAAAGCGTAATAGCTCACTGGTCGAGTCGGCCTGCGCGGAAGATGTAACGGGGCTAAGCTATACACCGAAGCTGCGGCTACGTACCTTAGGGTATGTGGGGTAGGGGAGCGTTCTGTAAGCCGTTGAAGGTGGTCTGTAAGGGCTGCTGGAGGTATCAGAAGTGCGAATGCTGACATGAGTAACGATAAAGGGAGTGAAAAACTCCCTCGCCGGAAGACCAAGGGTTCCTGTCCAACGTTAATCGGGGCAGGGTAAGTCGACTCCTAAGGCGAGGCCGAAAGGCGTAGTCGATGGGAAACGGGTTAATATTCCCGTACTTCTTACAATTGCGATGGGGGGACGGAGAAGGCTAGGTGGGCCTGGCGACGGTTGTCCAGGTTCAAGTACGTAGGCGGAAAGTTTAGGTAAATCCGGACTTTCTTAACGCTGAGATACGATGTCGAGCTACTACGGTAGTGAAGTCATTGATGCCATGCTTCCAGGAAAAGCCTCTAAGCTTCAGATTGTAAGGAATCGTACCCCAAACCGACACAGGTGGTCGGGTAGAGAATACCAAGGCGCTTGAGAGAACTCGGGTGAAGGAACTAGGCAAAATGGTACCGTAACTTCGGGAGAAGGTACGCTCTTATCAGTGAAGTCCCTTGCGGATGGAGCAGACGAGAGTCGCAGATACCAGGTGGCTGCAACTGTTTATTAAAAACACAGCACTGTGCAAAATCGTAAGATGACGTATACGGTGTGACGCCTGCCCGGTGCCGGAAGGTTAATTGATGGGGTTAGACTTCGGTCGAAGCTCTTGATCGAAGCCCCGGTAAACGGCGGCCGTAACTATAACGGTCCTAAGGTAGCGAAATTCCTTGTCGGGTAAGTTCCGACCTGCACGAATGGCGTAATGATGGCCACGCTGTCTCCACCCGAGACTCAGTGAAATTGAAATCGCTGTGAAGATGCAGTGTACCCGCGGCTAGACGGAAAGACCCCGTGAACCTTTACTACAGCTTGGCACTGAACATTGAACCTACATGTGTAGGATAGGTGGGAGACTATGAAATTGCGTCGCTAGATGTGATGGAGTCGTCCTTGAAATACCACCCTTGTAGTTTTGATGTTCTAACGTTGGTCCCTGAATCGGGATTACGGACAGTGCCTGGTGGGTAGTTTGACTGGGGCGGTCTCCTCCCAAAGAGTAACGGAGGAGCACGAAGGTGGGCTAAACACGGTTGGACATCGTGTGGTTAGTGCAATGGCATAAGCCCGCTTGACTGCGAGAATGACAATTCGAGCAGGTGCGAAAGCAGGTCATAGTGATCCGGTGGTTCTGAATGGAAGGGCCATCGCTCAACGGATAAAAGGTACTCCGGGGATAACAGGCTGATACCGCCCAAGAGTTCATATCGACGGCGGTGTTTGGCACCTCGATGTCGGCTCATCACATCCTGGGGCTGAAGTCGGTCCCAAGGGTATGGCTGTTCGCCATTTAAAGTGGTACGCGAGCTGGGTTTAGAACGTCGTGAGACAGTTCGGTCCCTATCTGCCGTGGGCGTTGGAAAATTGAAAGGGGCTGCTCCTAGTACGAGAGGACCGGAGTGGACGAACCTCTGGTGTTCGGGTTGTCATGCCAATGGCATTGCCCGGTAGCTAAGTTCGGAATCGATAACCGCTGAAAGCATCTAAGCGGGAAGCGAGCCTTGAGATGAGTTTTCCCTGACGCTATAAGCGTCCTAAAGGGTTGTCGTAGACTACGACGTTGATAGGCAGGGTGTGTAAGTGCTGCGAGGCATTGAGCTAACCTGTACTAATTGCCCGTGAGGCTTAACCATACAACACCCAAGGGGTTTTGTGGACTCAAAGAAATACCAAACGCTTGAATGAGTTTGATGAGAATTTAACAGCTTTCCGAATTTTAAAATTTGCTTGGCGACCATAGCATTGTGGACCCACCTGATTCCATGCCGAACTCAGAAGTGAAACACAATAGCGCCGATGGTAGTGTGGGGCTTCCCCATGTGAGAGTAGGACATCGCCAGGCTTTAAATTTATTTTCACTTTTTTAAAAGTGAAGACAAAAGCTCGACTTTGTCTATTTAATAGACAAGTCACCATAGAGTTCTAAGTTTTCTTAGAGTTTTATGTTGACTTTCAAAGTGGAAAGCGTATTATACGCGTCCTGCTTAAGTGCTAAGGCACTGAAAGCGTTCTCTTTTTAGAGAACACGCTCTTTAACAATTTAAACCTATCAATCTGTGTGGGCACTCGTTGATGAATATCAAAACGTTATTGGTTCTTTTTCGAAAGAGCGTAATAGCAGTTACTTCGGTAACAAACTTGATTTCAATGAACTGAGTGACCAATACGTTTAACTACTTGTAGTTATTCGGCACAGTCAATTCATTACCATTCTGTTGGAATGGTAATAGCTTTAGAATTACATGTTCATTTTCGAATGAATATTAGTTTTGAAGTCAGTATTCGTTGAGTCACAAAATCTTAAATTGAAGAGTTTGATCATGGCTCAGATTGAACGCTGGCGGCAGGCCTAACACATGCAAGTCGAGCGGAAACGACACTAACAATCCTTCGGGTGCGTTAATGGGCGTCGAGCGGCGGACGGGTGAGTAATGCCTAGGAAATTGCCTTGATGTGGGGGATAACCATTGGAAACGATGGCTAATACCGCATAATGCCTACGGGCCAAAGAGGGGGACCTTCGGGCCTCTCGCGTCAAGATATGCCTAGGTGGGATTAGCTAGTTGGTGAGGTAATGGCTCACCAAGGCGACGATCCCTAGCTGGTCTGAGAGGATGATCAGCCACACTGGAACTGAGACACGGTCCAGACTCCTACGGGAGGCAGCAGTGGGGAATATTGCACAATGGGCGAAAGCCTGATGCAGCCATGCCGCGTGTATGAAGAAGGCCTTCGGGTTGTAAAGTACTTTCAGTTGTGAGGAAGGGTGTGTAGTTAATAGCTGCACATCTTGACGTTAGCAACAGAAGAAGCACCGGCTAACTCCGTGCCAGCAGCCGCGGTAATACGGAGGGTGCGAGCGTTAATCGGAATTACTGGGCGTAAAGCGCATGCAGGTGGTTCATTAAGTCAGATGTGAAAGCCCGGGGCTCAACCTCGGAACTGCATTTGAAACTGGTGAACTAGAGTGCTGTAGAGGGGGGTAGAATTTCAGGTGTAGCGGTGAAATGCGTAGAGATCTGAAGGAATACCAGTGGCGAAGGCGGCCCCCTGGACAGACACTGACACTCAGATGCGAAAGCGTGGGGAGCAAACAGGATTAGATACCCTGGTAGTCCACGCCGTAAACGATGTCTACTTGGAGGTTGTGGCCTTGAGCCGTGGCTTTCGGAGCTAACGCGTTAAGTAGACCGCCTGGGGAGTACGGTCGCAAGATTAAAACTCAAATGAATTGACGGGGGCCCGCACAAGCGGTGGAGCATGTGGTTTAATTCGATGCAACGCGAAGAACCTTACCTACTCTTGACATCCAGAGAAGCCAGCGGAGACGCAGGTGTGCCTTCGGGAGCTCTGAGACAGGTGCTGCATGGCTGTCGTCAGCTCGTGTTGTGAAATGTTGGGTTAAGTCCCGCAACGAGCGCAACCCTTATCCTTGTTTGCCAGCGAGTAATGTCGGGAACTCCAGGGAGACTGCCGGTGATAAACCGGAGGAAGGTGGGGACGACGTCAAGTCATCATGGCCCTTACGAGTAGGGCTACACACGTGCTACAATGGCGCATACAGAGGGCAGCAAGCTAGCGATAGTGAGCGAATCCCAAAAAGTGCGTCGTAGTCCGGATTGGAGTCTGCAACTCGACTCCATGAAGTCGGAATCGCTAGTAATCGTGAATCAGAATGTCACGGTGAATACGTTCCCGGGCCTTGTACACACCGCCCGTCACACCATGGGAGTGGGCTGCAAAAGAAGTGGGTAGTTTAACCTTTCGGGGAGGACGCTCACCACTTTGTGGTTCATGACTGGGGTGAAGTCGTAACAAGGTAGCCCTAGGGGAACCTGGGGCTGGATCACCTCCTTATACGAAGATACCACGATGAGTGTCCACACAGATTGATGGTTTAGATTTAGTTAAAGCCAGAGCTTTAATTAATAACGTAAGTTATTGATTAAAGCTTTTTGCTTTATGCTCTTTAACAATTTGGAAAGCTGACTGATTGATTACTTACGAGTAATTCAATCAAATTTAAAAGTTCTCAATGTTTATCTGCTCTTATTTAATAAGAACGGTATAAACACAACAAACACATTCAAGTGTCTTGTATTCGAATCAAACATTAGTTTGATTCACAATTGAGTCCGGCAAACAGTTATCAAGAATTAACCCTTCTTGATGACAACCAAAAACCTTGGTTAGTTGCCATACACTAAGACCCTTTCGGGTTGTATGGTTAAGTGACTAAGCGTACACGGTGGATGCCTTGGCAGTCAGAGGCGATGAAAGGCGTAATAACTTGCGATAAGCCCAGATTAGGTAGTAATAACCTTTTGAGTCTGGGATTCCTGAATGGGGAAACCCACTTACATAAGTAAGTATCTTGTTGTGAATACATAGCAACAGGAGGCAAACCGGGGGAACTGAAACATCTAAGTACCCTGAGGAAGAGAAATCAACCGAGATTCCGAAAGTAGCGGCGAGCGAAATTGGATTAGCCCTTAAGCTTTTAATGATGCAGGTGAAGAGTCTGGAAAGTCTCGCAATAAAGGGTGATAGCCCCGTAACCGACACATCATAATCAGTGAAAACGAGTAGGGCGGGACACGTGATATCCTGTCTGAATATGGGGGGACCATCCTCCAAGGCTAAATACTACTGACTGACCGATAGTGAACCAGTACCGTGAGGGAAAGGCGAAAAGAACCCCTGTGAGGGGAGTGAAATAGAACCTGAAACCGTGTACGTACAAGCAGTAGGAGCACCTTCGTGGTGTGACTGCGTACCTTTTGTATAATGGGTCAGCGACTTAATTTTAGTAGCAAGGTTAACCGTTTAGGGGAGCCGTAGGGAAACCGAGTCTTAACTGGGCGTACAGTTGCTAGGATTAGACCCGAAACCAGGTGATCTAGCCATGGGCAGGTTGAAGGTTGAGTAACATCAACTGGAGGACCGAACCGACTAATGTTGAAAAATTAGCGGATGACTTGTGGCTAGGGGTGAAAGGCCAATCAAACCTGGAGATAGCTGGTTCTCCCCGAAAGCTATTTAGGTAGCGCCTCGGACGAATACTACTGGGGGTAGAGCACTGTTAAGGCTAGGGGGTCATCCCGACTTACCAACCCTTTGCAAACTCCGAATACCAGTAAGTACTATCCGGGAGACACACGGCGGGTGCTAACGTCCGTCGTGGAGAGGGAAACAACCCAGACCGCCAGCTAAGGTCCCAAAGTATAGCTAAGTGGGAAACGATGTGGGAAGGCTCAGACAGCCAGGATGTTGGCTTAGAAGCAGCCATCATTTAAAGAAAGCGTAATAGCTCACTGGTCGAGTCGGCCTGCGCGGAAGATGTAACGGGGCTAAGCTATACACCGAAGCTGCGGCTACGTACCTTAGGGTATGTGGGGTAGGGGAGCGTTCTGTAAGCCGTTGAAGGTGGTCTGTAAGGGCTGCTGGAGGTATCAGAAGTGCGAATGCTGACATGAGTAACGATAAAGGGAGTGAAAAACTCCCTCGCCGGAAGACCAAGGGTTCCTGTCCAACGTTAATCGGGGCAGGGTAAGTCGACTCCTAAGGCGAGGCCGAAAGGCGTAGTCGATGGGAAACGGGTTAATATTCCCGTACTTCTTACAATTGCGATGGGGGGACGGAGAAGGCTAGGTGGGCCTGGCGACGGTTGTCCAGGTTCAAGTACGTAGGCGGAAAGTTTAGGTAAATCCGGACTTTCTTAACGCTGAGATACGATGTCGAGCTACTACGGTAGTGAAGTCATTGATGCCATGCTTCCAGGAAAAGCCTCTAAGCTTCAGATTGTAAGGAATCGTACCCCAAACCGACACAGGTGGTCGGGTAGAGAATACCAAGGCGCTTGAGAGAACTCGGGTGAAGGAACTAGGCAAAATGGTACCGTAACTTCGGGAGAAGGTACGCTCTTATCAGTGAAGTCCCTTGCGGATGGAGCAGACGAGAGTCGCAGATACCAGGTGGCTGCAACTGTTTATTAAAAACACAGCACTGTGCAAAATCGTAAGATGACGTATACGGTGTGACGCCTGCCCGGTGCCGGAAGGTTAATTGATGGGGTTAGACTTCGGTCGAAGCTCTTGATCGAAGCCCCGGTAAACGGCGGCCGTAACTATAACGGTCCTAAGGTAGCGAAATTCCTTGTCGGGTAAGTTCCGACCTGCACGAATGGCGTAATGATGGCCACGCTGTCTCCACCCGAGACTCAGTGAAATTGAAATCGCTGTGAAGATGCAGTGTACCCGCGGCTAGACGGAAAGACCCCGTGAACCTTTACTACAGCTTGGCACTGAACATTGAACCTACATGTGTAGGATAGGTGGGAGACTTTGAAACCGCGTCGCTAGATGTGGTGGAGTCGTCCTTGAAATACCACCCTTGTAGTTTTGATGTTCTAACGTTGGTCCCTGAATCGGGATTACGGACAGTGCCTGGTGGGTAGTTTGACTGGGGCGGTCTCCTCCCAAAGAGTAACGGAGGAGCACGAAGGTGGGCTAAACACGGTTGGACATCGTGTGGTTAGTGCAATGGCATAAGCCCGCTTGACTGCGAGAATGACAATTCGAGCAGGTGCGAAAGCAGGTCATAGTGATCCGGTGGTTCTGAATGGAAGGGCCATCGCTCAACGGATAAAAGGTACTCCGGGGATAACAGGCTGATACCGCCCAAGAGTTCATATCGACGGCGGTGTTTGGCACCTCGATGTCGGCTCATCACATCCTGGGGCTGAAGTCGGTCCCAAGGGTATGGCTGTTCGCCATTTAAAGTGGTACGCGAGCTGGGTTTAGAACGTCGTGAGACAGTTCGGTCCCTATCTGCCGTGGGCGTTGGAAAATTGAAAGGGGCTGCTCCTAGTACGAGAGGACCGGAGTGGACGAACCTCTGGTGTTCGGGTTGTCATGCCAATGGCATTGCCCGGTAGCTAAGTTCGGAATCGATAACCGCTGAAAGCATCTAAGCGGGAAGCGAGCCTTGAGATGAGTTTTCCCTGACGCTATAAGCGTCCTAAAGGGTTGTCGTAGACTACGACGTTGATAGGCAGGGTGTGTAAGTGCTGCGAGGCATTGAGCTAACCTGTACTAATTGCCCGTGAGGCTTAACCATACAACACCCAAGGGGTTTTGTGGACTCAAAGAAATACCAAACGCTTGAATGAGTTTGATGAGACTTTTAAATCAGTTTTCCAGATTATTTTGCCTTCAGTTTTTAAAAAACTGAAAGTAAAAGCAAAATTTGCTTGGCGACCATAGCATTGTGGACCCACCTGATTCCATGCCGAACTCAGAAGTGAAACACAATAGCGCCGATGGTAGTGTGGGGCTTCCCCATGTGAGAGTAGGACATCGCCAGGCTTTAAATTTATTTTCACTTTTTTAAAAGTGAAGACAAAAGCTCGACTTTGTCTATTTAATAGACAAGTCACCATAGAGTTCTAAGTTTTCTTAGAGTTTTATGTTGACTTTCAAAGTGGAAAGCGTATTATACGCGTCCTGCTTAAGTGCTAAGGCACTGAAAGCGTTCTCTTTTTAGAGAACACGCTCTTTAACAATTTAAACCTATCAATCTGTGTGGGCACTCGTTGATGAATATCAAAACGTTATTGGTTCTTTTTCGAAAGAGCGTAATAGCAGTTACTTCGGTAACAAACTTGATTTCAATGAACTGAGTGACCAATACGTTTAACTACTTGTAGTTATTCGGCACAGTCAATTCATTACCATTCTGTTGGAATGGTAATAGCTTTAGAATTACATGTTCATTTTCGAATGAATATTAGTTTTGAAGTCAGTATTCGTTGAGTCACAAAATCTTAAATTGAAGAGTTTGATCATGGCTCAGATTGAACGCTGGCGGCAGGCCTAACACATGCAAGTCGAGCGGAAACGACACTAACAATCCTTCGGGTGCGTTAATGGGCGTCGAGCGGCGGACGGGTGAGTAATGCCTAGGAAATTGCCTTGATGTGGGGGATAACCATTGGAAACGATGGCTAATACCGCATAATGCCTACGGGCCAAAGAGGGGGACCTTCGGGCCTCTCGCGTCAAGATATGCCTAGGTGGGATTAGCTAGTTGGTGAGGTAATGGCTCACCAAGGCGACGATCCCTAGCTGGTCTGAGAGGATGATCAGCCACACTGGAACTGAGACACGGTCCAGACTCCTACGGGAGGCAGCAGTGGGGAATATTGCACAATGGGCGAAAGCCTGATGCAGCCATGCCGCGTGTATGAAGAAGGCCTTCGGGTTGTAAAGTACTTTCAGTTGTGAGGAAGGGTGTGTAGTTAATAGCTGCACATCTTGACGTTAGCAACAGAAGAAGCACCGGCTAACTCCGTGCCAGCAGCCGCGGTAATACGGAGGGTGCGAGCGTTAATCGGAATTACTGGGCGTAAAGCGCATGCAGGTGGTTCATTAAGTCAGATGTGAAAGCCCGGGGCTCAACCTCGGAACTGCATTTGAAACTGGTGAACTAGAGTGCTGTAGAGGGGGGTAGAATTTCAGGTGTAGCGGTGAAATGCGTAGAGATCTGAAGGAATACCAGTGGCGAAGGCGGCCCCCTGGACAGACACTGACACTCAGATGCGAAAGCGTGGGGAGCAAACAGGATTAGATACCCTGGTAGTCCACGCCGTAAACGATGTCTACTTGGAGGTTGTGGCCTTGAGCCGTGGCTTTCGGAGCTAACGCGTTAAGTAGACCGCCTGGGGAGTACGGTCGCAAGATTAAAACTCAAATGAATTGACGGGGGCCCGCACAAGCGGTGGAGCATGTGGTTTAATTCGATGCAACGCGAAGAACCTTACCTACTCTTGACATCCAGAGAAGCCAGCGGAGACGCAGGTGTGCCTTCGGGAGCTCTGAGACAGGTGCTGCATGGCTGTCGTCAGCTCGTGTTGTGAAATGTTGGGTTAAGTCCCGCAACGAGCGCAACCCTTATCCTTGTTTGCCAGCGAGTAATGTCGGGAACTCCAGGGAGACTGCCGGTGATAAACCGGAGGAAGGTGGGGACGACGTCAAGTCATCATGGCCCTTACGAGTAGGGCTACACACGTGCTACAATGGCGCATACAGAGGGCAGCAAGCTAGCGATAGTGAGCGAATCCCAAAAAGTGCGTCGTAGTCCGGATTGGAGTCTGCAACTCGACTCCATGAAGTCGGAATCGCTAGTAATCGTGAATCAGAATGTCACGGTGAATACGTTCCCGGGCCTTGTACACACCGCCCGTCACACCATGGGAGTGGGCTGCAAAAGAAGTGGGTAGTTTAACCTTTCGGGGAGGACGCTCACCACTTTGTGGTTCATGACTGGGGTGAAGTCGTAACAAGGTAGCCCTAGGGGAACCTGGGGCTGGATCACCTCCTTATACGAAGATACTTACGATGAGTGTCCACACAGATTGATTAGGTTTAGAAAAGTAAAAGAGACGATATTGGGTCTGTAGCTCAGCTGGTTAGAGCGCTCGCCTGATAAGCGGGAGGTCGGTGGTTCGAGTCCACTCAGACCCACCAATATCGACTAGAAACAAAGATGGGGCTATAGCTCAGCTGGGAGAGCGCCTGCCTTGCACGCAGGAGGTCTGCGGTTCGATCCCGCATAGCTCCACCATCTTTAAGTGTTTTTATCTGAAAATATTTAAAAATGGTTTCGAAAGCTTTATTGCTAACGAAAGCAAGCTCTTTAACAATTTGGAAAGCTGACTGATTGATTACTTACGAGTAATTCAATCAAATTTAAAAGTTCTCAATGTTTATCTTTCATTAGATAAACACAACAAACACATTCAAGTGTCTTGTATTCGAATCAATGTTTACATTGATTCACAATTGAGTCCGGCAAACAGTTATCAGGAATTAACCCTTCTTGATGACAACCAAAAACCTTGGTTAGTTGCCATACACTAAGACCCTTTCGGGTTGTATGGTTAAGTGACTAAGCGTACACGGTGGATGCCTTGGCAGTCAGAGGCGATGAAAGGCGTAATAACTTGCGATAAGCCCAGATTAGGTAGTAATAACCTTTTGAGTCTGGGATTCCTGAATGGGGAAACCCACTTACATAAGTAAGTATCTTGTTGTGAATACATAGCAACAGGAGGCAAACCGGGGGAACTGAAACATCTAAGTACCCTGAGGAAGAGAAATCAACCGAGATTCCGAAAGTAGCGGCGAGCGAAATTGGATTAGCCCTTAAGCTTTTAATGATGCAGGTGAAGAGTCTGGAAAGTCTCGCAATAAAGGGTGATAGCCCCGTAACCGACACATCATAATCAGTGAAAACGAGTAGGGCGGGACACGTGATATCCTGTCTGAATATGGGGGGACCATCCTCCAAGGCTAAATACTACTGACTGACCGATAGTGAACCAGTACCGTGAGGGAAAGGCGAAAAGAACCCCTGTGAGGGGAGTGAAATAGAACCTGAAACCGTGTACGTACAAGCAGTAGGAGCACCTTCGTGGTGTGACTGCGTACCTTTTGTATAATGGGTCAGCGACTTAATTTTAGTAGCAAGGTTAACCGTTTAGGGGAGCCGTAGGGAAACCGAGTCTTAACTGGGCGTACAGTTGCTAGGATTAGACCCGAAACCAGGTGATCTAGCCATGGGCAGGTTGAAGGTTGAGTAACATCAACTGGAGGACCGAACCGACTAATGTTGAAAAATTAGCGGATGACTTGTGGCTAGGGGTGAAAGGCCAATCAAACCTGGAGATAGCTGGTTCTCCCCGAAAGCTATTTAGGTAGCGCCTCGGACGAATACTACTGGGGGTAGAGCACTGTTAAGGCTAGGGGGTCATCCCGACTTACCAACCCTTTGCAAACTCCGAATACCAGTAAGTACTATCCGGGAGACACACGGCGGGTGCTAACGTCCGTCGTGGAGAGGGAAACAACCCAGACCGCCAGCTAAGGTCCCAAAGTATAGCTAAGTGGGAAACGATGTGGGAAGGCTCAGACAGCCAGGATGTTGGCTTAGAAGCAGCCATCATTTAAAGAAAGCGTAATAGCTCACTGGTCGAGTCGGCCTGCGCGGAAGATGTAACGGGGCTAAGCTATACACCGAAGCTGCGGCTACGTACCTTAGGGTATGTGGGGTAGGGGAGCGTTCTGTAAGCCGTTGAAGGTGGTCTGTAAGGGCTGCTGGAGGTATCAGAAGTGCGAATGCTGACATGAGTAACGATAAAGGGAGTGAAAAACTCCCTCGCCGGAAGACCAAGGGTTCCTGTCCAACGTTAATCGGGGCAGGGTAAGTCGACTCCTAAGGCGAGGCCGAAAGGCGTAGTCGATGGGAAACGGGTTAATATTCCCGTACTTCTTACAATTGCGATGGGGGGACGGAGAAGGCTAGGTGGGCCTGGCGACGGTTGTCCAGGTTCAAGTACGTAGGCGGAAAGTTTAGGTAAATCCGGACTTTCTTAACGCTGAGATACGATGTCGAGCTACTACGGTAGTGAAGTCATTGATGCCATGCTTCCAGGAAAAGCCTCTAAGCTTCAGATTGTAAGGAATCGTACCCCAAACCGACACAGGTGGTCGGGTAGAGAATACCAAGGCGCTTGAGAGAACTCGGGTGAAGGAACTAGGCAAAATGGTACCGTAACTTCGGGAGAAGGTACGCTCTTATCAGTGAAGTCCCTTGCGGATGGAGCAGACGAGAGTCGCAGATACCAGGTGGCTGCAACTGTTTATTAAAAACACAGCACTGTGCAAAATCGTAAGATGACGTATACGGTGTGACGCCTGCCCGGTGCCGGAAGGTTAATTGATGGGGTTAGACTTCGGTCGAAGCTCTTGATCGAAGCCCCGGTAAACGGCGGCCGTAACTATAACGGTCCTAAGGTAGCGAAATTCCTTGTCGGGTAAGTTCCGACCTGCACGAATGGCGTAATGATGGCCACGCTGTCTCCACCCGAGACTCAGTGAAATTGAAATCGCTGTGAAGATGCAGTGTACCCGCGGCTAGACGGAAAGACCCCGTGAACCTTTACTACAGCTTGGCACTGAACATTGAACCTACATGTGTAGGATAGGTGGGAGACTTTGAAACCGCGTCGCTAGATGTGGTGGAGTCGTCCTTGAAATACCACCCTTGTAGTTTTGATGTTCTAACGTTGGTCCCTGAATCGGGATTACGGACAGTGCCTGGTGGGTAGTTTGACTGGGGCGGTCTCCTCCCAAAGAGTAACGGAGGAGCACGAAGGTGGGCTAAACACGGTTGGACATCGTGTGGTTAGTGCAATGGCATAAGCCCGCTTGACTGCGAGAATGACAATTCGAGCAGGTGCGAAAGCAGGTCATAGTGATCCGGTGGTTCTGAATGGAAGGGCCATCGCTCAACGGATAAAAGGTACTCCGGGGATAACAGGCTGATACCGCCCAAGAGTTCATATCGACGGCGGTGTTTGGCACCTCGATGTCGGCTCATCACATCCTGGGGCTGAAGTCGGTCCCAAGGGTATGGCTGTTCGCCATTTAAAGTGGTACGCGAGCTGGGTTTAGAACGTCGTGAGACAGTTCGGTCCCTATCTGCCGTGGGCGTTGGAAAATTGAAAGGGGCTGCTCCTAGTACGAGAGGACCGGAGTGGACGAACCTCTGGTGTTCGGGTTGTCATGCCAATGGCATTGCCCGGTAGCTAAGTTCGGAATCGATAACCGCTGAAAGCATCTAAGCGGGAAGCGAGCCTTGAGATGAGTTTTCCCTGACGCTATAAGCGTCCTAAAGGGTTGTCGTAGACTACGACGTTGATAGGCAGGGTGTGTAAGTGCTGCGAGGCATTGAGCTAACCTGTACTAATTGCCCGTGAGGCTTAACCATACAACACCCAAGGGGTTTTGTGGACTCAAAGAAATACCAAACGCTTGAATGAGTTTGATGAGACTTTTAAATCAGTTTTCCAGATTATTTTGCCTTCAGTTTTTAAAAAACTGAAAGTAAAAGCAAAATTTGCTTGGCGACCATAGCATTGTGGACCCACCTGATTCCATGCCGAACTCAGAAGTGAAACACAATAGCGCCGATGGTAGTGTGGGGCTTCCCCATGTGAGAGTAGGACATCGCCAGGCTTTAAATTAAATCTTTAGGTTGACCGACCTGGAGATATGGACGCTCACTTAGTGAGTTGACCACTGCGGAGTGGTAGTTCAGTTGGTTAGAATACCGGCCTGTCACGCCGGGGGTCGCGGGTTCGAGTCCCGTCCACTCCGCCACTTATTAGAGAAGCCCTGCTAGAAATAGCAGGGCTTTTTTACATTTGGAGAAAAGTGTTTTGCTGTTAGGTTGTATGAGTGCTGTAAAGCTATCTCGCCCCTGCACTCCACGCTATATCCGGAACATATTAGAAAGCCTAGTCTGACGACTAGGCTTTCGTCGTTTCCGGTATATGAATCTTATTATTCAACTTCGAGTTTTGTAGAAGCGTTGTCCGTTGATCTCGAGCTCTGATATTCCAACACTTATTATAAAAGTCCTGCTCTTTCTAGAAGCGCTTGATTACGTTAGTTGATATTTGTGGCTATCGATTCAATGGTTAACCTTTAGAGAATGTCTTAGTGAGGTTTACTTCTTACTAATTTGAACTGGTTGATAAAGATGTCTCGTCTTTAGTCACAAGGTTTTGCTGGTTCGGCAACTCTTGCTATATCTCTATTGCTTAATAGATGAACCTATTAAGCAGTTACGTGAAGTCCCGGCTTTAGCGTCTTATAGTTGGAATATTGATGGCCAATTAATTGCTAATCCAGCGTGATTTAACGTGGCCTTCGATCTGTTGGTGAATGTCTTTAAATGTCTTCTCTCAAAGTGACCTCCTCTTACTCTTCAGCTTAGAGGTGTCACTTTTCTCTATGACTCCCCTCGAACCTCTCCTAAGAGCTTGTTTATAAGAATGGTAAAACTACGTACAGACACATTTAAAGTAGTTCTCCGTGTGTTTGAGAGGCTCTATTGCATAATTTAATAGTTAGTTAGTTTGGTGGCGTAGCGTTGGACGGGTAGGGTTCGATGAGATGTGTTGTAGAAGTTATCTAGGGGTAAATAACAGATACAAAAAAGCCGATGCTAGACATCGGCTTAGTTTGAGTCGTTTTGAATTACGCTGGTTGAACGAGAGCGAGCGCTTTACGAGAAACCTCGTGAGCTGCTTTCGTTAAGTTTTGCTTCTCTAGTGCGTCAGATAGGTATCCGTAATCTGAGACATTTGAACGAAGTGCTAGGGCTTTTTCGAAGTGGTTTTGTGCTTCCGCCCACTTCTGCTCTCTTAGGTAGAACTGAGCCAGAGCGCTGTGTGCTTCGGCATTACCACTGTCTTTACTGATTGAACGTTCTAGCATGACCACTACTGGGTGGTGATCGGCTAGGTTCAGCTCTGGAAGCAACATGTAGAGTTCATTTGAACCACTCTTCGCAATGTTTTCTTTAATCACAGTGAAGGCTTCTGAATCAGCTTTACGAGCGATCAGTTGCTTCACAAAACAGGAAACAAGGTGAGAGCTTTGTTTCTGCTTTCTTGAAAGCTTGTTCCAATGGCTGATTAAACCTTCGCTACCTTGCTGCTGTGCCACATCGTGAAGTAAGCCACATTGTGCTTTCTGTTCCAACTCGACTTGCTCCTCAGCTGTAAGAAGCTTGTTCTTAGCCAGCTTAGGCGTTAGTTCTAGCAATGGCTGCCAAAGTTTAAGCTGCATGTAAGTGGCTTTTAGCAGGCCAAGTACGGCGGTGTTATTCGGGTACGAACCTTTCAATGTTGAAAGTGTATCGAATGCGGCTTCGTAGTTCGACTCACTGATCTGTTGTTTTGCTTTCGTTAGCTCAACGGCCAATAGAGAGTCCTCTTGTTGGCTAGCCAGTTCGATGTACTTATCACGCTCACTTGTATTGCCTTGTTCGTGAGCAGCTTGAGAAGCGACTAAATAACAAAGTAGCGGCATGTCGTGGTGGTTTGCCCAACGAGTTACCTTCTTCTCTGCGCCTTTCCAATCACCTTCAAGAAGCTTGATGATGCCTTCATTGGTATAACGACGAGAGCGCTTTAGTTTACGAACACTGAACCAGTTCCAAGTTGTCGAGCTTGCGTACATAAGCTTTTTAAATAGGTACTCTAAGCCGAATAGAGCCGCTAGAAGAGCAATGACAAAGATAACCAGTGTTGTCACGCTCATCTCAATGGTCTTATTCGCAATTGAGATCAGAACGTAGCCTTGTTGACCAGAGAACTGAGTACCAACAATTAACCCAGCTCCGAGAACGAGAAAAAGAAAAATCCAACGAATCATTATTTTTCCTCCGTGGTCATAACGGTGACTTCACGACGTAGGCGCTCACGTATCACGTCTGATAACTCATTTTGAGACTCAAGTTTCACAGGATATTTCACAGAAATATTCTGCTCGCTCAGCTGCTTAATTGCCTTCTCAAACTCAATCACTGAGTTGTTATCTTGGTTTAGGTACGACTTCGACCACTCGTTAGCTGTTTGTAGTGCTGCACTGTAGATATCGCCTTGCTCTTTGTAGACAGCGCGAATAGCTGTCTCTAGTTTGCCTTTGATATTTTCACGTAGGTAGAAGTGCTGCTCTGGTGATAGTAGAGGAATGACTTCTCCATCACGACTGCGGAAGGTGATGAAGTTTTCTGAGAAATCTTTCATCGACGTCATCAGGTTGTTCTGCCAATCATTGATGTCTTGCGATACGGCTTTTTTCTCAACAACCGCAGCTTCTGGAAGAATCGCATTGGCAAGCGGTAGAGTATCGACTTGTTTTTGTAGGCTTGTGATACGAAGAACTAAGCCATCACGGTCGATCAGGGGGATAGTGCGAAGCTTAGTAATGTCATTGGTCATTGATTGACGAAGAGAGACCAAGCTTGGGTCATTCAGTGCGGCGATACGTTGATCGGCGCTTTCCATTAGTTTGGTGGCACTAACGGCATCATGCTCTAGGAACAGTTTACGACCAGCAAGTTTCACAAGGTAATCAGCTTCAGCAAGCAACCAGTCATTTGGACGACGACCTTTAACGTCAGCAACCGCTAGCTGTAGGCTTTGAATGCTCTTCTGTTGCTGAGATTGCACGACTTGAGTTTTCTCCACCGCATGTGATGCTTCTTGGATTGTCTCTTTCTTGATGGTTTGTAGATCTTTATTTACTGCAGATTGCGTATTTTGCAGTTGTGCTTGAAGAGCTGCGATCTGAGCTGAGTACTCAGCGCTCTTTTGCTGTATTTGAAAGGCAATGCCACTACTGAAAATAATAGAAAAAGCGATCGCAATAGCGCCTAGTGTGACACCGCGCTTACCTTGCTTTTCTGCTTTCTCTATTTGCTCTTTATGCTCAGTTTTAGGCTGATTATTTTTAGCGGTATTTGACGCAGAGGCATCGAGCGTCTTTTCAGGTTGTTTTGTCTCTGTAGAGTCAGCTTTTTCGTTTTCAACAACTACTGGCTGAGTGTCTTGTTTCTTTTCAGGTTCAATATGCTCATTATTTTTTTTGCTTGTCATGCTTATTTCCTGTTCTAGCTAGGGCCGGAGAGCAGCCAGTAATATTTGGTTCGTAGCACTGTGAGTATTGGTCACGTTTGAGAAGCCGAGTTGTTGTGCTCGTTCTACTATGCGCTGGCTTGGGACAAATAAATGTCTTGTTGAAAGCCAAGCCAAATACTCATCAGGGGTAATTGAGCAGAGATACTCCAATTGTTCCTGACTAGTGATGACAACTTTGGACGTTTTTTTGTTTATCCATGTTTGATAGGTATTGTGGTCGCTAATAGGAATATATTCTCTACGGTAGGTCTCACAATAAGAGACTTGTGCACCTCGATTGAGTAGAGAATCTCTAATGAGCTCACGCCCACCATTTCCACGCAGTATCAAAATGGATTTATTATCTACGCCATTAAGTTCAGTAAGTTTGAGAAGATGTTCACTATCACTCACTTTGGGATAGTTTACTTTTTGTTTACTAACTTTGCTTAAAACGTGCGCAGTTTTTTGACCAACGCCAAGATAAAGCGGCGAAGTTGGCCAAATAGATGAAGTTTTCGAAAGGATGTTTTGGGCAGCGGTCACGGCGTGGTGACTGACTGCAATAATGATATCGCTGTTATTAAGCTGGGTGCTTAAATCCGATGAGTGTGGATTATCAACGATACGAATAAGCGGATGATGGATTGCTTGAATCCCTTCATCCGCTAGTTGTTGGCAAAGCGATTGTCCCTCTGAACCGGGACGAGTCACCAACACTGTCATAGTTATTCTTGGTCTGCGTATAGCTTGGTTAAGATTTCTCTCGCGCCATCATCCAGCAATTGATTTGCCAGAGTAACGCCAAGTGCTTCTGCATCTTTGCGAAGGCCAGAGATCTCACCACGAACCATTTTAGAACCATCTGGTTCGCCTACTAATGCACGTAGCCAGATATTATCGCCATCTAATAATGAGTAGCTACCGATAGGAACCTGACAACCACCTTCTAGAGTTAGGTTCATTGCACGTTCGCATAGCACACGATCGGCTGTGTCTTTGTGGTTCAGTGGCTCAAGAAGCTTGATTAGACGTTCATCATCTAGACGACACTCAATACCAACAGCGCCTTGCCCTACAGCAGGTAGAGACTGTTCAGGTTCGATAAAGCTACGGATACGCTCTTCTAGCTCTAATCGCTTAAGGCCAGCTGCTGCCAGCACGATAGCATCGTATTGACCATCATCGAGTTTACCTAGACGAGTACCAACGTTGCCACGCAGCTCTTTGATGATGAGATCTGGGCGGTATTCTAGCAACTGACATTGACGACGCAGGCTGCATGTACCTACGACAGCACCTTGTGGTAACTCATCGATGTTGTTGTAAGTATTTGATACGAAAGCATCACGAGGATCTTCGCGCTCACAAATCGTTACTAGACCTAGACCTTCAGGGAAGTCGACCGGTACGTCTTTCATTGAGTGAACCGCTAGGTCAGCACGACCTTCTAGCATTGCTACTTCAAGTTCTTTAACGAATAGCCCTTTACCGCCTACCTTAGCAAGTGGCGTGTCTAGGATGATGTCACCTTTGGTCACCATAGTTACCAACTCAACCTCTAAACCAGGGTGAGCAGCTTGCAGTGCATCCCTTACAAAGTATGCCTGCCAAAGGGCAAGAGGGCTTTTTCTGGTCGCGATACGGATTGGTGCTGAATTTGTCATGGTGTTTCCGATATAGGTTCTGTAATAGGCTAATCCTACCATTGTGAGGCGAAAATTCTTACTGTTTGATCATTCGATACTTTGATAGCAGAGGGAATTTCATGAGTTCACCAAAATAGTGTGATTGGTATCTCATTTGAAACATGGGCTATTATTAGAAATAGTCAATAAAGAGGACACTACGGCGCCGTGAGTTTTACTTTCAGTCATCAAGGGATTCGTAAGTATGACGGCGTCCTTTGCTTTACCGATAAGGGTAAAAGTGTTAAATTGATCACGTTTTGTTGCTGCTTTCGTTCAGTAACTAAACAGAAGTACACTTAATCTCAAACCAAGGACTTACCTTGCAGGCTTACACTCAAACTTTGATTCAACGATTAGACAATCTAAATCAGCAGCGCATTGATCGTGCGTTGGCGTTGATGAATGTGCAGGGCCAGCGAGTTTTTAACCTTATCCCCGCGCTGCTTCACTTCAATCACCCTATGATGCCTGGTTATTATGACCAACAAGTTCCTTTTGGAATTCGTAGCTTCACGCTTAATGAATTCCAAAAGCAATTTGTCTCTGATACTGAATTAACTCTGGGCGGAAAACTTACCGAGGCCGCTGAACCAGCAATCTTGGGTTTGTACACCATGGGTAGTACTTCGTCTATTGGTCAAAGTACCTCAAGTGATCTTGATATCTGGGTGTGTGTATCTCCAGATATGGATGGCGCATCTCGCGATAGCCTGACCAATAAATGTCTGCTTATTACTGATTGGGCTGAAACCTTAGGGGTTGAAGCGAACTTCTTTTTGATGGATGAAGAGCGTTTCCGCTCGAATCATTCTGAAGAGATGACCGGTGATAACTGTGGTTCTTCACAGCACTTACTACTGCTTGATGAGTTCTACCGCTCAGCCGTTCGTTTGGCTGGCCAGCGTTTGTTGTGGCAAATCATCCCGCCAGAAATGGAGGAGTGCTACGACGAGTATGTCCAAGGTTTATGTAACGATGGTTATCTTGATTGCTCGCAGTGGATCGATTTCGGCAAGCTGAACAGTATTCCTGCTGAAGAGTACTTTGGTTCAAACCTATGGCAGCTCTATAAGAGTATCGACTCACCGTATAAATCGGTGTTGAAGGCGATCCTGTTAGAAGCTTATTCATGGGAATACCCAAACACCCAGCTTCTTAGTATTGACACCAAGCGTCGTTTCTTCGCAGATGAACCTGATCTGTATGGCATGGATAGCTACTATCTGATGCTTGAGAAGGTAACTCGCTACCTAGAACGTATCAACGACCATACTCGATTGGATTTGGTGAGACGCTGCTTCTATCTTAAGACCCACGAGAAGTTGTCACGAGATGCGGGTATTGGTTCTGTCGCATGGCGTCGTGAAGCCTTAACTGAGATGACTAAATCTTGGAACTGGGGACATGAAACCATTGCTGAGCTCGACAACCGCCGTAACTGGAAGGTTGAGCAGGTTAAAGTGGTGCACCATGCGCTGCTTGATGCCTTGATGCTGAGCTATCGTAATCTGATTCAATTTGCACGTCGTAACGACATCACTTCAGCTATCAGCCCGCAAGATATCAGTATCTTGGCACGTAAACTTTACGCTGCGTTTGAGGTGTTACCAGGCAAAGTGACGCTACTGAATCCACAAATATCCCCGGATCTCCATGAGCCTGATTTGAGCTTTATCGAAGTTCGTCAGGGTCAGTCAAATAAAGCGGGTTGGTACTTGTACAAACAGCCTTTGATTGCACATCGCATTCTCGGTCAGCCTTCACTTGAGCACCATGAGTACTTGAGTAAGTTGGTTGCTTGGTCATTCTTTAATGGTTTGATTACTGAGTCGACACGTTTGCACTCTGTGGTTCGTGACGCCCACATTGATATCGATAAGTTCTATCAAATGGTGAGCGATCTACGTAATACCTTCTCTTTGCGTAAGCGTCGTCCGAGTATGCAGGCACTGGCGAGCCCGTGTGAGATAAGCCAACTGGCGATGTTCATCAACTTTGAAAATGACCCGACGTCTGAATTAAGTGGTCGCGCATTAAAAGTGGATCTTAAGAATGCCGATATTTTCAGTTTTGGTGAAGAAGGTAAGAGCTTAGTTGGCAGTGTCGATCTGGTTTATCGGAACTCTTGGCATGAAGTTCGTACACTTCATTTCCAAGGCGAAACCGCGATGCTGGACGCGCTGAAGACGGTACTGGGTAAAATGCACCAGGATGCGTTGCCGCCAGAGTCGGTTGATGTGTTCTGTTACAGCAAAAACCTACGCGGTGTGATGCGTAATATGGTGTATCAACTGCTTGCCGAGTGTATCGATTTACGATTGAAACCAATTGAGCCAGAGAAACGCCGCCGATTTAAAGCTATTCGCCTGGCAAACAAAATGTTTGGTCTGTTCTTTGAACGTCGTGGTGTATCGGTGCAGATGCTGGAAAACTCGGTCGATTTCTATCGTAGTATCTCGACGAATAAGCTGAAGGGCTCACCTTTACTGATGCTCGATAAAGAGCAAGAGTATCAGCTACCAGAAGTGGTTGATGGTTTTGCGAGTGAAGGTTTAATTCAATTTTTCTTTGAGGATACCGACAAAGGTTTCAATATTTATGTATTGGACGAGTCGAATCAGGTTGAGGTGTATCACCAGTACAGCGGTGAAAAAGATGAGATGATCGCAAGCGTGAATTCTTTCTACACTTCAGTAAAAGATGAGTCGAAGGTGTCGTCTAAGTTGATTAACTTTAACCTACCTCAGTACTACCAAATTGTTCACCCTGAAGAAGGTAACTCTTATGTGGTGCCATATCGTAACGATGCGACTTTAGCTTCTCGGAGCTCAAAGATAGTCAATATCTAATCTTACCAAGACTGATTGATATTAAAAAAGGAGTGATTGATTCACTCCTTTTTAGTTTTGCTTACAAATGATTAGACCCAATTAATCTCTTCATCTGCGTGCTTTTCGCACTCTTCTTTGACCATCTCAAACAACGCCATGCCCGTCTTTGAACATGTCCACTTGTCGTCAACTAGCTTGAAGTGAAAGCCGCCAGATTTAGACGCTAACCAGATCTCACGCATTGGTTCTTGGCGATTGATGATAATTTGGCTGCGGTTTTCAAACTCCAACGTCATTACGTTACCAGTCACTTCGTAATCAATATCTGCCTCTGATTCATCGATCGCTTCTTCGATGTTTTGCATCTGTATATCGACCAGCTTATGAAATTCAGTCTCGTTCATCCTTTCTATCCTATTGCTTTTCCTGAGTGTGGTGCGATTATAGGGGGCATTGAGTTAATAATCACGATGTGCAAAATGAAAAAACTAATTACCGCTTTGTTTATGGTGTCCGTTATTGGACTTTCTGGTTGTGGTCAAACGGGTCCTTTGTATGATCCTGATGAAGTTCAACAGACTGAACAATCACAATAAGTGAAAAACGCAGAAATCGTTATTTATAAGGGATAAGAACTTTGGATTACTTCAACTATCAGGAAGATGGCCAGCTTTGGGCTGAGGACGTCGCACTTTCACAACTAGCAGAGCAATATGGTACACCGCTGTATGTATATTCTCGTGCCACATTAGAACGTCACTGGAACGCATTTGACTCATCGGTAGGTGAGCACCCGCATTTGGTGTGTTACGCCGTTAAAGCTAACTCGAATCTAGGTGTGTTGAATACCTTAGCTCGTTTGGGTTCTGGTTTTGACATCGTTTCTGGTGGTGAGCTAGAGCGTGTGGTTGCTGCAGGTGGCGATCCGGCGAAAGTAGTTTTCTCTGGTGTCGGCAAAACAGCCGCAGAAATGAAACGAGCGCTTGAGTTGAACATTAAATGTTTCAACGTAGAGTCTGAGCCAGAACTGGAGCGACTGAATAAAGTGGCCGGTGAACTTGGAGTTAAAGCGCCGATTTCACTGAGAATCAACCCTGATGTTGATGCTAATACTCACCCTTATATCTCTACGGGCCTGCGTGATAACAAGTTTGGTATCGCCTTCGATCGTGCTCCTGCTGTTTATGCGTTTGCTAAAACACTCGATAACTTGTCTATCCATGGTATTGATTGCCACATCGGCTCTCAGTTAACCGATATCGAACCTTTCATCGATGCCACTGATCGCTTGCTTGCGTTGATCGATCAACTACGAGCTAACGATATCAACATCAAGCATCTTGATGTTGGCGGTGGTTTGGGGGTGGTTTATCGTGATGAATTACCACCACAGCCTTCTGACTACGCGAAAGCCTTGTTGGCTCGCCTAGACAATCATTCTGATCTAGAGCTGATTTTCGAGCCTGGAAGAGCGATTGCGGCTAACGCTGGTGTATTATTAACAAAAGTCGAGTTCCTTAAGCCAACAGAGCATAAGAACTTTGCCATTATCGATGCGGCAATGAACGACCTGATGCGCCCTGCACTTTACCAAGCTTGGCAAGATATTGTTCCAGTTAGCCCGCGTCAGGGTGAAGCTGTGACTTACGATTTAGTTGGCCCTATATGTGAAACGGGTGACTTCCTAGGTAAAGATCGTGACCTTGTTCTTGAAGAGGGCGACTTATTGGCTGTTCGTTCAGCAGGTGCTTATGGCTTCGCAATGTCATCCAACTACAACACTCGTTCGCGTGCGGCAGAAGTGATGGTTGATGGCGATAAAACTCATTTGGTTCGTCAGCGTGAAGAGCTTACGAGTCTGTGGGAACTTGAAAACATTCTTCCGGAGTAATTTTAAGCGTTATGCACTTCCACTTTTCTAAAATGCATGGTTTGGGCAATGATTTCATGGTCGTGGACTGCATTACTCAAAATATTTTCTTTTCTCCAGATTTGATCCGTCGTTTGGCGGATCGTCACACTGGTGTGGGTTTCGACCAGCTACTTGTAGTTGAAGCCCCCTATGATCCTGAAACAGACTTCCATTACCGCATATTTAATGCAGATGGCAGTGAAGTGGAGCAGTGCGGCAATGGTGCACGTTGTTTTGCTCGATTCGTTCGCATGAAAGGCTTAACGAATAAGTACAGCATCAACGTGAGCACCAAGAAAGGGAAAATGGTTCTTAAGATTGAAGACAATGATTTAATCACTGTCAACATGGGTATTCCTGAGTTCGAACCGGGCAAGATTCCATTTAAGGCGAAGCAGCCAGAAAAGACGTATATCCTAAGAACGGATGTACACACCTTGTTCTGTGGTGCTGTTAGCATGGGTAACCCACATGTGGTTACCGTAGTTGATGACGTCGATACAGCAGATGTGGATACCTTAGGTCCGCTGCTTGAATCTCACGAACGTTTTCCTGAGCGTGTTAATGCTGGCTTTATGCAAGTGGTTAACCGTGAAGAGGTTCGCTTGCGCGTCTACGAACGTGGTGCGGGTGAAACTCAGGCGTGTGGCAGTGGCGCATGTGGTGCAGTTGCTGTTGGTATAACACAAGGCTTACTGGCTGAGAATGTGAAGGTTCGTCTACCTGGTGGTGACTTACACATTAGCTGGCAAGGCCCTGGGAAACCTCTGTTGATGACTGGCCCAGCAACGCATGTGTTTGATGGTCAGCTTTCTTGCTAATAACGATATAACAAATAGATTTATAAAAAATAAAGGATAGGTTTTGTCTTACGTTGAAGGCGACACTCTGACTGCAGAGGTGGTTGCGGAATATTTACGTGATAACCCAGATTTCTTTCAAAACAGGAAAGATTTGGTTGATCGCCTTGCTATTAATAATGTTGAGCAGGGCGCTGTTTCTCTGGTTGAGATTCAGCTTAAACGTCAGCGTCATAGAATCGAAGAGCTGGAAGAAGAGATCACTGGCCTGATGTCACTAGCGGCGAATAACGATAAAACTTTCTATGAATTCATGGATCTGCAAACTCAAGTGTTGAAATGCAGTGACTTCATTCAGGTTATCAAGGCTGTTGAACAAAAAGCGTTGGAACTAGGGCTTAAGGCTCATGTACGAGTTCTCTCACAATTAGGTTTTTATCAGCTGAATGAAGAGCGTTACTCGAAATTTTCACTTAACCATTTCAATGGCAAAGATGCTTATCTAGGGCGATTGAGAAAGGCAGACAGACACGATTTGTTTGGTGATTATCCAGTTCCAGAGCTAGGCTCTTATGTAGTGCTACCCCTTGCTAAGCGATCTCCACTGGGTGTACTCGCTTTTTCTAGTGAAGATGGCGGCCACTTCCAGCCTCATATGGACACGCTCTTTTTACGCCATTTAGCACTTGTTGTCGCTCATTTGGCGGACACCTTACCTTGGCAGATAAATAATGAGCCTAGAGCCCAAAATACCTCTTCCTAACAGCCTTCAAAAGCCGCTTTCTCGCTTCTATGAATATCTTAGAAGTGAGAAGGGACTCAGCTTACACACCCAACGTAACTACAAACAACAACTTGAAACCATGGCCGCTCATTTAGTCACTCTCGGACTAACGGACTGGGGACAAGTCGATGCGGCGTGGGTAAGACAACTTGCAAGTAAAGGCATGCGCGAAGGAATGAAAGCGAGCAGTATTGCGACTCGCTTATCTTCACTGCGCAGCTTCTTTGATTTCCTTGTCTTGCGTGGCGAAATGACCGCCAATCCAGCCAAAGGGGTTTCAGCACCTCGTAAACAACGTCCTTTGCCTAAAAACCTCGATGTTGATGAAGTCGGTCAGTTGCTTGATGTGAATGAGGACGACCCACTGTCAATTCGCGACCGAGCGATGATGGAAGTGATGTATGGTGCTGGATTACGTTTGGCTGAGCTGGTCGGTATCAATCTTAAAGATGTATTGGGTCGACAAGGCGAAATCCGAGTGATTGGTAAAGGCGACAAAGAACGCAAAGCGCCTTTTTCTGGTTTAGCGAAAGAGTGGGTTGATAAATGGCTCAAAGTTCGTGGTGAACTCGCTTCGCCGGGTGAGCCTGCACTGTTTGTCTCGAAGTTAGGGACTCGTATCTCTCATCGCAGCGTGCAAAAGCGCATGGAAGAGTGGGGCAAGAAGCAATCTGTCGCGAGTCACATCAGCCCGCATAAACTGCGTCACTCGTTTGCAACGCATGTACTGGAGTCGAGCCAAAACCTTCGTGCGGTTCAAGAGTTGCTCGGGCATGAAAACATCTCGACAACCCAAGTGTACACTCACTTAGATTTCCAACATTTAGCACAAGCTTATGACCAAGCTCATCCAAGAGCTCGTAAGAAGAATAAAGATTAGATTAAAGGTTTAACTATGCGAATTTATCGAGGGTTAAAGCCCATCAAAGCCATGACCTTTGATTTGGATGATACCTTGTACGACAACTGGCCTGTGATCATGAAGGTTGAGAAAGAGATGGCGCAGTGGCTTTATCAAAAGCATCCTGTGTCTGCTTCTCTTTCGTTAGAAGAGTGGCAAGGTATCAAACAGCAAGTCGCCTCTGAAAACCCAGCGTTAAAGCATGATGTCACCGTGTGGCGAGAAACACAGATTAAGCGTGGTTTGTTACAACTGGGGTATTCTCAGCAGCAAGCAGAACAAGCGGCTCGTGAAGGCATAGAACACGCCTTGTGGCTGCGTAATCAGGTGGATGTGCCACAGGAAACGCATCGAGTGATGGCTGAGCTGAGCCAACGTATTCCTTTAGTTGCGATTACTAATGGCAATGTCGACCCACATAAAATTGGCTTGGGGCAGTACTTCCAATTAATCCTTAAAGCCGGTCCTGACGGCAGAGCAAAACCCTACCCTGATATGTTTGATAAAGCTCAGCAATACCTAAATTGTGACGCTGAGAATATTCTCCATGTTGGTGACCATCTTAGAACCGATGTCTATGGAGCTAAGACAAATGGTTTCCAAGCATGCTGGTTTAATGATACGGGTTCCAATTTATATGATTCCCCGAAGGCAACCGTGCTGCCTGATGTTGAAATAGAGCAACTTAGTGATCTTATGCGATTAACTTAATGGCCGTAGTAAGCTTAATGTGTCGCATTTATGATATTGAATTGTTACATTAGTCACAATTAAATGCCTGTTTAGGCTAGGATAATTGGCGACTACTTTTGATCGGAATTTTTGATTCATAGTAGTACGGGTTCTCATTTCACTCGATTTCGAACAAGGGTTGGCATGCAAACATTTACATTTCTCGCAAATACTGAGGAGTTATTTAAGTCTCAATTTGATCAGCGAGAGTGGTGTGACAGCAAACAGTACCTTATTCAAATTTTCTCTGCTCAGTCCTCTGATATCGCTCGTCGAATTGCCAATGCAGCCCTCAATCGCATAGGGCATGCGACGTTAATCGGTCAGAGCGCCCGTTATGTTATCTGTGATAACAGCCTGAAGCATGAATGTACCTTAGTCGTCGTCAGTGAATTTAACGATACCCATTTAACGTCTACAGTTCAGACGTTTACCGGAAACCCAAATCAAGACAGCCAAGATCTCGCTTCTCAATTAAACCTTACAGAAGAAACCAAAACGGTTATCAGCTTGTGCGATCAGGTTGAAGGGCGTGACTATCCTATTTATAGCGCCTTTGAGAGTTTACCTTACGCATTACCAGTTGCTGGTGGGCTGTGCCACGAGAATGAATATGGCCGTTGGGTTATGCATAATGAGCAAACCTACCAACATGCTTGTGTTGCGGTTGCATTGACTAACCCTAGCTTAAAGATTTGGTCGGACGCGTATTCTGAGTGGAATCCTATTGGGATGAAATTGCGAGTGACACACGCAGTTGGAAATCGTTTATATGCGTTGAATGACAAGCCGGCTATCGAGGTGTTCAAACATTACCTTGCTGACGGTAAAGATCTGCCTTTTAGTCAGTTGATGAGTTTCCCCCTGTATCGAGAGCTCGGCAGAAAGAAGTGCATCTCGACGCCTCTACGTATTAATGATGATGGTAGTATTGAGTTTGATAGCCCTTGGCATGTCGGCGAAGAGGCCCAGTTTTGTTATAACCATCCTTCTTTGACCGCAGAAAAAGTTCGTCACGGCGCTGAGATGCTTGCCGTGCATCAGCCTGAATCTGTGATCATCTATAACTGTGTATCTCGACTAGAGTTTATCGACAGTAAACTTGAGCTCAAACCATTTGAAGGGATAGTAAACGCGTGTGGTGCATACTGCATGGGAGAACTATATCGCAACGACGATCGCCAAGAGATACTGCATCACAGCCTTACCTATATTGCGATGAGAGAGTCGGACGAGATTAATGAGTTTCGTTGCGAAGATTTCAAGCGAGACTCAACGGTATCGCCACTACTCAACTTAGTCAGAAATGCGGTCGCAGACCTCGACAGTATGAATACTCAGATGGAGAACAAACTCCATCAACAAGCACGTCGCTTAACTGAAAGCTACCGTATTGACTCTCGCACTGGGCTACCTAACCGTATTGTATTAAAAGAACGCCTCAATACGATTTTATTCAATGAACATCTGTTGACGCTGAAGCTGACTAATTTTCATCAAGTTAACGAAAAATACGGTTATCAAGTGGGTGACCAATTACTGCTTGATCTGTCGAATCATTTTGTCGACCGATTGCACCTTAGTGTGGCTAAGGAATCCAAGGTAAAGGTTGAACTGTTCAGTATTGGTGTCGGTGAGTGGGCAATTATCTTTAACGCGAGTGTCGATAGCGTGAAGATAGAGCAACGTTTCGTCGAGTTTGCTGATGGTATTGAGCATATTAATTTTGAGCCATATGGATTAACCGACATAGACTACCTTTCGGTTTCTCTGTGTGGTGGTTTCGCTAGTCGCTGTGATTTCTTAGCTGATAGCGGTGATGAGATCTTGTTGAAAGCGATTGAAGCTCGACGCTACGGGGTGCGGAACAATACTCACATCACTAATGCCAAAAACATTCAGGTGAGTGAGGAAGATCGTAAAGAACAACTAGGCTGGTTGAGCTGTGTAAGCCGCGCAATCTTAGATCAGAACATTATCACCTACTCACAGCCGATTGTGGCGTCTGGTACTCACGAAATGATTGGCCAAGAGTGCTTGGTCAGAATCATGGAGTCGGATGGTACCATTGTACTCCCTGGTAAGTTCTTACCCATTATTGCTGACACGCATCTCTATACTCGCCTTAGCCGGCACATGATTCGAAACACCATTGGCTACATGGCAAATAAGCAGAGTTCTTTTTCAATCAACCTATCCCCACAAGACTTACTGAGCGATAAGACGCTTGAGGTTCTCGAGTCAGCGATTAGTGGTATGAACGACCCCACTCGACTTGGTCTAGAGGTTCTCGAGTCTGAACAGATCAAAGATTATGGCCGCATGATAGAAGTGTGTGATCACTTCCGTGCTCTTGGGGCGAGAATCATTGTTGATGACTTTGGTTCTGGTTATTCCAATATTGATGAGATCATTAAACTTGAGCCGCAGATCATTAAGCTCGACGGTAGCTTGATTCGCAATATCGACAAAGACCCAAAGCAAAGGAATATCGCCTCTCAATTAGTACGCTTGTGTCAGGTGTTTAACGCCAAAACAGTTGCCGAATTTGTCCATAACCAACAGGTTTGTGAAATTGCAGAGCAAATGGGTGTCGATTATCTGCAAGGTTATTACTTTGGCGAGCCTAAGCGACTGTTTTAGTTATTAAAACCATCAGATCTTAACGTTACTTGCTTTTAAAGTGCTTCACTGGCACTGATGATGGCTCTTTAGTGGAATGAATGATGTCTAACTAGCGTCACATTATTTATAAGACGATTGTAAGTATTCCGTGCAAGCTTTATCTATAATAAGCACAATAACAAATCATTAACGTAACGATTAATGTGAATATGCAATCGACCTCTTTCCAGATACAAGACATTAAGTGCACCCAGCGTGAATTGCAAAAGATAGATTTTCATCAACATGACAATCTACTGATTCAGGTGTTTTCTTCTTTCGAGAAAGATTCGGTGTTGGCTGCCTGCCAAGTAATTCAGTCGACTTTCCCCAACGCCAAATTGATTGGTTGTAGCGCTAATCACTACATCAGCCAAGGTGTGATCCTGCATAAAGGTCTCTATGTTATTGTTACTCGCTTTGAGGCGACGTCTTACACTTGTGGTGTTGTCGAATATAGCGAGCAGCCTCGACGGGATAGCCAAGCGATGTGGCAGCAGCTTGAATGTAATGCTGATACTCAAAGCATTATCTGTTTCGCCGATCGCTTGCAGATAAATAACCAAGATCTATTTTCAGCGTTTGAGCAGTCGATATATTCATTACCTATTTGTGGCGGTGCATCGACCATTACAGAGCATGGACGATGGGTGATGCTCGATGGTATTTGCTATGAAAATGCCTATGTCATGTTAGCACTGCACAGTGTTGAACTCGCAATTACTAAGGGGTATTACTGCGAATGGAACCCCATTGGTCGTACCTTCCGAGTGACTGGCGCTCAAGATAATCGGCTAGCTGAATTGGACGGTATACCTGTCCGAGAAGTCTATAATCGTTACCTCGCTGACGGTCTCGAAATCCCTTTTGAGCAACTGTATAACTTCCCCTTGATGGTCGGTGAACCCAAAGACCAGAACACTCACTTACCGCTCAAGGTAACAGAGGGCGGAGAGATAGAATTCAGTGGGTCGTTTCAAGTTGGTGATGAGGTGCGGTTTTGTTATGACCATCCTTCATTGACCCTAGAGCAAATCCGATTGGGCGTTCAACAGATTGCTTCCCATAAACCAGAACAGTTTTTTATCTACAACTGTACCTCTCGCATTGATTTCATTGATGGCAACCAAGAGGTTGAGGTTTTCCAAGCATTAGCGGACACCTATGGCGTGTACTGCATGGGAGAGCTCTATCAAGATAATGGCCAGCAACGAATTTTGCATCATAGCCTCACTTATCTTGCGCTTAGGGAAGGTGAAGGCAAGGCGGTATTGCCATTAGAGACACAACCCGCGACCAATATTTCCCCTCTGTTTTCATTGATACGAAATGCTCTGCTTGATGTCGATGACATGAACAACAGCATGGCGAGTAAGATTCAACAGCAAGCGACCGCATTGACTACGAGCTACCGAATTGATCGCCGTACAGGTTTACCTAACCGAAGCGTACTGCGTGAAAAACTGTCAAAAATGAGTACCGATAGTCATTTGTTGGCTTTGAAAGTCACGACATTTGGCCAAATCAATGAGAAGTATGGCTATCGAGTCGGTGACAAGCTTCTGCATGATTTAAGCGAGTATTTTCAAAAGGCGCTGTGGCAGTTCTTTGATGAGGGGTGTCAGCTCTATAGCATTGGTATCGGTGAGTGGGCGGTGGTGTTTGATAGCTGGGTGGGGCAAGAACATATTCATCAGCGTTTTTCTGAATTTGCAGACCAAACGGAACATGTGAATTTTGAACCAACGGGGTTGCCTGATATTGATTACCTGTCGGTATCCATCTGTGCGGGCATAGCCAGCCGTCGAGATTTTCCTACGACCTCGATTGATGATTTGTTGTTGAAGGCGATTGATGCTAGGCGCAGCGCCGTGAGTCAGAACAAGCATCTAGTGAGCGCCAAGACGCTCATTCAATTGGAGAAGCATCGCCAAGAGCAGCTTGGCTGGCTGTCGTGTGTCAGTCGCGCGGTGCTTAATCAGAATATTGTGGCCTGTTCCCAACCTATTGTCTCGGCACACAGCCATCAGGAAGAAAGCTATGAGTGCTTGGTTCGAATTGAAGAGGACGGTCAGTTGATTGCGCCGGGTAAGTTCTTGCCAATCATAGAAGGAACGCATCTCTATACGCGTCTGAGTCGACAGATGATAACGCGTACCTTCGATTTTATGAGTCAGCGAACCGATTCATTCTCAATTAACTTAGCGCCTCAAGATTTTAGCAATGAGAAAACCATTCTTCATCTTGAGCAAGCCATCAAAAAAATCAGTCATCCACAGCGTATTGGTTTAGAGGTGTTGGAAACCGAACAAATTCAGGATTACGGTCGCTTGATCGAGGTGTGTAATCACTTCCGTGACCTCGGTGTGAATATTATTGTTGATGACTTTGGTTCGGGCTACTCGAACATTGATGAGATATTGAAATTGGAACCACAGGTGATAAAGCTCGATGGCAGCTTGATTCGCAATATCGATAAAGATAAGAAACAGCGCAAGATCGCTCAGCAACTGGTGAGTTTGTGCCAGATACTGAACGCTAAAACAGTTGCGGAGTTCGTACATAATGAACAGGTGTGTCGAATCGCAGAGGATATGGGTGTCGATTACCTGCAGGGTTACTACTTTGGTCAACCTCAGCGCTTATTCTGATAGGGAGAGTAAAATCTCTTTTCAACGAACAGCTAGAGTGTGCGTTTCACGTGAAACACTAAATGGTTCAATAGATTAAAGTACGATGTAAAAAGGGTGAGCTCATGGCTCACCCTTTTGTTTTCAGTATTTGTCCCGTCCTGAAATGTGTCTGTTGTCTTCCCGCGCTCGTGCTTGTTCTATTTGAGAGCATGACCACATTTGTCGGCGTGGAATACTTTTAGATACTGTTGGTAGTAGTTATCAATGAGCTTGGCTGGTTCGCTTTCACCTAAAGATTTGAGCAATTCAATGCCCACTTCGCAAGTACACAAATGGCCAATGTCTTGATTGCGGCGCAAGGTGTAAGAGGATTCGCTGGTGATGTCGAGATGAACTTGTGGGACTGCTTGTAACCACGAGCTCTTGTTAAGCATCTTCTTCGCTTCTTGCCATGTGCCATCCAAGATGATGAATAGCGGTTTACGATTCTGGGCTTGGGTCATCACAGCTTGCTGACACTCGATGCTTTGATCACTTGGGAATAACAGAAACGGTTGTCGTGTTTCATCTTCAAGCAGTGCCATTAGCTCCGCTGGTGGTGTTTTCCTTTGCCATACCAAGGACTGACACTGCTCAAGAGATTGCTGAAGCAGCTTTCCGGTGTTGGTGTCTCGCGACAGCTCATTCTCATGAGTCAATAGTACAAGATCAGTTTGGCTTTCAACCGTCGGTATTAGATGACAAACGCATTGGTGAGTGAAGCCACAACCAGGGCAAGCTTGTTGGTTACTCATGTTTACAGCTTCACTCCACTTTGTACGGGTGAGATGCCATCAGCAAACAAAACCACATCACTGATATCAGCATCATCTGTAACGGGTGCGACACTTGGGTTTAGCGGGTAGCTGACACCAGAGTAGGACAGTGTGTGTTTCGCAGGTGTTGCACCGCCGCCACTGACATTGAAGATCAAATCCTGCCAGCCGTGGTTTTGCGATTTACCTAAGCGTATGTCGCCCTTAACCAGTGTCACTCGGCTATTGAAGCGCCAGTTATCTTGATGGTTTTCGAAAATCAGCAGTGTACAGCCACCAGAGCCACACCAATCGAGTTGGGCAAACAACTCTTCCTTACCATCACCGTTTAGATCGTAGGTTAGCCAGCGGTACTGAGTGTTGTCTGGATCGGTATTGTTGATCTTAAAATACTCACGGATCGCTTGGTCGACTTTATGATCAAGTTGATCACTGGAGTTAACCTGCTTTGCGGTTAGATCTACGGCCGTGGTCGTATTCACCTGCGACTGTTCACTCTTGGCTTCAAATAACACCAGACCGCCATTGGCAATCGGGTAGACAACGTTGCCCACTTTCTCTTTTTCAGCGACCAGCTTGCCGTTATCGAGCGTGAAGATGCGCTCGGAGATTAAATACTGTTGCTGGTGGCGAGTCATAACCACTTGTACCTGATTCTGGTTCAGTTGCTGCCAGAAGCCCTGCTCAACAATAGAAGGGTCTCCATTGCTGTACGAGTATGTTGTAATGGCGCTGTGGTCATCGTTGAGCTCAAGGTTGATAGAGAATCCAGTGTTCTGCGTTGAGCTCGCGAAGTAGAGCCCACTCCAGTCCAGTGTTGAGTCTTGGTTAGAGACCGTTGCACAGCCATTATAGTTACTGTCATTGAGGTTAAGCTTGGCATGCCATCCATAGATAGAATCACTCATACCGTCGCTACAGCTCTCCTTCGTAAGGTTGAGTTTGCCTTGTGCTGTTTTACCCTCTAATTGGTAATCACGACTGCTTGGTGTGGTGCGGCTCGATTCAATATCAAGGAGCTGTGGCTGTTCGCCCATCTTGGTGTATTTGAGCTGGTCTTTATCGAAGGTTGCTGACCAGAAGGGTTCATTACCGAATACTCGTGTTGAACGCAGTGGTTGGTCACAACGATTAGGGTTTTCTGCGGTTAAGATATTCACTTGATCAACCACGAAACGTGCCGTGAAATCTGCGTTATACCCGGTTTGGCTCGGTACGGTTAGATGACCAATCAACTCGCCATATAAAGCTTGGTAAGGTCTCGTTGAGAGCCCTTGTGCTTCTAGCGCTAACTCTGGAGATAAGTCTAACCAGTATTGTTGCTGGCTGCCGCAAGGGGTGAAGGTTCGGCTTTCATGGCCAACCACAACCTGACCACGCATGATGAAGGTTTGCGGTTGAATGCTCAGTGGCTTATCCAAGGTTGCTGGTGGTAGTTCTGGCTTTTGGGGGGCATCTGGCGCTGTGACACAGCCTTGTAGTGTGAATGCGACTAGCCATGTCACTGGGTTTTTCATTACCTTCATGTTATATCTTCCTCGGAGCAACCGTTAATTGGATTTATTATGGCATATTGGTTATTTAAAACAGAACCCGACACCTTTTCTATTCAGACTCTGAGAGTACAAAAAACCTCTTGTTGGGAGGGTGTACGCAACTATCAGGCTCGAAACATGATGCGTGATGACGTCAAGCTTGGAGACTTGGTGATGATATACCATTCATCATGTAAAAAAGTTGGCGTGGCGGGGATCGCGAAAGTAACCAGAGAAGCCTACCCAGACCACTTTCAGTTCGACCCAGAGAGTGATTACTACGACCCTAAGTCTTCGCCCGATAATCCGCGCTGGATAATGGTTGATGTTGAGTTTGTGCGAGTGACTGAACGCTTGATTCCTTTGGCAACACTTAAAGGCATGCCTGAACTGTCAGAAATGCCACTGGTTAAACGGGGCAACCGATTATCGATCATGCCGGTTACCGAACAAGAGTGGCAGGCAATATTAAGCAAAGAAGTACTGGGTTCTCGATAGCGTTAGAGAGAGCTTTTTACGTAAGGTTCAAAAAAGGCAGCCAGTTGGCCTGTCTCTTGATCACAAGTCTGGTTAATCAAGAGACTTAGCGAGTTCATACCCTTCAAGGATGGTTTGTAACCTAAGCCATCCTTGCCATAACGTCTTTATAGAAGCGCGACCTGTTCGCTTGGTATTCTTCCAACCACCTAACCGAGCAATACCGTTGTAAGCCCATGATATATTAGGCGCTTCTTTCGGTAGTTTTTTGCTCTCCAACTTGAGCCACATTAACTTCCACGCTTTGCCTTTTAATACCTGCTCACAACTGGTCTTAGATAACTCGTCTGATTCATTCATAAACCTCAATTGGAGTAACCGAGTCGCGATAAAAGCCAAAACGACGCTGAGCCTTTCTAAGTTATCCTTACTTTGCATTCTCAGTTGCTCAACTTCAGTCCCTTCACTTTTCCAGACTTTATGAAAATCTTCTATTAGCCAGCGCCGCTCATAATAACTGACGATTTTGAGTGCCTCTTCCTTGCTCGTTATCGGCTCTGAAGTCAGTAAGTGCCATGCGAGCTTATTACCACTCTCTCCTTGTTCTATACATCCCACGTAGTAAAGCGGAATGTTATCGAACTCTTTCTTGTTAGCAGGAGACTTGAGTGTCACGGGGGCATATTTGATATCTAAATGAGCCTTGCGAGCTTTACGACCGCCTTTTTGCGGTATTTCGAGCACTTTCTCTCCGGCTGATAACAGGGTAGAGGCATAGCTATAAAGACGATTATCATGCTCTTCAATACAGCGGCTTTGCATTGAGCGAACGAGGAACCTTTGTTGTTGCTCTCGCTTGTAAGTGAGGTATTCAAATAGGTCGGCTTCTCTATCGCACACAGAAATGACATCCGAAATTTTATCGCCAAGTCGCTCAGCGACATGGCGAGAGGCTTGTTCCCACTTATAACTTTCTTTCTCTTTGTATGGTCGAGTCGCATGCTGGTGCCTTTGACCTCGCTTTTCTATATCACGAGTCCAGCGCTGTTGTTCAATTAAACCAATAACAGATTGAGTGTCGGGAGCAAAAAGTAAGGTTGAGTGTACGAACATGGCGCGATGTCGATTACCTTGATTGGAGTGCCCGAGTTCATCTCGAATGCTGCGATGGGAGTAACTGAGAGAAGTGGTGTCTTCTAAGGCAAGAAGTGTCTGTTGCTCTAATGCTTCTTGTGCAGTGACATAAAAACCCGCTTCTGCGATATCTTCTGCTTTGATTTGCTCATTACGGATGAAGCGATAAGCCCCTTCCATTTCAGCAGGGGAGATAATGAGTTTCGAGACGGGTACGCCAGGTTGCTCGGCCAGTGAGGCTGCGAGAGCAACGAGTCTTTGAGTGCGTCTAGGGTCATTAAGGTGGGCTTGACCGAACTGTTTTTGTGCCCAAAGGGTTGGCTCTATATAGGTCATGATAATCATCCTTGTCATTGCTTAGATGATCAGATCATGAAACCTAAAAATAGTTCAAAAAAAATCCCCAAGCGTGGCTTAGGGATTTGTGTATAAGAGACAGGCCAGTTGGCTGCCTTTTTATTTATTCAGATCTTTTCGATGAGACGAGATTAGAGCAGGTGCTTTTCTAGATAGTGAGCAACGGCGTCGTCTGCGTTGCTGCCAATCACTTCATTGTCTGGTAGAGCTTTCATCACCTTTTCATGTGATGTGCCCATGATTAGACCTTTACCCGCCATCGCCAGCATCTCTGCGTCATTCATGCCATCACCAAAGGCAACACAGTTATCCAGTGTCAGGTTCAATGATTTCGCAACAGCGTCCAAGGCGTGGCCTTTAGATACTTCAGCGGCCATCACCTCTAAACACCAAGGTGTTGAGAAGGCGATGTTCAGTTTGTCTCCAAACGCATCTTTTAGCTTTTGCTCAAACGTGACCAGATATTCGTGGTCTTGCTCTGGATGTGTGAAGAAGACTTTAGCAATGCCGTCGCTTGGGGCATTATCAGCTTCAAATCGCTTGTAGCTAAAGCCAGACTCACTATGGAACTTAGCGAGCATTTCGTCTTCACGGTCGAGTAGCCAATCTTCATTCTGATACATATGAATAAAAATATTTGGATCTTGGCGAACAATATCAATAACTGGTTGAACTAATTTCTGAGGCACGTCCTGGCTATACATCAGTTGATCGTTCTGGTCGTGCACGCGAGCACCGTTTGACGTGATCATGTATGCCGGAATCCCTGCGATTTGACGAATCCCTGCTACGTCGACGTGATGGCGACCCGTAGCGAAGATAAAGGTGTAACCTTGCTCGTGTAACTTCTTAAGCGTTAGTTTGGTAAAGTCGCTTAGCTGATGGTTGGGAGCCAAAAGCGTACCATCTAAATCAGAAGCAACAATTTTCACGGAATCTTTAAGTGCAGGAATAGTCATTTAACCCTCATTGCAAAATGCTTAGCAAATATCAATACTAGCCAACGCTAGCATCGTTTTAACCACAATATCTCTAGGTGGAAATTGTATGCCAATTTCATGCAAGAAAAGAGGGCAAAGCTCACTTACTTCTCTTCCTCTTTAGCGCTTATCTTCTTGGTCGGTTACTCAGTTTATTAGCTTATTAGCTTATTCGATCTAGGCAAAAAACTGATTGATAGCATCCAGTGTGTGATTACGGTATTCATCTTGCTCAAACAGCACCTCATGCCTAGAACCCTCAATCACCTTAAACTGGCAATCAGAGTTGGTCTTTTTTAGCTTATTGATGAACTTCATTTGAGCATCGTTACTCACAATCTTCTCTTCCCCTGCCTGAATCAATAGCAGTGGGATCTTGATTTGACGAGTTTGTTGTATTGCCTGCTTGGCTGCCATTAACCCTTGCCATACCCAGCGAGTACTTGGTCCGCCAACCTGCAAAGAAGGGGAGCCGTCATACAGGCAACGGAACCACTGATAGCGCACCTTACTGTGGCTTAATAAGTTATTTTCGAAGGGCTTAGAGTAATATGCCTGTTGCCCGGGGGCATAAGTCGGCTTGGCATAAAAAGCGGTGAGAGCTTGTCCAACAAGCATTGCGATAGGCTTGAAGTACCATTCAGTATTGATCCCAAACATCGGAGCGCACAGAGTGACTTTGTCAAACGGGTGGTTGGGATGAGTTTGCAAGTAGCGAGTGGCGATTGTACTGCCCATCGAATGTGCGAGCAGGTAGCGATTGGAATACTTGCTAAGATCAAAACTGGCAATAATGTCAGACATATCTGATACGTAATCATCAAACTCGTGAATGTGACCAATGTCAGAGTCTGTTACCATACGTTCCGACTGACCTTGACCTTGGTGGTCAAATGAATAAACGTCATAACCTTGCTGATAGAAATCATAAAAGAGCTCTTGGTATTTTAAGCAGCACTCGATGCGACCATTTGAAATAACAATAGCTTTGGTGTGTGTCGGAGAAGTTAAGCTACACCAGTACAATCTTTTTTTACCAGATGATGTAACATAACCATCCTTTCGTTGTTGCCAAAAGGTGGAGATCGGGTGTTTAATCGCTTGCTCGAACTCAGGTTCTTGCGTGTATGAAAACAGGGTGGCACTGTGGTTTTCCATGGGAAATTACCTGAACTGATGCATGTGAGAGCGTCATCGCTACTAATGTTGTTAGATTAAAGAACTAGTAAGGAAATGCAAATGGATACTCATGTTTGGCTTGCTTATGTCGTCACGGCGATTTTGTTTAGTTTGGCACCGGGCTCAGGTACCGTTAACTCAATCAGCAATGGGCTCAGCTATGGCACCAAGAAGTCACTTGCGTCGATCGTAGGCTTACAGCTCGGTCTTGCATTTCATATTATGCTGGTGGGAGCGGGTATTGGTGCACTAGTGGCAAAATCCGCCTTGGCATTTACCATCATCAAGTGGGTGGGCGTGGTTTATCTTCTATGGTTAGGCATTCAAAAGTGGCGTGATAAGTCTAGCTTGGTGGCTTCAGAAGAAAAATCAACGCTATCGAGTGGCAAGCTGCTCAGAAATGCAGTGCTTATCAATTTGACTAACCCAAAATCTATCGTTTTCTTAGTTGCTCTTTTTCCGCAATTTATCGATCCGACACAACCGCAAGCACCGCAGTTGTTGGTGCTCGGAGTGACCACTGTATTTATTGATAGCGTGGTTATGTTGGGTTACACCTCATTAGCTTCACAAATGGGACGTTTTATTCGCTCAGATCGCATAATGGGTAAGATAAATAAAATATTTGGTGGTATGTTCATGGGCTGCGGCGCTTTGCTGGCTGCTGCCAAAGCTTAATGAAAGTAACAGAGTTATAGTTAAATCAATTAGAGTTATCAATAAATGACCGCTACGTACGTTGCTCGACAACCTATCTTAAACCGTAACAAGAACACGCTTGGTTATGAGCTGCTGTTTCGTGACGGTGATAGGAATGCCTACCCCGCGCATATTGAGTCTAATCGAGCAACGTATCGCCTGATCGTTGAAAACTTCTTGTCCGTTGGGCTTAACCCTTCGATCCCATCTTCACGCTGCTTTATTAATTTTCCGTATCAAAGCTTGATTCGCCGTCTTCCAATGAGCTTACCGAAAGATAAGGTCGTAGTTGAGATTCTTGAAACCTGCCAACCGACCGATGAGCTATTAGAGGTAATCAAAGAGCTTTATCAAGCAGGGTATATGATTGCCCTAGATGACTTTACTTCGACACCTGAGTGGGAACGTTTCCTTCAATATACGCATATTGTTAAGCTTGATATCATGCAGATGGGGTTGGATGCGGCGTGTGAGTTAGTCAAAAAGCACGAAGGGAAGAAGTATAGTTTTCTTGCTGAGCGGGTTGAAACGGAACAAGAGTTCCAACAAGCGAAAGAAGCAGGGTTTAAGTTTTTCCAAGGCTATTTCTTTAGTAAGCCCGAAATCATAAAGACTAAGTATATTAGCCCAGAGCAAGTGATAGCGATGGAGCTATTCCAAGAGGTCTGTAAGCCGGATGTCGACTTCCAACGTGTTGAAAGCATCGTCGCGAAAGATATTGCCTTATCCTATAAGCTTCTGCGCTTTGTGAACACTATGTCACCCCGCCTTGAGGTCACCATCTCTTCATTTCGTCAGGCCTTGGTTTATTTAGGGCAAGAGAAACTGAAAATGTTTGTCTCGCTAGCAGTAGCGTCTTATGTCTCTGATAAAAAGCCCAAAGAACTGTATGGCCTGTCTTTGCAGCGTGCGCAGTTTTGCCAACGGATGTCTCGTTACCAAGTATTTAAAGGGCATACTGAACAAGCCTTTATGATTGGTTTGTTCTCATTACTTGATGCATTGCTCGATCTGTCGTTAGAGAACTTAATTGAACAATTACCGTTATGCACAAGTATTAAGGTGGCTTTGCTGCGTAGAGAAGGTCCATATGGCGCATTATTAGCACTTGAAGAAAGTTTCGAACATGCTGATTGGCAAAAGATTGATGATCACTGTGCTGATCTAGGGTTGAACGTGGAACAAGTGAAAACAGAACTCACTGAAGCTCGACGCTGGAGCCATATTGTTACCAACAAACTCTGATATTCTTCGTTAAACTTTTATGACAATGAAAACGCACGCCTTGACGTGCGTTTTTTTACAACTAAGATATATGTATATCCATATATGAGTATGTAATTATGCTTCCTCACCAATTTTTTAAATTACTGTCTGATGAAACGCGAGTGCGTTGCTTAATGTTGATTGTGCGCCAGGAGTGCCTATCTGTTGGTGAGTTGACTCAGGCATTACAAGAAAGTCAGCCAAAGATTTCCCGCCATCTTGCGCAGTTGCGTTCAAACGGCATTTTAACTGACGTTCGCCAAGGGCAGTGGGTGTTCTACCGTCTGTCACAAGATTTACCGGGTTGGATGCTAAAGTTAATTGATGACCTTATCGCATCGAACTGTTTGAAAACTGAATACCAACAGGATATTGAGCGCCTAGAAGCCATGACTTCACGCCCTCAATGTTGCGTTTAAATACATTTAAATTTATTGCCAAAATCGTTGAGATTGCAGTTAGGCATAGTCAACAACACTGCGGCTTCAAATATGAAGGCAATTAACTGAGAGAAAAGAGTATGACAGTCAAAGTAGGTATTAATGGTTTTGGCCGTATCGGCCGTCTAGCACTTCGCGCAGCGTTTGATTGGGCGGAAATTGAGTTTGTTCAAATTAACGATGTAGCAGGCGATACAGCAACACTGGCGCACCTTCTTGAGTTCGATTCGGTTCAAGGTCGCTGGAACCACGAAGTCGCGGTTGAAGGCGATGAGATGATCATCAACGGTCAACGCATTAGAACTACGCAAGAGCGCGATATCGATGCGATCGATTGGTCTGGTTGCGATGTTGTCCTTGAAGCGACTGGTGTTCACCGCAAGACATCTTTCCTAAACAAATATCTAGAGCAAGGCGTGAAGCGCGTTGTGGTATCTGCGCCAGTGAAAGAAGAAGGCATCGCAAACATTGTTGTCGGTGTGAACGACAATATCTTCGATCCTGCGGTACATAAAATCGTAACGGCAGCGTCTTGTACAACGAACTGTCTCGCGCCAGTGGTTAAGGTGATCAACGAGAAGCTTGGCATCGAGAACGCAGCCTTTACCACTATTCACGATCTCACCAATACACAAACTATTCTTGATGCGCCGCACAAAGACCTACGTCGTGCTCGTGCATGTGGTATGAGTCTTATCCCGACAACAACGGGCAGTGCAAAAGCGATTGTTGAGATTTTCCCGGAGCTTGAAAATCGTATTAATGGCCACGCGGTTCGTGTACCACTAGCGAACGCCTCTCTGACCGACATTATCTTCGAAGTGAAGCAAGACACCACTGCTGAAGAAGTCAACGCGATGCTGAAAGAAGCGTCTGAGAATGAACTGAAAGGCATTCTTGGTTTTGAAGAGCGTCCCCTGGTTTCTATCGATTACAAAGGCGACCAACGCTCAACGATCGTAGATGCGCTATCAACCATGCTAGTCGGTAAGCGCATGGTTAAGATTTACGCTTGGTACGACAACGAGATGGGCTACGCAACACGTACGACAGAGCTAGTACGTACAGTTGGCCTAGCTTAATACTCTTCATACTTGAAGCTGCAAGCGTTGTTAACTGCGTAAGTTCACCGGAACGCCGGCCGCCCTAATCACATAGAACCCCTATGCTCATAGGGCTGAACTTACTGGTTGCCTAGCTGCAACTCCAACTATTTTGAGTATCGGTCTATATACAAAAGATTTTTAAGAGATAGATGATGATGACAAATTCTCAAGTACACCCAACATGGCAACTAGATCTAGAAACTGGTGCGTTAGTGCTTACTCCGTGCCCAGGCACTAAAGACGCTGACCTAGATGCATCGTTAACGCAACTGAAAGCACAAGGCGTTGAAGCGATTGTGACAGCTTTAGACAGTGAAGAACTGGCAAGCAAGAATGTTTCTGAGCTAGGTGAGAAAGCGCAAGCACTAGGCATGCAATGGTTCCAAATAGAAATCGAAGACGATTGTGCACCGGGTACCGATTTTGCTGCGAAGTGGCGGGCGACTAGTCCAGTTTTACACCAAATTGTGGATAACGGCGGCAAGGTAGCAATGCACTGCATGGGCGGTTCTGGCCGTACTGGTTTGCTGGCTGCACACCTGTTGTTAGAGAAGAACTGGGACATGAACAAGATTGTTCAAGAGGTGCAGGCACTGCGTCCGGGCGCATTCACTAAAGCCATTCAGGTTGAATACATTAATGGCGTAGCTTCTGCGTAGCTCTTCATACTTGAACCTGCAGCGTTGTTAACTGCGCAAGTTCACCGGAACGCCGGCCGCCCTAATCACATAGAACACCTATGCTCATAGGGCTGAACTTGCTTGTTGCCTAGCTGCAACTCCAATTATTTTGAGTATAAGTTAAGTGGAAAGTAAGAATTAGAGCTTTTGGACACCTATGATCTAAAAGCTCTTTTTGTTTAGATTGCAGAGATAGTGTTATGTTTTCAAATCTAAGTCAGAGCGTTCGCCAATACATGCTGGTGACCTTCAATTACTGGAACTTCACCATTACTGATGGTGCACTTCGTATGCTGGTGGTCTTGTATTTCTATGACCTTGGCTACAGTTCGTTAGAGATCGCCTCACTGTTCCTTTTTTATGAATTCTTTGGTGTGGTGACTAACCTAATCGGTGGTTGGTTAGGGGCGCGTCTTGGCCTCAATAAGACCATGAATATCGGCTTAGGGATGCAAGTTGTCGCCTTGGGCATGCTCGCGGTGCCAACCGTAATGTTGACCATTCCTTGGGTAATGGCGGCGCAGGCCTTGTCTGGTATCGCTAAAGATCTCAATAAGATGAGTGCTAAAAGCTCGATTAAAACCTTAGTCCCAGATGAGCAGCAAGGTGCGCTTTATAAGTGGATTGCGATTCTAACCGGATCTAAGAATGCACTGAAAGGTGCAGGGTTCTTTATCGGTGGCTTGCTGCTTTCGACGATTGGTTTCCAATACGCAGTGCTCGCGATGGCTGCTGTGCTGACATTGGTGTTCATTGGCAGTTTAGTGAGCTTAGAAGCAGACATGGGCAAAGCGAAAACTAAGCCTAAGTTCAAACAGATCTTCTCTAAGTCTGAATCCATCAATATCTTGTCGGCTGCGCGTATGTTCCTGTTTGGTGCTCGTGATGTGTGGTTTGTGATTGCTTTGCCGATTTATCTAGGCAGTGTGTTTGGTTGGGACCACTCATGGGTCGGTGGCTTCTTAGCGGCTTGGACCATCGCATACGGTTTTGTGCAGGGCATTGCACCTAAGATTACTGGTAAAGCACAAGGCAAGGTGCCTGATGGACATGCAGCGCTACTATGGGCGGGTGCATTGGCTATTGTGACTGCCGGTATTGCCTATGCGGTGCAAATTGGCTGGCAACCAGAGCTAGTTATCATCGGTGGGTTGATGGTATTTGGTGCCATCTTTGCGGTGAACTCATCACTTCACTCATACCTGATTGTGAGTTACGCGAAAGGCGATGGGGTTTCTCTTGATGTTGGTTTCTACTACATGGCAAACGCGATGGGTCGCTTGATTGGCACGATATTGTCGGGCTTGGTATTCCAAATGGCCGGTTTGTCTGCGTGTCTGTGGGTCTCCTTCGCATTCTTAGCGATAACGACGGTGATCTCTCTGCGTTTACCTAAAGTGCCGCAAATCTCAGCGGCATAGGCTTCAGCCGCATGAGCTTCATTTGTAAGAGTGAAAGTCGCATAAGCTTAAGTCGGATAACCTAGAGTCGAATAAGTTAAATTCGCGATAAGTATCTTCTTTAACACTAAGCTGACTTGGTATTTATTCCGGTCAGCTTTTTTATTGCTATAGTAGAATGATTGAATATTAATCAGGCATTTACATGAAGCAGCGAATTCTATTTTTTGATTTAGCACGATGTGTCGCGGCCATAGCTGTTATCGCGATTCATGTTTTGGCGCCTTATCGTAATGAATTAAGCACCATTCCTTTCGGTGAGTGGCTGACTGCCATTACGGTGAATGGTTTCAGCCGCTGGGCAGTGCCTGTGTTCATCTTGATTTCTGGTGCATTGATGTTGAGTGATCAGCGCCCGTTTGACGCTAAATACTACCTCAAGCGCCGTCTGGGTAAGGTACTGATCCCATTCATTGTTTGGTCGCTTTTCTATACCTACCTATCAGGTTGGTCGCTAATGGGTTTTGATGCGGACGTCAGCTGGGAGGTTTTGCTCAATAGTTATCACCACTACACGTACTATCACCTTGGTTTCTTCTATTACTTCATCCCACTCTACTTTGTGATTCCTTTTTTACAGATCATGGTCAGAAAGTACGGTGATAGATCTGTCTATGCCTTTACGGCGGTATGGTTGTTCACAACGCTATTGTTCTTATTGAAAATCGATGGCCCTTGGAGTCACGAGTTGTGGTTGTACACCGGGTACTTACCGTTGGGTTACCTGCTGTATAAGATGGTTCCACTTAACAAGATGACTGTCGGCGTGAGTGTGTTACTTGGTGGATTAGCGTTACTGACCACGGTTTATATGGTGGTTGATGCAAGTTTGGTCGCAGAAGAGTACACGGTAGGGCGTTGGTTATCTTACAAGACGTTGAACACCGTATTAGCGGCGAGCATGGTGTTCATGGTGTGCCGTTACTATGGTGAAGGCTTGTCTGAGAAGAGCAATCAAGTGGTTGGTTTTATCAGTAAACACAGCTTAGGTATTTATCTGCTGCACCCGATTTTCTTATGGCCAATGAAAGAGTTCGGTTGGTACCAAGGCCACCCTGCTTGGGTTATTCCATTATGGATCGTGATCAGCGGAGCTGGCGCGTTATGGATGAGCTGGTTGGTCTCTAAGTCAGAGAAAACACGTTGGTTATTGCCTTAGCGGTGGGTGCTAAGGCTTTCTGATGGATTGCTTAGAAGATACAGTTGAAGTACCTAATGTTTAGCGCTTCAATGCAAAGTGTAAGAACTTATCGCCTTGGTAGGTTAAGGTACCTTTGTCGCCAGGGTTCAGGGCGTGGAAGTAGTGGATTCCGACTTGGAACTCTCGTTTTGGACCAACCACACCACGTTGAACGTAAATCCAATACTCTTGATCTTCTTGGCCAGGTTCTGCATCAGGAAGGTCGATGGATTGTTTGTCCAACACAGTGACGTTCACTTTCTTTTCTGGCGCATTTTCACCTTGTGAGTGCTTTCGATAGAAACCAAGAAATACCCAAGCCGCTAGACCGGCGAGTGCAAAGATGGCAAAAAAGAGTGAATTAGGCATGTAACCTCCATGTAGTCGTGATGGTTATTCTAATCTTTCAAGCAATAGGGATATGTGTTTCAAGCCGTTATTCGTGAACTGTTGTAAGCCAAGCTGATTATTTTTCGGCAGACATCACATTTAGAGGCCAGTTTGGGATAAAGCATTGTTATTTATTGTCTCTTTCTCTCGTAAATAACAGTGATTTTGTATAAGAATAGGGAAATGCTCGACTAGAATTATAGTGTGGAGTGGGAGGGCTAATATGACCGATATTGAAAAAGTGGTGACAAGAACTCGTAATATAGAGAAATTATTGAGGCTTCAATATCATGCCGAAGGCGAAGGATTGCATGAGCTTGTGTCAAGCTGTGAAGAAAGGCTACCGCACGATACGGTGAGTAAGCTGCGTTATATCGCAACGTGTCGTAATAAGGTTGTCAATGAGCATGAGGCTAAGTTGGAAGACCAGCATAAGTTCATCATGATGTGTAACGACTGTGAGAAGGAGTTGACTCCACGTAGTGGTCGTTTTATTTGGCGAGTTGCAATCTTACTGATGATGGCAATGACTTTAGCTGCTGCTGGTTTCTATTATGCGAACTGGGATGTGTTAACACTGCATCTGTTTTCGAAATGAAAAAATTGAACAAAAAAAGGGACGCTAATGGCGTCCCTTTTTTTATCTGTAACTTGCTTAGTACATCATCGGTAGTGTCATTAGACCTACAACTACCGCGATCATTACAAGTCCTTGTCTTTGCGAAGATGAAATCATAACACTACTCCTAAATTTGGTTGTCTCTCGCTATGTTTTAAAGAATAGCACTACTTATGGCTTTAGATCAAGAATTACTTTCGAAGCCTTTAAAAGTGATAGAAAACTATTGGGTTTTCTATCACTTTTGCTATGTTTTACTGTGTATTTTGGGGAGCTTTTATTTTGTTCGTTGTGATTTATTTTTGTTCTCATTTGGTTTAAGTTGTTGTTTTGTAATGGTCATTTTGTGTAATTTATATTGTTAAAGGTTGTTAAACTGTATTAATAGGGCTTGGTGGTGTCTAGGTTTGTTTAATTAAGCTTTATAGGTTTTAGGTTTAATTTTTGTGATGGTTTTTTGACAGGAAGCTTAGCGAAACCTGACAAAGTGGTTTTTATAAAGGTAATTTACGCACTTTGTAAGTCTAGGTTTGTATAGTGTTGGAAAGTTCTATGTAAGTCTGTTTTTTGATTTTAAGTGTTTGTTTTTAATGTTTTTGTTTATTTGATTTTGAACTTTTAGTTATGTGGTATTTGCAATATATAGCGACATATTGTGGCGTTGGCAGGATAGAAGTGATTGGAATTTAAGTTTGGGTTCTCTAGCGTCAATTTATATGAGTTTTCCGAACAATGAGTCTATTTTAAAAGGAATAATCACTATCGCTGCAGGTATTGTGACGACTTCAATCTAAAGATGCTCTTTTTAGTGGAAGCGTAATCAAGATCCAATTTTGAAGGGCTGAGGCTTTACATCAACACCTGTGTGCCTAGACTGGCGACGATTAAAAGCAATAGGGCAAATGATATGTGGAGTTGGTTGGCGGTTTCCTTGTCTGGTATTGGAGCAATAACAGGAACGAAACATGGGCATATCGGTCAGGCTTTATTGTATAAGGTCTTTACGTTTGTATTATTGGCGACTATTGCTCTAACTCAATCTGTTGTCGTTGATTTTACCTATTGGGTAGTCGCTGGGTTAGCGATATCCGCGATCGCAGATGTGCTTCATACGGTTACTCAAAAACGTCTTCTGCATTTTGTGTGTTTCCTGTTGGCTCAACTTTGTTACAGCAAAGCATTTTGGTTACAGCTATCAGGAGAAATGGTCTGGTGGTTGTTCGCGCTGCTGTTAGCTGCATGTATCGTTGCTTTCTTCCTATTACTCCCTCGCTTAGACAAACTCGTTTTTCCAGTGGTTATCATGGGTATTGTGCTCATTCAGCTTGCTTGGGCTTCTGGTGAAGTCTGGTTACTTGAGCCTCAGCTATCACATGCTGTTGGTTTTGTTGGTTGCTGCGTGCTGCTGCTTTCCGCATTGGCGTACGCCCTAAATTTCTATCGCAGCCCAATCAAGGGCGCTTACTTTTGGGTAACGGGCAGTTATTTTCTTGCACACGCTCTCATCGTTGCTTCCCTCACCATTTAGGGTAGAGCTAGCTTAATTCTGAGCTACATCAAGGCAGCTTAGATGAAAATAGGTACTCTACGTCTACTTCATTAAACATGAGATAGAGTTATGACCACTGAAATCCACGCACACAACGTTTTAAACCTACTGAGTGAAAAGCCACTGACTCGTGAAGAATTGACGCAAGAGCTCGCTCAAACCTATGGCGCTGAAGCTCGCTTTCATACGTGTAAGCTGAACGGTCTGGATTTAGATGGATTGCTGAAATTTTTCCTGAAAATGGAAAAGGTCGTGATCATTGATGACAAGCTTTGCACTAATCGCGAACGTGTTTGTAATCACTGATCTTGAATGACCATCAGTTCTTGTCGCCAGTGAACTGTGATTAGCGAGTGGATGCGATATTCTTGGCTCCACTCCGACCATTTCTCCCTCGTTTGGCTCTCATAAATACACTTCCAATAACGTAAATTTCTAAGTTTGTTACTGTGTTCGAAAATCAATCTTGAGGCTGCTATACTCCGCGCACTTACGCTTTCGAGACAAACTTATGGAAATTTTATCTGCAGCGACCATGCTGTTTCTTATTATGGATCCGCTTGGCAACTTACCAATCGTGCTTTCTATCCTTAAGCATATTGATCCGAAGCGTCGCCGTATTGTGCTTGTTCGCGAACTAATGTTTGCGCTGATTATCCTGCTGCTGTTCTTGTTTGCTGGTCAAAGCATCATGAACTTCCTGCATGTGCAGCCTGAAACCTTGAGTATCTCTGGCGGTATTATTCTGTTTATCATCGCGATTAAGATGATTTTCCCAAGTGCGGGTAGTATTACTGGCCTCGCGGCGGGTGAAGAACCGTTTATTGTGCCGATGGCGATCCCTATGATTGCTGGCCCTTCAGTGATTGCGGCATTGATTCTTTTGTCGACACAGCATCCTGACAACATGTTAGAGCTTTCAGGCGCAGTGATGCTGGCTTGGGGCGCGACCTTCTTTATTCTGATGTTTAATGGCTTCTTCCTACGAGTACTAGGTGAGAGAGGCCTTAAAGCCATCGAACGCTTGATGGGCCTGTTGTTGGTTATGCTGTCGACGCAAATGTTCCTAGATGGCGTAAAGGGCTACATGGGCTAACATCAGTATCATCGCTGAATAAAAAAAACGCCGCTCAAATGAGCCAACACCTATCATTTAAGGTGTTTAGATCGCACAGTGTAGCGAGTCTTACTAAAACGAACGGTCCTATCTTTGGGCCGTTTTTGTTTTTCGGGCAAAATATAACGTTTCACTCGCTCTCTCATAGCTCGCAGCTTTTTGGGAACCGAACCTGGGGAGGCGATAGCACACCACATTAGCTCATCTTGAATATCTCGAAGTGCCATCGTAAAGCTTATCCTAAGTGGTGAGACTTCAGCCTCTTTTGCTATTCGGCTAATCTCCAGGCGGATTAAGTTATACGCGATAAGGATACCCCATATCTCTTGCTCTACACCCTCTACAGATTGACTGCGGAGCAGAATTTCATCGTCAAGCATGTCATGCTTAATCTCGCCATAACTATTCTCGATTTCCCACCTTTCGAAGTACACATCTAATAATGATTTTAAACTGTATTTTCTATCTGTTAGAGAAGTCAGCAGCCCTTGTATATGATTGGGTTGTTGTTCACCATCATCGGGGTATAGAGCCAGCCTAGCTTTCCACGTTTCCGGGAGGCTCGGGTCTTGCTTTCTAGCTTGTGGAGAGACTTTCATCTCTACAATCAGATCTCGCCCATCATCATCGAGTTGCTCGATGGTTTCATATTTCACATTCGACTTTATTGGCGTCATCCAGTGACTTGTCCCATGCTCTTGTTGCCAGTTAAGCATAAGTTCTGCGCTCAAGTAGCAACGGTCAAAAATGGTCAATGAATTCGGGACTGCTGATGAAATTAAATCTTTTGCATAGCTGATTTCACCTTTAGAACTTTCCCCAAAAGCCACATCATGAATAAGTCGACTCCGTAGTGATGTGAGTGCGCACATTCGAACGATTGGATATTCAGTGTGCCTGTCTTTTCGGTAGTAAACATATTGATAATGCTCAGCTAAGCTTGGATTGTCGTGAGTTCTAAACTGTGTGCCATCGATTGAAAATAGGCTCAAACCATTCCATTTATCACCCGCATCTTCCGACTGTGTCCAGTGCTTTGCTGTGATTGAGAATAATGACTTTAAAGGCTTAGCGGTGAGGCGTTTTCTTGCCTGAGGAATTGCACTAGGTGCAATTGTTTCACCCAATGAATTAGACAATTTGAGGTCGAGTTTATCGAGTACATCAGTAATCGGTCTATCTCGATATAGACCAATACCAACGACTAACCATACAACAAGTTCGGCAGGTAACTTTCTACGGCGCATGCTCGCTTTGTTCGTTTCAGATAAAGCTTGGTTTATCCAATCTAGCGGAAGGTCTTTTTGGAACAAAGAAAGAGATTCTGGATTAGCAAAATCGTCAACATCGATTAACCAGTGTGACAGCATAAAAAAATACCCTTAAACAAAAGTGCTTAAGGGTATTGTTAACCATCTGTAGGATCGTTCAACTGATCAGGAAAATGCTTAAATGATCAGTGTTAGCTCAAATGAGCGGCGCTTTTGTATCAACTGTTTCTGTCATGATGTTTTCTGTCGCTAAGCGTTTTATATCTAAGCTTAAGCTTTATTACATCATGTGTTTGCGTCGGATATCGAGTAGGGCAAAGACGCCGAAAATCAATATTGACCACTTCTCCCAACGTGACATTTCGATCTTATCGCCAAAAGCACCGATGAAAATCAGCATCTGCAGGCCGTGCATGAAGAATAAGAATGCTGTCATGATATAAAGCGCAATCGCAGCATTACCCGGGAATGGGTAGAAAATATTGGCGATTAAGATAAACCAAACAAAGGCGATGGCTGCTTTTGCTAGTGGAAGCAAGAACTTCATTCAATAACTCCTATTCTTCAGTGATTCGATTGAACAGTCGGTAGCTCGACTGGCCAGTGGTCTTATCGCGATGTAATTCCCAGTTTTCTGGCATAGCTTCGAGTTGTAGCTCTTTCTCTGTCTCGACGTAAATGATGGCGTTGTCTGCAAGCCAACCGTTGCTCTCAAGCAGTTGTACTGTTTCTGCGAGTAAGCCTTTACGAAATGGAGGATCAAGAAAGACCATATCGTAAGGAGTGCCTGGTTTCTTAAGAAAAGAGATAGCATCAGTGTTGACTACATTGATGTTGTCTGCTTTGAGCTCTTTCGCGTTATCAGAAAGCTGTTTGGCCGCTTTTTGATTCATTTCGAGCAGTGTCACCATTTTTGCTTGGCGAGAAGCGGCTTCAAAACCTAGACCACCAGAACCGGCGAATACATCCAAGCAGGTCGAATGTGGGATATCTTGTGCCACCCAGTTAAAGAGTGTTTCTTTGACTCGGTCAATGGTTGGGCGTAATCCTTCTAAATCATGAACAGGCAGCTTTCTACCTCTCCATGAGCCACTAATAATTCGAACAAAGCCTCCGGATGGCTTTTTTTGTGATGTGTTTTGCTGGCGACGTCTTACCATAGATTTTTTGACCGCTAATAAAGTGATACTATACCGAGCCCAATTTAAGTGGGTTCGAGTATTAAATAAATTTACAATGACAAAGTGTATCAAGCTAAAAGCAAACTTATCACTGCTTTGTCATTTTTCTTTACTATTCGTTTGTACAAGCTTGTATTGTATAACAATAGCAAAGAGTCGACGTGTATTAAGTCAATACAGCTAATTAGTAGATCTAGGAAACTCCTCTGATGACGGAAAAAAAGAAGCGCGGATTATTATCGTGGCTTGGTTTTGGTGAAGAAGAACAAAGCCCAAAAACTCAGAATGAAGCGAACGTAGAAAACGTTGAAGATCAAACTGAAGTTGAATCACAAGTTGAGGCTGAACAGGTCGCACCTGAAGTTGAAGACGCTAAATCAACGGAACCTAAGTCTGTTGAATCTGAACTTGCGGAGTCAGAGCAAACGCTTGAAGAGGCTCAACAAGATCAGCAGCCTGTCGCAGCAGAAGCAGAAGCAGAAGCAGAAGCAGAAGCAGAACAGGAAGAAGTGATTGCTCCTCAATCTAAGGTTGAAGAAGTTCAAGAGAAGCCGACAGAAAGCTTCTTTGCACGACTTAAGCGTAGCCTAAGCCGTACTAAAGCAAATATTGGTGCTGGCTTCTTTGGTTTGTTCAAAGGCAAGCAAATCGATGAAGACCTGTTTGAAGAATTAGAAGAGCAACTTCTGATCGCCGACGTGGGTATGAATACCACCGTGAAGATCATTGAAAACCTAACAGAAAAAGCATCCCGTAATGACCTAAAAGACGGTGAAGCGCTTTATGGTTTGCTTAAAGAAGAGATGTCAGAAATCTTGAGCCAAGTGGAACAGCCACTGGTTGTTGATACCACTAAAACACCTTACGTTATCTTAATGGTAGGTGTGAATGGCGTGGGTAAAACAACCACTATCGGTAAGCTGGCGAAACAATTCCAAAGTGAAGGCAAGAAAGTGATGCTGGCGGCGGGCGATACCTTCCGTGCGGCAGCGGTTGAACAACTTCAGGTTTGGGGGCAGCGTAATGATGTTCCGGTTATCGCTCAGCACACTGGTGCCGATAGCGCGTCTGTTATCTACGATGCGATTGAAGCGGCGAAAGCGCGTGGTGTTGATGTTGTGATTGCAGATACTGCAGGCCGTTTGCAGAACAAGAGCAACTTGATGGAAGAGCTACGCAAGATTGTTCGTGTAATGAAGAAGATCGATGATTCTGCACCGCACGAAATCATGTTAACGCTAGATGCAGGTACCGGTCAGAATGCGATTAGCCAAGCGAAGTTGTTTAGTGACGTGGCACCAGTAACGGGCATTACGCTAACTAAGCTAGATGGTACGGCGAAAGGTGGCGTAATTTTCTCAATTGCTGACCAGTTCCAGATTCCAATCCGCTACATTGGCGTGGGTGAAGGCATTGACGACCTGCGTCCATTTGAGTCGAAAGACTTTATTGAAGCACTATTTAGCCGCGAAGAGTAACGCGTGTAGCAAAGTGGTTTATCCTTAACCTGCTACCGTTTTAAATTTGATATGAGTGATCGTAAGAGGAATTTTCGGTGATCAAATTTCAGCAAGTGAGCAAAGCCTACCGAGGCGGACGACAAGCGCTCCAAAAAGTGGACTTTCATCTCAAACGAGGAGAGATGGCATTTTTAGGCGGGCACTCTGGTGCTGGTAAAAGTACCTTGCTGAAGTTGATCTGCGCGATAGAGCGTCCAACTGACGGACGTGTTTGGTTTAACGATCACGATATTACTCGTATCCCAGCCAAAGACATTCCCTTTTTACGCCGTAACATCGGGATTGTCTTTCAAGATCACCGCCTACTTATGGATCGCTCGATCTTCGATAACGTCGCTCTGCCTATGCGTATAGAATCTATTTCTGAAAACGAAATTAAACGTCGAGTCAGCGCCGCGTTGGACAAAACCGGTTTATTAGATAAAGCCCGTTGTTTGCCAAGCCAGCTCTCTGGAGGTGAGCAACAACGGGTCGGTATTGCTCGCGCTGTGGTTAACCGTCCAACTCTGCTTTTAGCGGATGAACCAACTGGTAATCTAGATCCTGAACTATCGAGTCGTGTATTACGCTTGTTTGAAGAGTTCAACCGTGCGGGTGTCACGATCATGCTAGCGACGCACGATATCGGGTTAGTGAACACTCGCCCTCAATATCGTCATCTGGAATTAAACCAAGGCTTTTTGAGTGAGGTTGAAGATTATGGCCGCGAATAAGCGCATTAAGAAACCTCAATCCAATCGAGCAGCAAACCGGGCTTCAAGCGACGGTTTCTTTGTTGTTCATTGGAAACAAGCCAAGTCATCGTTCTCGCAAATGTGGCAGCGTCCGTTGGGTAACTTGCTGACGCTTGCGGTGATTTCAATGGCTTTAGCTATGCCCGCTTGTTTGTACCTACTGGGCAAGAACGTTGGTGAAGTGGCGCAAGATGTCACCAGCCCGTCACAAATTAGTGCCTATGTAGAGGATGGTATCCCTGAGCCGAGAGTCATGGTGCTTAAGGATGAAATTGAAAGTTGGGACCAAGTCGATCTGGTTGAGTACATTTCTCCGCAGCAAGGTCTTGAAGATCTTAGCCAGTATTCTGGTTTTGAGGACGCCCTAACTATCCTAGATGATTATTCATTGCCAGGTGTTTTGGTGATTACGCCAAGCGTACACAGCGACACGTTAATTAAAGAACTGGCAGGCAAGGTTAAGAAGCAAGAGTTAGTCACCGATGTTCGTTTAGATGAAGACTGGTTAGCTCGACTGGATGCTATCAAAGCACTTGCGGCTGTCATCGTGATTACCTTAACTGTGCTGATGCTGGGCGCAGTATTTCTGATTATCGGCAACACATTACGATTTAATGTGTTGGCGCATAAAGAAGAGATTCAAACCATGAAGCTGATTGGTGCTACCGACAGCTACATTCTTCGACCATACCTTTATGCTGGGATGTGGTTTGGCGTTTTAGGTTCGATTAGTGCTTGGGTAATGACGGCATTGATTACCGTATTGCTCAACAGTGCAGTGGATGATTTGGCTCAGCTTTATGATAGTCATTTTCGCTTAATTGGCCTGAGTTGGGATGAATCTTTATTACTTTTGATCGTCGGAACCCTGCTTGGTAGTGTGGCTGCGAAGCTTTCTGCACAGCGTCACCTAAAAGAAATTGAACCAGTTTAGGTGAATAGAGTCATATTTATACGAAAAATAGGCAGTTCTTAACCAGTTTTTGCCTTGTATAGACGAATTGATTATGCATAATTACTTCCCCCTCCTTGAAACCTGTTCATTTTAGGTTCAAGATTGTCGGGTTTTAATAGATGTATTACTCCAGATCAGAGATTGATGAGGAACCGAATGGCAAACCAAGCGTATCAAATGGCTTTAGTCACACAAGATAGTTTAGATAGCTATATCCGCTCAGCGAACAGCTACCCTATGCTGACTCCTGAAGAGGAACGTGGACTTGCAGAGCGATTACATTACAAAGGTGAGATCGACGCTGCGAAAGGCTTGATCCTTTCCCACCTAAGATTCGTGGTGCACGTTGCAAGAGGCTACTCTGGCTACGGGCTACCAATGGCTGATCTCGTCCAAGAAGGTAACATCGGCTTGATGAAGGCTGTTAAGCGCTTCAATCCAGAAGTTGGTGTTCGTCTAGTCTCTTTTGCTGTTCACTGGATCAAAGCTGAGATTCATGAGTACGTTTTGCGTAACTGGCGTATCGTTAAGATCGCAACAACGAAAGCACAACGTAAATTGTTCTTTAACCTTCGTAAGTCTAAAAAGCGTTTAGGTTGGTTCAATAACGGCGAAGTTGAGACGGTTGCACGTGAGTTGGGTGTTGAGCCTTCAGAAGTTCGTGAGATGGAATCACGCTTAGCGGCACAAGACGCTACGTTTGAAGCCCCGATGGACGACGACGACGGTGGTTCTGCTTACACAGCTCCAGTTTATTACCTAGAAGATAAAGCGTCAGACGTTGCTGAGACGGTTGAGGCAGCTAACTGGGAATCTCATACTAATAATCGCCTAGGTCTCGCATTGAAGAGCTTAGACGAGCGTAGTCAACACATTGTTCGCTCACGTTGGTTAGACGACAACAAAGCAACACTGCAAGACTTAGCGGATACCTATAGCATTTCTGCAGAGCGTGTCCGCCAGTTAGAAAAGAATGCGATGAAGAAATTGAAGCAAGCCGTTGGCGACTTCTAATAGCATTTAATTTTTAATAGTATTTGGTTTCGCATAGTAGCAAGCAAATAGCTTAATTTTGAAAAGGCCGAGATCGAGAGATCTCGGCCTTTTTGTTTTGGATCTATTTCTCAACTTTTGCGATCGAAATTTGCAAATTGATTTTGTGGATAACTCTGTGAGGAATTTATTCGCCAGCTGTCTAAAAGCAGGGTGTAGTAAGGCTTTGACAGGGTTTTTTGAGTGGGGATATGTTTCAGTTAACCCACAGTTAGATCAGGATCATTACTACATGTTGTGGATCTATTTTTAAAAAGGCACTTTATTCACGCAATTCACAGATTTATCCACAAATGGTGTAAAAGTGATCGCTGGTGGATAACCTTATTAAGTGGGTGTGATTGTTAGCCTTGGGATAGGTTACAATGGCAGCAAAGTAAATCAGTATAAAAAGAGAAAGTCATGGACCAGTTTAAACATATCGACGTTAAAGGCGCTCAAGTTCTTATTGAACAAAGTGAAGCTCGACTTGTCGATATACGAGATCCGCAATCTTTTGCGGTAGCCCATTCAGAAACCGCCTACCACCTGACTAACGATACAATGGTGTCGTTTATGGATGAGGTTGAGTTCGAACAGCCTATCTTAGTGATGTGTTACCACGGTATTAGTAGCCAAGGCGCGGCACAATATTTAGTGAACCAAGGCTTTGAAGAGGTATATAGTGTTGATGGCGGTTTCGAAGCTTGGCATCGTGCTGAACTTCCGGTGATTGCGGGTTAATAGCTTTATCACTTAAACGCTTCAAGCATCTCCATAGTATGAATAGGAAGTAACAATGATTAGATTGATGGTGTTAGACAACCCACGTCTTGCTCAAGCATTTATTGATTATATGGCCTCTCGTCAGATCCCTATTCAGATGTCTCCAGAGGGAGAAGGGCGTTTTGCTTTGTGGCTTCTTGATGGTCAATTTCAGGTTGAAACCGAAGCTGAGCTGAATCGTTTTCTTGCTGAACCCAATCATAAACGCTATCAAGCGGCGTCTTGGGATATGGCAGAAACCAGAAAGAGTAACTTTCATTATCACACCCCGAGCTTCATGGGCATGATCAAAGCAAAAGCAGGTCCTGTGACACTGAGCCTAATGTTGGTGTGTGTGGTGATTTTTGCGCTGCAACAGATTGGTTTTGGCCAAGCTATTTTCAATGCCCTGCATTTCCCTGCGGTTGATGGACAGCAATGGCAGCTGTGGCGTTGGTTGAGCCATGCCGTTCTGCATTTCTCTGTTATGCACATCGCATTCAATATTTTGTGGTGGTGGCAGCTAGGTGGGGACATTGAGAAGAAACTAGGCAGCCTCAAGCTACTTCAGATCTTTGCTGTCTCTTCTGCGCTTTCAGGTGCTGGTCAGTATTGGGTTGAAGGGGCGAACTTCGGTGGTTTGTCTGGTGTTGTGTATGCTTTGGTTGGTTACTTATGGGTTGTCGGTGCGAAGGCGCCACAACTTGGTTTAGGTATCCCAAGACAGATTGTCGGCTTTATGTTGGTGTGGTTAGTGCTTGGGTACATGCAGCCATTTATGGCGATCGCCAATACAGCGCATTTAGCTGGCCTAGCCGCTGGTGTCATTATTGGCTTTATCGATGCGATGAAAGCACCGAGCTCGGCAAGAAGCTAACTCATTTTTTCTAGTGAGTAGCCAAACGATAGAGACAAAAAAGCGGCCAGATGAGCCGCTTTTTTATTGGGATTCGTTTTTACATCATTACTGATAAAGATATTTGGTAAACAATAAGTCAGCAATGAGAGTTTTACCTGTTTCTGGAAGTAAAATCTTATTGAGGTGCTCAACTAAGGACTTTCTCAAATCTTCACGACCGGATAGAGACTTAATTGTCTCTTCATTTTGTTTGCCGAGTAATTCAATCACTGCATCACGAATCAATGGCTGATGATGCTCAATGGCTTCTAAGTCATTACTATTTGCGACCATTATGTCGAGACGGACCTGAATATAGCCCAGTTTTTTACCTTTAGTGTAAAAATTGGTGGTGAGATCGGGCTCTAGTGTGAAGTAGGCTAGTTTGGGTGTCGATTCTTCTTCAGCGAAACTTGATGCTGAAAACAGTAGATTAATCGCAATAAATAGTTGGGCTACATAACGTTTGTGCATATTTGAGACTTTTCTTTAGTTTATTCGCGATATTCGAAACGCATTAGTCTTGTTACAATGAGCGGTCTAAATCTAAATACGTTTACAATTCGAAGGACGCTTTAATTTTATTCGAAAGTTGAAGCTTTATTGTACGTGTAAAGTCACCTATTGAATACTAGTATGAATCAGTCAATATCATTGTATCTAAATTCATTAATGAATGTAGATTGGCAAAGCACAGAAAAATTTAATTTTCCTAATGAAACCACCAAAGAGTGGCTTATGGAACAAGGATCGCTTTCCCGTAAGTTGGGCAAGTGCTGCAAGCACCTGTCTGTTGAGTTGCTTCATAATCAAGTTGTGGAACGATCAATTCTGCAACAGGACGAAGAACGCCTTTTATCATCACATGATTGCTTACTGCGTAAAGTGATTTTAAAGGGTGATGATGAGCCGTGGGTGTTAGGTCGAACCTTAATACCTCGAATTACCCTAGAAGATCATCAGCACTCTGACCTTTCTCAACAAGGGGATGTCCCGCTTGGATTAACGGTTTTCAGTGCTGAGAACGTGGAGCGAGATGCGCTTCAAGTCGGTTGGGTTATCGCTGGCGATGAGCGATTACTCGCGCGTCGTTCTCGATTATGGATGAATCATAAACCGATGCTTGTGGCCGAACTTTTTTTACCAACATCACCCATTTACTCTAAGGAGAGTGTGTAAATGCTTGCCACCAAAGCGAAGGCGTATTGGCAATTAACGCGAATGAATCGCCCGATTGGTACCCTGTTACTCCTTTGGCCGACCTTGTGGTCACTGATTATCGCCGCACAAGGTATGCCTGATTTTGATGTCTTGGTTGTTTTCGTACTCGGCGTGGTGTTGATGCGTTCGGCTGGCTGTGTGATCAATGACTTTGCTGACCGTAAAGTAGATGGTCATGTTAAACGTACCAAGCAGCGTCCATTACCTTCAGGTTTGGTTTCCAGTAAGGAAGCGATTCTGCTCTTTTTAGTGCTAGCCGTGGTTTCCTTCTTGCTGGTACTGACCATGAATCCACTGACCATTAAGCTCTCATTTATTGGTGTTGGTCTGGCGTTCATTTACCCTTTCATGAAGCGTTTTACGCATCTTCCACAGTTGTTTCTCGGCTTAGCGTTTAGTTGGGCGATACCAATGGCTTGGGCGGCACAAACCAATGAACTGCCAAGCATTGTGTGGTTTATCTTCGTGATTAATGCGTTGTGGACGATTGCTTACGATACGCAATATGCGATGGTTGACCGAGATGACGACCTGAAGATTGGTATTAAGTCGACGGCGATTTTATTTGGTCGCTTCGATAAACTGATTGTTGGCTCTTTGCAACTCGTCACCCTAGCGATGCTGATTGCGTTAGGCATGCATTACCAACTAGGTGATACCTTCTATTGGGCATTGTTGGTAGCGGGAAGCTTGTTTGTGTATCAACAACACCTGATGCGCCACCGTGATCGAGACCTTTGTTTCCAAGCATTTCTCAACAATAATTATGTTGGAATGGCAGTGACTGTAGGCTTATTCATTACCTTCTGGTAAGCATCAGCTTTTCGAGTTAACGAACGCTAAAGAAAAAGGCACCCATTGGGCTGTCTCTTATACACAAATCCCTAAGCCACGCTTGGGGATTTTTTTTGAACTATTTTTAGGTTTCATGATCTGATCATCTAAGCAATGACAAGGATGATTATCATGACCTATATAGAGCCAACCCTTTGGGCACAAAAACAGTTCGGTCAAGCCCACCTTAATGACCCTAGACGCACTCAAAGACTCGTTGCTCTCGCAGCCTCACTGGCCGAGCAGCCTGGCGTACCCGTCTCGAAACTCATTATCTCCCCTGCTGAAATGGAAGGGGCTTATCGCTTCATCCGTAATGAGCAAATCAAAGCAGAAGATATCGCAGAAGCGGGTTTTTATGTCACCGCACAAGAAGCATTAGAGCAACAAACACTTCTTGCCTTAGAAGACACCACTTCTCTCAGTTACTCCCATCGCAGCATTCGAGATGAACTCGGGCACTCCAATCAAGGCAATCGACATCGCGCCATGTTCGTACACTCAACCTTACTTTTTGCTCCCGACACTCAATCTGTTATTGGTTTAATTGAACAACAGCGCTGGACTCGTGATATAGAAAAGCGAGGTCAAAGGCACCAGCATGCGACTCGACCATACAAAGAGAAAGAAAGTTATAAGTGGGAACAAGCCTCTCGCCATGTCGCTGAGCGACTTGGCGATAAAATTTCGGATGTCATTTCTGTGTGCGATAGAGAAGCCGACCTATTTGAATACCTCACTTACAAGCGAGAGCAACAACAAAGGTTCCTCGTTCGCTCAATGCAAAGCCGCTGTATTGAAGAGCATGATAATCGTCTTTATAGCTATGCCTCTACCCTGTTATCAGCCGGAGAGAAAGTGCTCGAAATACCGCAAAAAGGCGGTCGTAAAGCTCGCAAGGCTCATTTAGATATCAAATATGCCCCCGTGACACTCAAGTCTCCTGCTAACAAGAAAGAGTTCGATAACATTCCGCTTTACTACGTGGGATGTATAGAACAAGGAGAGAGTGGTAATAAGCTCGCATGGCACTTACTGACTTCAGAGCCGATAACGAGCAAGGAAGAGGCACTCAAAATCGTCAGTTATTATGAGCGGCGCTGGCTAATAGAAGATTTTCATAAAGTCTGGAAAAGTGAAGGGACTGAAGTTGAGCAACTGAGAATGCAAAGTAAGGATAACTTAGAAAGGCTCAGCGTCGTTTTGGCTTTTATCGCGACTCGGTTACTCCAGTTGAGGTTTATGAATGAATCAGACGAGTTATCTAAGAGCAGTTGTGAGCAGGTATTAAAAGGCAAAGCGTGGAAGTTAATGTGGCTCAAGTTGGAGAGCAAAAAACTACCGAAAGAAGCGCCTAATATATCATGGGCTTACAACGGTATTGCTCGGTTAGGTGGTTGGAAGAATACCAAGCGAACAGGTCGCGCTTCTATAAAGACGTTATGGCAAGGATGGCTTAGGTTACAAACCATCCTTGAAGGGTATGAACTCGCTAAGTCTCTTGATTAACCAGACTTGTGATCAAGAGACAGGCCCATTGGGTGCCTTTTTTGATCGTGTTCAGTCTAGTGATTAAAGTGAATGCTAACCAAGAGATTATTCTGCTTGGTGGATACTCTCTTGAATCGTCAAACGTACTTCAGGGTAAAGCATTGAGTAGAGAAGTTTAGCGAATTGCTGAGTCTTTTCTAAATCACAGTTACCATCGTTATCCAGATATTGCTGCTGTTTCAGAGTTGCGAACATCGACGCAAACACGCCTTTATCGAAGAACTCCGGTGCATTGATGCCTTGTAGACGACCAAGTCGCTGTGCAATGTCTTGGCTCTTCTGTTCAAGATCGGATTTATCCAGGTCAGGATTCTCTGCCAACAGGTTTAGAGCAATCGAGTAGCGCTGTAGCGTCTCTGAAATCGTACGACCTAATAGCATCAGTGCTTGGCTGTTTGATTGGTTGATGGTGACTTCGTTATCAGAAATCACAAGCATACCTTGGTTAACCAGCTCTTCAATGATGTTAGAAACCACGCCTTCAAGCTTGTCTTCTTCGTAGCTTAGGAATAGCTCTTTCTTCAAGAACGGGTAGATAGAAGCAACGTTCTCTTGAATCGCGTCAATCGATAAACCGCGCTGACGAATGGTCATCTGTGCAATTAACGATGGCAGAGCAAACAAGTGAATGATGTTGTTTCGGTAGTAGGTCATCAGAATTGACTGGTGACGGTCTAGTGAAATGATGTCGCCCATTGAGTCTGATTCAATCAAGAACTTGTTCAGTGATTCAGCATGTTTTACCAATTCTTCAGCGCTGTCTTTTGGCACAGTGAACGTTGCCGAATATGGAACGTTCTTAAGCAGAGACAGGTAGCAATTGATCTGAGAAACCAAAGAGTCACGAGACAATGCGCGCTGTCTTGAAGCCAATAGTGCCGTTGCACAAAGGGTCAGGGCATTGGTTGCTGCCGCATCGTTAATGTGCGTCATCATTTTGGTCGCTAAGTCATTAACCACAGGGTTCATCCATTGTGGCTTGCTGGTGCCCATTGGGTCGATGTCTTTGGTCCACTCTGGTGAGTGCTCATTCAGGTATTGGTTCAGTTGAATCGGCTCACCGAAGTTCACGTAGCCTTTACCAAAGTTACGCAGCTTACGAATGGTACGAATCACTAAGCTCGCGTTTTCTTTTTCTTTACGCTTGCCACGAAGTTCTTTCGCGTAAGTCGCTACTTCCATCACGTGCTCGTAGCCGATGTATACAGGAACCAAAGTCACCGGACGGTTCATGCCGCGCAGCATTGCTTGGATTGTCATCGCTAGCATGCCGGTTTTCGCCTGCAATAGACGACCCGTACGAGAACGACCACCTTCACTGAAGTATTCTACTGAGTAACCTTTAGCGAACAGTTCGGCTAGGTATTCACGGAAAATCGTTGAGTAAAGCTTGTTGCCTTTGAAACTACGACGAATAAAGAACGCACCGCCGTGACGGAAAATAGGGCCGGCAGGGAAGAAGTTGAGGTTAATACCTGCAGCGATGTGCGGAGGCACCATGCCTTCGTGGTAAAGCACATAAGAAAGCAGCAAGTAGTCCATGTGGCTACGGTGACAAGGCACGTAAACAATCTCGTGACCATCTTGAGCCAACTTACGAACCGTTGAAGCGTTGCTGATATGCAGGCCTTGGTACAGCTTATTCCACAGCCAACCGAGAATCTTCTCACCACGCTTGATCAGCGAATAAGAGAAGTTCGCAGCAATCTCGTCCATGATGTCTTGAGCTTCTTTGCTCGCTTTCTCGATCGAGATGTTCTTTGCTTGTGCTTCGTCTTCAATCGCTTTCTTGATCGCTTCTGATTTTAATAGGCGATCAAACAGAGCTTGGCGGCTTGGCAGGTTAGGACCTGATGCAGCAAGCTTTTGGCGAGAGAAGTGAATACGTGCCACGCGCGCCAATTTGTGCGCGATGGTGCTGTCGGTACCGTGTGAGTTAGCCATGTAGCGTAGAGAAACCACTGGGCTGAAACGAACCAGACAGTCACGACCGGCTAGCAATACAGCTTTTGATTTCTCTAAGCCGTTCATTGCTTGTAGGTAAGGCTTCTGGTTATTCTCTTTACCAGGCTTTCGACCCCACAATACGGTGGCAGGGATAACTTGAACGTCGAGCTCAGAGTCTTCTGCATGCAGTGAAAGCAGTTCAGAGAAGACTTCAATTGATGAGCTTGGTACATAATCATCGTCTTGCAGTAGAGTTTTGCGAGAAGAGATAAAAACGTAGCGTTGCAGTGATTTGCCATTGATTTCAAGTTTGCTCAATGGATCAGGCAACCCTAGTTCAAGTGCATGTTTTTGCAATGTAAGAATGTCTACACTTGAGCGAAACGGTAAGGCGTATACAATCGGTTTGCTCAAATCAATGTTCAAATCCTCTACAGGGTTTGAAGGGATTGATGTGCTCTTTACCAATAGGGATAAAGGTAGCTTCATTAATGAACGTGAAAAAGATTGTCCAGAAGACATATAGGTTCACTGCCTCAATAGTTATTTCAATGTGCTGAAGCGTATCTCTATTTCTATAATGAGAGGATAAATCCTATGAGTGAAATAGGGATAAGCCTAGGCGTAAATTTAATCGATGCAAGAATACCAGAAACTGGTCTAACCTTTTAATGGAAATAGTCATATTGCCGTTAAGTTTGTGGAAAATCATTCATCGACTGATTGAGTATAGGGTTAAAAATGACCAAAAAATCAAACACCGGAGTCAAACGTATCGTCAAAGCGGCGGGCTTTTCATGGCAAGGCATCACGAGCTCGTTTAAAAACGAGGCTGCATTTCGACAAGAAGTCTTCATGGCCGCAGTGCTTATTCCGTTGGCGTTCTACTTAGATGTAAACCAAGTTGAGCGAATATTGATGATTTCAGCCGTCGTGTTGGTGATGGTTGCCGAGTTGATCAATACTGCGATTGAAGCGGTCGTTGACCGAATCGGTAGCGAACATCATGAGCTTTCTGGGATGGCGAAAGATGTTGGCTCAGCTGCCGTTTTTATCTGTTTAGTATTAGCTGGTTACGTGTGGTTAGAGATCTTGTTTTTGTAATTCGCTAAAAATGAACTAAAAACAACCAATTGCTTTGCTTTTATTCAGTTACTGGATATACTCACAGTCAACTGTATAAAAAGACAGGTGAATCATGAAGCCGTTAACGCCCCGCCAGCAACAAGTTTTTGACCTTATCAAAAGTAAGATCGAAGATTGCGGTATGCCACCGACTCGTGCAGAAATCGCACGTGAGCTTGGTTTCCGCTCTGCAAATGCTGCAGAAGAACATTTGAAAGCTCTTGCTCGTAAAGAAGCGATTGAGATTATCCCGGGTGCGTCTCGCGGTATTCGTATTTTGCTTGAAGATGCAGCGAATGAAGAGCAAGGTTTACCATTAATCGGTCAGGTTGCCGCTGGCGAGCCTATTTTGGCTCAAGAGCATGTAGAAATGCATTACCAAGTTGACCCAGGTATGTTTAAGCCACAAGCTGACTTCTTACTTCGCGTAAATGGCGAAAGTATGAAAGACATCGGTATTATGGATGGCGATTTACTGGCCGTGCATAAAACACAAGACGTGCGTGATGGACAAGTTGTCGTGGCTCGTGTCGACGATGATGTAACGGTAAAACGCCTAGAGCGCAAAGGTTCTACCGTTCTGTTGCATGCTGAAAATGAAGAGTTTTCTCCAATTCACGTGGACTTAGAATCCCAACACTTGTCTATTGAAGGACTTGCGGTTGGTATTATTCGTAACACGGACTGGATGTAGTCAGTGCAAACAGCTTATTGATATTTACTCTCAATAACTTGTTATTGTAATTGATATTCATTATCATCTTCTTTGTCGAGATACAAGGAAGATGATGATGCCAAACCCAACCAAACCTCAAATGAAGCCGCTTATTCGTAAGTCGCACACCTATGATCAAAAGGCTTCTTCTGATCTCGGGTCAGCACATCAAGAATTCCAAGTACCGACCAATCTTGTTCAACACCTTTGGTTTCGCAGCCGCGAAAGTCTAGCCGATGACGGTCTTGTTTATGACCCTATTGCAGCACAAGCCTGCAAGCGTTGCCAACTCGCACCTGAATGTCTTACCGGTGAACTCGACCAACAACAACTCCTTTACGCTACACTGACTCAACTTTGTGACTCTCAAGTTCAACAGTTTTTATCTCATAACCCAGATGCTTGGATAATTAACGTGGGAGCAGGGCTTGATACCCGTTTCTACCGTTTAGATAACGGCCGCTGTCATTGGGTTGAATTAGATGTAACCGAGAATCTAGTTTGGCGACAACGCCTGTTTCACAAGAATGAACGTTACCGTCTAGAGTGTGGATCGGTGGATGACCTGACCTGGCTCGATGAATTGAACATTCCAGAACAAGCCTCAGTGATGGTGGTGTGTGAACATGCTCTGCTGGATTGTAATGAACAACAGACGGCGAACTTTATTCAGTCTTTGAGCCGTTATTTTACCCACGCACATGCGTGTTTAGTGTTAGCTGGAGATAAAAGCTCTAGTGCTCTGGGGCAAAAGCTCGGTTCTGGAAAATACTCACATGGCTTATCTTCTCCGATAGACAGCGTCCTTAATTGGCTGCCATGGGCCCAGTGGGTAAAAGCGTTTTCTCCACTTGACCAGCAGTGTAATCGTTGGAAATTGTGGCAGCGACTTCTTTGTAAAATCTCTCAGGTCAAAAAGCGTTTAACGCCGCAGTTAGTGCTTGTTAAGTGGTAGTGCTAGCGGTTCTGTTGGCAGGGATCTGAATACTTGCCTCGTTATAGGTATTCGTTATCGATAAAAGGCAAGCACCTCCCCACAACATAGTGAAAGCCCACTCACTAGGTTAAACTATCGCCTCTAATCTAAGAGGTGATCGTGAAGTTATTTAATCCCCAAACTATTTTTCAAACGTTATCCAATCAGGCGATGCACCAAAAAGTGCTGTTGATCGCGATCCCGATGGTTCTTTCTAATATTACGGTTCCACTGTTGGGCTTAGTCGATGCTGCGGTTATCGGTCATCTGGAACATTCTTGGTATTTAGGTGGTGTGGCGCTGGGTGGCACAATGATCAGCGTGACCTTTTGGCTGCTCGGTTTCTTACGCATGTCGACGACCGGGCTAGCCGCACAGTCTTATGGGGCGGACGATGGCAAGCAGCTTGGCTTGGTTTTCGTGCAAGGCGTGACCATGGCTTTAGGGTTCGCAGGCGTCTTTTTACTATTACACAGCTTTGTTGCGGATGCGGTTTTCTCGCTGAGTAGTGCCAGTGATCAAGTGAAACACTATGGTCAGCAATATTTCTCGACCCGAGCATGGAGTGCACCTGCTGCGCTAACTAACTTTGTAATTTTAGGTTGGTTGCTCGGAACCCAAAATGCTAAAGCGCCAATGTGGATGGTGATCATCACCAATATCACCAATATCACCAATATCGTTTTGGATATCGTTTTTGTTATAGGATTAGGGTGGCAAGTGGAAGGCGCAGCATTGGCATCTGTAATGGCTGATTATGCCGGTCTAACATTTGGCCTGATTTGTGTTTACCGAATCTGGGTGAAGAAGCAGTTACCATCGCCATGGGAGCTGCTTAAGAAAACCAGCCAAGGTTTGAGTCGTTTCGTAAAACTGAATCGCGATATCTTTCTGCGTTCATTATGCCTACAAGCGACTTTTACTTTTATGACTTTCCAAGGTGCAAGCTTTGGTGATGATGTTGTGGCCGCAAATGCGGTGTTGATGAGCTTCTTGATGATTATCTCTTATGGGATGGATGGCTTTGCCTATGCTATGGAAGCCATGGTGGGTAAAGCGATTGGCGCGAAAGATAAATACGAGTTAAACCAATCATTGATTGGCACCTTCTTCTGGAGTTTCAATATCTGCTTGGTGCTTACTATTGTGTTTGCGATAGCGGGGTCTAGCTTGATTAATATGATCACCACAATCTCAGACGTTAAGAGCCAAGCTGAAGTGTATTTACCATGGTTGATTGCAATGCCGCTTGTTTCTATGTGGTGCTTCCTACTCGATGGCATTTTTGTGGGGGCAACCAAGGGCAAGGATATGCGCAATAGCATGTTCGTGGCGACCTGCAGCTTCTTTGTAATTTTCTACTTGGCCTCAGGTTTAGAAAACCATGCGCTGTGGCTAGCAATGTTGAGTTTTATGGCGATGCGTGGCATTGGTCTTGGTGTGTTGTTTGTTTCTCAGTGGAAGAAAGGGGAGTTTCTCGCTTAGTTTGCATAGCTTAGTTCAGGGAACGAAAAATAAAAACAGCAAGCTCATGGCTTGCTGTTTATGTATTTGGCCTACAGGTGGTCAAATAGTCCTGTTGCTTCTTTGTTTAGAACAAACGGTTAAGTCCGTTAAGCGCTGCTACGCGATACGCCTCGGCCATCGTCGGATAGTTAAAGGTGGTATTCACAAAGTATTCGATGGTGTTGGCTTCGCCTTTTTGTTCCATGATCGCCTGACCAATGTGAATGATTTCAGCGGCACGTTCACCAAACACGTGGATACCTAAAATCTCTTTAGTTTCACGATGGAAAAGTATCTTCAAGCTACCAATATCTTTACCTGCAATTTGAGCGCGAGCTAAGTGCTTGAATGAAGAACGTCCCACTTCATACGGCACTTTAGCTGCGGTAAGCTCTTGCTCGGTTTTACCGACAGAGCTGATCTCAGGAATGGTGTAGATACCTGTTGGGATGTCTTCGATAAGGTGTCTTTCTGCTTCACCTTTCACCACGGCTTGAGCCACAAATCGACCTTGGTCATAAGCAGCACTTGCTAGGCTAGGATACCCAATCACATCACCGACAGCGTAAACATGTTCAACACTGGTTTGGTAGTTGCTGTTGACTGATACTTGTCCACGAGAGTCCGCTTCTAAGCCAACCGCACCAAGGTTCAGTTTATCTGTATTGCCCGTTCGACCATTGGCATACAGTAGGCAATCGGCACGCATTTTTTTACCTGACTCTAGGTGAATGATTACACCATCATCAGTTCCTTCAATTTTCTCAAAGGTCTCATCGTTACGAATAACAACGCCACTGTTCCAGAAGTGGTAAGAAAGTGCATCTGAGGTTTCGTTATCTAAGAAGGACAACAGGCGATCGCGAGTATTAATGAGATCGGTTTTAACGCCTAAACCGCGAAATATAGAGGCATATTCACAGCCGATAACACCAGCACCATAGATGATGATGTGCTGAGGATCGTGTTTAAGAGAAAGAATCGAATCGCTGTCGTAGACACGTTCATGCATGAAGTCGACGTTGTCTGGCTGATAAGGACGAGAACCTGTCGCGATAACAAATTTGTCTGCGCTGTAGTGTTCTTCAGTACCGTCGCTTTGCATTACGGAGATCGTGTGGGTATCGATAAAACGTGCAGTACCGAAGACTAACGTGCATTGGTTGCGATCGTAGAAACCTTGGCGCAAGCGAGTCTGTTTGTCGATGACCGATTTAGCATGCCCCAGAATATTGGAAAATGTTGAGTGGATACTTTTATTATTCTGACAAAACAGAGGGTTACTGTTGAATTCAATAATACGACTTACGGCATGACGCAGTGCTTTGGAAGGAATGGTCCCCCAATGGGTACAACCACCACCAACGCTGCTCTCTTTTTCAATGATAGCAACGTTCAACCCGGCTTTGGTTAATCCCATCGCTGCCCCTTCTCCTCCGGGGCCACTACCAATTACGATTACATCAAAGTGGTTGGAGTGCGACATAGATATCTTCCTTGTTATATTTGATTAACATTGCTTTAGCGAGATTTTAACTGATTCTGTTCTTGGGTACATGAAAAGGGCATCAGAGAGTCGGTGAGATCACGTCATGCTACTGAAAAAATAATATTTGGTATGTCGTATGTCTCCAAATGACGGTGCGGATATTGAAATGTTTTCTTTGAACGTATTTACTTCGATACGTGAACAAAGAGGTGTGTTTAGTGTCTTATATAACCAGAGTGCCTTATATAAGTAAGTGATTCGCGTTATATTGAATAGAGTATTAGACATGCCTGTTTAGGCTGTAAAAGAAGATGTTGATAAAGTATGAAACCAATGGGCATTCGCGCACAGCAAAAAGAAAAAACTCGTCGTAGCTTAATCGATGCGGCATTTAGCCAACTCAGTGCCGATCGTAGTTTTTCTAATCTAAGCTTGAGAGAAGTCGCTCGTGAGGCTGGAATAGCTCCGACTTCCTTTTATCGCCATTTTAAAGACATGGATGAGCTTGGCTTAACCATGGTCGATGAAGGTGGCTTATTGTTGCGTCAGTTGATGCGTCAAGCTAGGCAACGCATAGTAAAAGAAGGCAGCGTGATTCGCACATCGGTTGAAACCTTTATGGAATTCATTGAAAGCAGCCCAAACGTATTCAGACTGTTATTGCGGGAGCGCTCAGGAACTTCATTTGAGTTTCGTGCAGCGGTAGCTCGTGAGATACAGCATTTCTCTGCTGAGTTAACCGAATATTTGATCACAACAGGAATGACAAGAGACGAAGCTTTTACTCAAGCGGAAGCCTCCGTCATCTTGGTTTTTAACTCAGGGGCAGAAGCATTAGATTTAGATCGACGTCAGCGAGATGAATTGGCTGAGCGTTTGATCATGCAATTGCGAATGATGGCCAAAGGAGCTTTTTGGTATCGTAAAGAACGTGAACGTAACCGATTAAAAGGCGGGATTGAATAATGTCGAATGAAAATAATACTGTAAACCGTGGTTCTGAAAGAAAGACACTCGTACTTGCTGTTGTAGCAGGTGTGTGTGGTGATGCACTGTTATCTTGGGTAACAATGAGCGAAGTGGGCTTCTCTATTTTCCCGCTGATTGCTTTAGTGTTGGCTGTACAAGCGCTATACCAAGAGTACCTAACAAATCCAGTATCTGAAGATATTCCGTTAGTGGGTTTAGCTTGTTTCTTTGTAGGTGCATTTGGCCACTCGGCTTTTGTGAAAGCACAACACCCTGATGCCGGGTCAAACTTCTTTGCGATTATCGTCGCGATGCTACTGCTCGCTTGGGTAGGTAAGAAGCTAGGCTTTATCGGTAAAACTGCTTAAACCAATCTATCAATAAAAAAACGAGCCAATTGGCTCGTTTTTTTGTATCTGCTGCTTAGCTTCGACTTAGAGAGCGAGGTTTACGCTTTACGCTCTAGGAACACACCCGCTTCCATGTGGTGTGTGTAAGGGAACTGGTCAAATAGAGCAAAACGAGTGATGTCGTGTGTTTCGCTTAGAATGTCTAGGTTCTCTTTCAATGTCTCAGGGTTACAAGAGATGTACATGATGCGCTCGTAGCCTTGAACCATCTTACAAGTATCAACATCCATACCTGAACGCGGTGGATCAACGAAGATAGTGTTGCAGTTGTAGCTCTTAAGATCGATGTTCGCTTGCTGTAGACGACGGAATTCACGCTTGCCTTCCATTGCTACGGTAAAATCTTCCGCAGACATGCGGATGATCTGAACATTTTCAATCTTGTTGGCTGCGATGTTGTATTGCGCAGATTCTACTGACGGCTTCGCCAGTTCTGTTGCCAGTACACGTTCGAAGTTCTGTGCCAGTGCTAGTGAGAAGTTACCGTTACCACAGTAAAGTTCAAGTAAGTCGCCTTTGCTGTCTTGAGTACAGTCGACTGCCCACTCCAACATTTTCTCTGCTACTTTACCGTTTGGTTGAGTAAAGCTGTTCTCAACTTGCTGGTAGATGTAGCTATCACCATTCACATCTAGCTTTTCAATAACGTAGTCGCGGTCCAGCACGATTTTCATCTTACGCGCACGGCCGATCAGGTTTAGGTTAAAACCTTCATCGTTTAATTGCTGCTTAAGTGCTTTAGCATCTTGAATCCACTGCTCACCTAATTGGCGGTGGTAAAGCAGTGACACCAAAATCTCGCCGCTTAATGTAGAAAGGAAGTCTACTTGGAATAGTTTGTGGCGTAGAGAGTGGTTGTCCTTCATTGCATCCGTTAATAGAGGCATTAGGTCGTTAATCAGGCGGCTAGCCGCAGGGAACTGGTCGACACGGTATTTTTCTTTAGTTTCTTGATTGAACATGACGTAATACATATCGTCACCTTCATGCCACACGCGGAACTCTGCACGCATACGGTAGTGTTGTTCTGGAGATTCATACACTTCCAGCTCAGGCACATTATATTCTGAGAACATTTCAGTAAGACGCTCAGTCTTTTCTGCCAGTTGTTCTTGGTAGCGTTGCGGGTTTACTTCTAAATTCGCCATTGTTATGCCTTTTGCTATCGTGCTTTTAAATCAAGAGCGCAGATTTTATTCAATCTCAGCACTATGTCCAGTGTTGTCCTAACAATGAGTAAAAGATCGTTCGTAAATAATAGCAATCTAATATCACTAAGGTTCTGTAGCACGGAAATTTTGAATATTGACTGGACAAAAGAAAGATAGCTTAATACCATCTTTGCAAGCTGGTGCTATCTAGATGTATAGATGGCTGAAAGGGAATCTGGTGAAAATCCAGAACTGACGCGCAGCGGTAAAAGAGAACAAGTATTCATAGACACTGCAAATAGCATTTTGTGGGAAGTCGAATATTAGGTAACCGCAAGGTTGTGCTCTTGAGTCCGAATACCTGCCAGCAGCTAAACCATAAAATGTGGTTTGGTAGGACTTTACGCGATTTAGGATCACAACAACATGAACAAATCCCTTTTAGCGGTTGCTGTAGCATCGCTGCTTTCACCTATCTCCAATTTACACGCACAAGAAGCATCTGCTGACGAAACCATGGTGGTTACGGCTAACCGCTTTGAGCAGTCTGTGGGTCAAGTTACAGCAACAGTCGATATTGTGACTAAAGAGCAAATTGATAACCTGCAAATCAAATCTCTAACGGAAGCTTTAGCATTATTACCTGGTGTGCAAGTAACGCAAAATGGCGGACGTGGACAAAACAGTTCAGTCTTTGTTCGCGGTACCTCATCGAATCAAAGCATTGTCCTCTATAACGGGGTGAGAATTGGTAGTGCGACAACTGGTAGTGCGAACTTCTCAGCGATTCCTCTAAGCGGCGTTGAACGTATCGAGTTAGTAAAAGGTGCTCGTGCTGCGGTATATGGTGCTGATGCAATAGGTGGTGTAATTAACATTATTACTTCATCAGGGGCTGATGTTGACTCTGGTACTGTTCAAGTTGGTGCTGGTACTGATAACTATCGCCAAGGTGCAGCTGGTGTGAGCTCTAAAGTTGGTCAGAAATCTTGGATCAATATGTCTGTAAACACTGAAGCGTCAGATGGTTTTGATGTCGTAGGCACTGGCCCGGCTCAACCTGATGAAGATGGCTATAGCCGTCAAGACTTAACGCTTGAGGTTGGGACAAACTTTTCACCTGAGTGGTCTGCCAAAGTGATGGGCTTCTATCATAAAGGTGTGACTGAATATGAAAGTTATAAGGACTTTTCAACAGGTAAGCTATCAGCTGATGAGCAAGAATCTATTCTTTTCAACTACGCAGCGCTTGTTGCATATAATGGTGAGAAGTATCGTTCATCTTTGTCTGTATCAACTAACCGCGACGATAGTAACAATAAAGGCGGTCAAGTTCCGGGTAGCCACTTAATCACTGACCGCCATGCTCTTAACTGGCTGAACTCTTATAAGTTATCTGAGATCTTTGTACTTAATGCAGGCGTCGACCTAACTAAAGACACCGTGGCTGATTCCAAAATTTGGAGCAGCAATAGTTACCAGAAATATGACGGTACTAGTCGTAAGAATAATGCAGTATTCGCTTCGGCTTTCTATGACAATTCAGGTTTGCAAATTGAAGCAAGTGTTCGTCATGATGACAACGAAGTCTATGGCGGAAAGTCGACATGGCAGCTAGGAATTGGTTATCTTGTTAATCAGAATTGGCGTTTGATTGCGTCTGGTGGTACTGCCTTTCGAGCTCCGACATACAATGACCTATTCTGGCCTGGCTATGGTAAGAGTGACTTGAAACCAGAAGAGTCTTTGAGTTTTGAGGCTGGATTTGAGTTCTTCTCTGACGTATCAGATATACGCGTTGTAGGTTATTCAAACAAAATTACTAATTTGGTAAGTTATCAGTCAAAAGGTGAAGTTTTAAAGAATTCTGATGCGACAATACGTGGTATTGAAGTAAGCTCGCAGTTTGAGACCGGCGTGATTTCACACTCAGTGTCGCTAGACTTCCTAGACCATAACAACAAAATCAATGTTGCTGGTTATGGTCAACCAGAAGACATTCAAGATAAAGAGCTGTCTCGTAGAGCAAACTTTGCAGCGAAATGGTTGGTCAGCTATGAACACAATCACTGGCGTGGTGATTTGAGCTATCAGTATCAAGGTAAACGCTATGACGATGCAAAAAATACGGTGGAACTTGAACCGTATAGCCTCGTGAACTTTACACTAGCTTACCAGTTGACCGAACAATGGAAACTACGAGCTAAAGTTGAAAACTTGTTTAATACTCAATACCAAACGGTGGATAAGTATGAAACGCAAGATCAAGCATACTACCTAAATGCTTCATATCAGTTCTAACTGGTATGCAAACCGCCTTCGGGCGGTTTTTTCTTATTGGATGTATCAATGAAAAAGAAAGTCGTCATAAGTTGGTCGTCAGGTAAAGACTCTACGTTAACGTTAGAGCGCCTACTTGAAAGCACCGAGTATGAAGTTGTTGCTCTGTATACTACGTATGTTGGAGATGAAGTTCCTTTCCAGGTAACTCCTATTGAGGTAGTTGCAATGCAAGCTCGATTGGTCGGTTTACCATTAATCATGATTGAGCTACCGGAAGTCTTCCCAAGTAATGAGGTTTACCAAAGTACGATTGTCTCGGTACTTAAAGATTCTAGCTTATCAATCGATGCGGTCGCGTTTGGAGATATGTTCTGTAATGGCATTGCCGATTACCGAAGAAGTTATATAGAGCCAGCTGGTTGGGAGTGTGTGTTTCCCCTAATGGGAGAGAGCAGTCAGGTACTTGCGAGTGAAATAATAGACAGAGGAATCGAAACCTTTCTCGTCACGGTCGATACCGATGCATTAGACATGAGCTATTGCGGGAAAGAATACACGTTTGAGCTAATCGACAGTTTACCGAGTCACGTCGACCCATGCGGCGAAGATGGTGAGTTCCATACTTTAGTCACGTCAGCGCCATGCTTTAAAGGAAGGCTTGAGATAGAGCTGGAAAATGTAGAGCAGGGTGAGCGCTTTGTGCATCAACGCTACCGAGCCTGCATTATGTAGAGTGATGATTGGCGAAAACTAAGTGAAGGGGTATCATTGCAACGGAACTTATTACAGGTAATGGTTGTGTCGGAAAGCATACAAAAAAACATATTGATCTTTGATTCTGGAGTTGGCGGTCTGTCCGTATATAAAGAGATAAGCCAGTTACTACCGAATCATAACTATACTTATGTATTCGATAACGAAGCTTACCCATACGGTGAGCTAGACCAGCAAGTCCTTATCCACAGAGTTCAAAGCATCGTCGCCAGTTTTGTGGCTAGCCACGCTATTGATATTGTGGTGATAGCCTGCAATACAGCAAGTACAATTGTGTTGCCTACACTAAGGGCAAATAACCCAATCCCTATTGTCGGGGTTGTTCCGGCAATCAAGCCAGCATCCCTACTTGCCAATAAAGCCGTTGGTCTTATTGCGACACCCGCAACGATTACTCGTGAATACACACACGAGCTCATCAAAAACTTCTCTAGTAATAAAAGAGTTGATCTTTTAGGTTCGACTCAGTTGGTGGATATGGCCGAAGATAAACTCAGAGGTGAGGTGATTAACCTTGAAGAGCTGCAGCAAATCCTTCAACCAATGATCAACACAATTGATGTGGCTGTTTTAGGGTGCACTCATTTTCCACTGATCAAATCAGAGATTCAGCAAGTGCTAGGTAAAAACGTGATGTTGATTGATTCAGGTAAGGCTATTGCTAAACGGGTTCAAGATTTATTGGATTTAGAGAGCAGTACTGAAGAAGGGGGAGTGCGTGAGGCTTTTTGTAGTGCACTTCCTAAAAAAGAAAGTGCACTAAATAGTATGCTGAAGCAGTTAGGGTTTAGCTCAGCTCAGCTTCGTCCGTTTCTGGATGTTTAGGATCGTTTGCAACGCGTACTTTTAAAGTACGTTGCATGTAATCTTTATCGTTAAGTTCTGAAATAGCATGATTCACATCATTACTTGCCATAACAACAAATCCAAAACCTCTTCTTTTACCAGTACGTTTGTCTTTCATTAAACGTACAGCAAATACTTCACCATATTCAGAGAACAATTCACGTACATGTGATTCATTCGCTTTGTATGGAAGGTTACCTACATAAAGTGTTTTTGTTGAAGCCTTAGGTTCTGACTCTGATTTTGAGTTGGTGCTTGAAAAATTAACAACAAAAGCGGAAGCCAAGACACCAAGGATAAAGGTAATTGCAGGCGATATATCTACCTGAGAGAAAACAATGCCGCCCAATACAGCTAGCGCGACAATTAACAACATCGATTTTTTTGAGTTCATATCGGAATACTACATATTAATAAACGAAATATACGCATCTACCATTAACAAAATAGACACATGAATCTTACGTTCATGGCTTCCATTTTGCCAATGTATTGCTGTGATACGTCTCAAATGTTTAGTTTTTATTCGAAAAATGCGGATGTGGTGGCTTTTTAGGCGAACAAAACTTTTATTTAAAAAAGCTCTTGTGCTCTATATCGAACTCTCTATAATGCCGCCTCACCGACAAGGAGTGAGACGAAAGTCACGCAGCGAAATCGGTAGAGAATAAGAGTTTAAAAATAACCCTTGACTCTCTAAGTGGTGCAGGTATAGTACGCACCCCTAGCGACTGAGATTTGAGTCACAAAACGCTAGCGCTCTTTAACAATTTAAACCTATCAATCTGTGTGGGCACTCGTTGATGAATATCAAAACGTTATTACTTAGGTAGTAACAGTTACTTCGGTAACAACATTGATTTCAATGAACTGAGTGACCAATACGTTTAACTACTTGTAGTTATTCGGCACAGTCAATTCATTACCATTCTGTTGGAATGGTAATAGCTTTAAAATTACATAGTAGTTTTGAAGTCAGTATTCGTTGAGTCACAAAATCTTAAATTGAAGAGTTTGATCATGGCTCAGATTGAACGCTGGCGGCAGGCCTAACACATGCAAGTCGAGCGGAAACGACATTAACAATCCTTCGGGTGCGTTAATGGGCGTCGAGCGGCGGACGGGTGAGTAATGCCTAGGAAATTGCCTTGATGTGGGGGATAACCATTGGAAACGATGGCTAATACCGCATAATGCCTACGGGCCAAAGAGGGGGACCTTCGGGCCTCTCGCGTCAAGATATGCCTAGGTGGGATTAGCTAGTTGGTGAGGTAATGGCTCACCAAGGCGACGATCCCTAGCTGGTCTGAGAGGATGATCAGCCACACTGGAACTGAGACACGGTCCAGACTCCTACGGGAGGCAGCAGTGGGGAATATTGCACAATGGGCGAAAGCCTGATGCAGCCATGCCGCGTGTATGAAGAAGGCCTTCGGGTTGTAAAGTACTTTCAGTTGTGAGGAAGGGTGTGTAGTTAATAGCTGCACATCTTGACGTTAGCAACAGAAGAAGCACCGGCTAACTCCGTGCCAGCAGCCGCGGTAATACGGAGGGTGCGAGCGTTAATCGGAATTACTGGGCGTAAAGCGCATGCAGGTGGTTCATTAAGTCAGATGTGAAAGCCCGGGGCTCAACCTCGGAACTGCATTTGAAACTGGTGAACTAGAGTGCTGTAGAGGGGGGTAGAATTTCAGGTGTAGCGGTGAAATGCGTAGAGATCTGAAGGAATACCAGTGGCGAAGGCGGCCCCCTGGACAGACACTGACACTCAGATGCGAAAGCGTGGGGAGCAAACAGGATTAGATACCCTGGTAGTCCACGCCGTAAACGATGTCTACTTGGAGGTTGTGGCCTTGAGCCGTGGCTTTCGGAGCTAACGCGTTAAGTAGACCGCCTGGGGAGTACGGTCGCAAGATTAAAACTCAAATGAATTGACGGGGGCCCGCACAAGCGGTGGAGCATGTGGTTTAATTCGATGCAACGCGAAGAACCTTACCTACTCTTGACATCCAGAGAAGCCAGCGGAGACGCAGGTGTGCCTTCGGGAGCTCTGAGACAGGTGCTGCATGGCTGTCGTCAGCTCGTGTTGTGAAATGTTGGGTTAAGTCCCGCAACGAGCGCAACCCTTATCCTTGTTTGCCAGCGAGTAATGTCGGGAACTCCAGGGAGACTGCCGGTGATAAACCGGAGGAAGGTGGGGACGACGTCAAGTCATCATGGCCCTTACGAGTAGGGCTACACACGTGCTACAATGGCGCATACAGAGGGCAGCAAGCTAGCGATAGTGAGCGAATCCCAAAAAGTGCGTCGTAGTCCGGATTGGAGTCTGCAACTCGACTCCATGAAGTCGGAATCGCTAGTAATCGTGAATCAGAATGTCACGGTGAATACGTTCCCGGGCCTTGTACACACCGCCCGTCACACCATGGGAGTGGGCTGCAAAAGAAGTGGGTAGTTTAACCTTTCGGGGAGGACGCTCACCACTTTGTGGTTCATGACTGGGGTGAAGTCGTAACAAGGTAGCCCTAGGGGAACCTGGGGCTGGATCACCTCCTTATACGAAGATACTTACGATGAGTGTCCACACAGATTGATGGTTTAGATTTAGTTAAAGCCAGAGCTTTAATTAATAACGTAAGTTATTGATTAAAGCTTTTTGCTTTATGCTCTTTAACAATTTGGAAAGCTGACTGATTGATTTACTTACGAGTAATTCAATCAAATTTAAAAGTTCTCAATGTTTATCTTTCATTAGATAAACACAACAAACACATTCAAGTGTCTTGTATTCGAATCAAATTTATTTGATTCACAATTGAGTCCGGCAAACAGTTATCAGGAATTAACCCTTCTTGATGACAACCAAAAACCTTGGTTAGTTGCCATACGCTAAGACCCTTTCGGGTTGTATGGTTAAGTGACTAAGCGTACACGGTGGATGCCTTGGCAGTCAGAGGCGATGAAAGGCGTAATAACTTGCGATAAGCCCAGATTAGGTAGTAATAACCTTTTGAGTCTGGGATTCCTGAATGGGGAAACCCACTTACATAAGTAAGTATCCTGTTGTGAATACATAGCAACAGGAGGCAAACCGGGGGAACTGAAACATCTAAGTACCCCGAGGAAGAGAAATCAACCGAGATTCCGAAAGTAGCGGCGAGCGAAATTGGATTAGCCCTTAAGCTTTTAATGATGCAGGTGAAGAGTCTGGAAAGTCTCGCAATAAAGGGTGATAGCCCCGTAACCGACACATCATAATCAGTGAAAACGAGTAGGGCGGGACACGTGATATCCTGTCTGAATATGGGGGGACCATCCTCCAAGGCTAAATACTACTGACTGACCGATAGTGAACCAGTACCGTGAGGGAAAGGCGAAAAGAACCCCTGTGAGGGGAGTGAAATAGAACCTGAAACCGTGTACGTACAAGCAGTAGGAGCACCTTCGTGGTGTGACTGCGTACCTTTTGTATAATGGGTCAGCGACTTAATTTTAGTAGCAAGGTTAACCGTTTAGGGGAGCCGTAGGGAAACCGAGTCTTAACTGGGCGTACAGTTGCTAGGATTAGACCCGAAACCAGGTGATCTAGCCATGGGCAGGTTGAAGGTTGAGTAACATCAACTGGAGGACCGAACCGACTAATGTTGAAAAATTAGCGGATGACTTGTGGCTAGGGGTGAAAGGCCAATCAAACCTGGAGATAGCTGGTTCTCCCCGAAAGCTATTTAGGTAGCGCCTCGGACGAATACTACTGGGGGTAGAGCACTGTTAAGGCTAGGGGGTCATCCCGACTTACCAACCCTTTGCAAACTCCGAATACCAGTAAGTACTATCCGGGAGACACACGGCGGGTGCTAACGTCCGTCGTGGAGAGGGAAACAACCCAGACCGCCAGCTAAGGTCCCAAAGTATAGCTAAGTGGGAAACGATGTGGGAAGGCTCAGACAGCCAGGATGTTGGCTTAGAAGCAGCCATCATTTAAAGAAAGCGTAATAGCTCACTGGTCGAGTCGGCCTGCGCGGAAGATGTAACGGGGCTAAGCTATACACCGAAGCTGCGGCTACGTACCTTAGGGTATGTGGGGTAGGGGAGCGTTCTGTAAGCCGTTGAAGGTGGTCTGTAAGGGCTGCTGGAGGTATCAGAAGTGCGAATGCTGACATGAGTAACGATAAAGGGAGTGAAAAACTCCCTCGCCGGAAGACCAAGGGTTCCTGTCCAACGTTAATCGGGGCAGGGTAAGTCGACTCCTAAGGCGAGGCCGAAAGGCGTAGTCGATGGGAAACGGGTTAATATTCCCGTACTTCTTACAATTGCGATGGGGGGACGGAGAAGGCTAGGTGGGCCTGGCGACGGTTGTCCAGGTTCAAGTACGTAGGCGGAAAGTTTAGGTAAATCCGGACTTTCTTAACGCTGAGATACGATGTCGAGCTACTACGGTAGTGAAGTCATTGATGCCATGCTTCCAGGAAAAGCCTCTAAGCTTCAGATTGTAAGGAATCGTACCCCAAACCGACACAGGTGGTCGGGTAGAGAATACCAAGGCGCTTGAGAGAACTCGGGTGAAGGAACTAGGCAAAATGGTACCGTAACTTCGGGAGAAGGTACGCTCTTATCAGTGAAGTCCCTTGCGGATGGAGCAGACGAGAGTCGCAGATACCAGGTGGCTGCAACTGTTTATTAAAAACACAGCACTGTGCAAAATCGTAAGATGACGTATACGGTGTGACGCCTGCCCGGTGCCGGAAGGTTAATTGATGGGGTTAGACTTCGGTCGAAGCTCTTGATCGAAGCCCCGGTAAACGGCGGCCGTAACTATAACGGTCCTAAGGTAGCGAAATTCCTTGTCGGGTAAGTTCCGACCTGCACGAATGGCGTAATGATGGCCACGCTGTCTCCACCCGAGACTCAGTGAAATTGAAATCGCTGTGAAGATGCAGTGTACCCGCGGCTAGACGGAAAGACCCCGTGAACCTTTACTACAGCTTGGCACTGAACATTGAACCTACATGTGTAGGATAGGTGGGAGACTATGAAATTGCGTCGCTAGATGTGATGGAGTCGTCCTTGAAATACCACCCTTGTAGTTTTGATGTTCTAACGTTGGTCCCTGAATCGGGATTACGGACAGTGCCTGGTGGGTAGTTTGACTGGGGCGGTCTCCTCCCAAAGAGTAACGGAGGAGCACGAAGGTGGGCTAAACACGGTTGGACATCGTGTGGTTAGTGCAATGGCATAAGCCCGCTTGACTGCGAGAATGACAATTCGAGCAGGTGCGAAAGCAGGTCATAGTGATCCGGTGGTTCTGAATGGAAGGGCCATCGCTCAACGGATAAAAGGTACTCCGGGGATAACAGGCTGATACCGCCCAAGAGTTCATATCGACGGCGGTGTTTGGCACCTCGATGTCGGCTCATCACATCCTGGGGCTGAAGTCGGTCCCAAGGGTATGGCTGTTCGCCATTTAAAGTGGTACGCGAGCTGGGTTTAGAACGTCGTGAGACAGTTCGGTCCCTATCTGCCGTGGGCGTTGGAAAATTGAAAGGGGCTGCTCCTAGTACGAGAGGACCGGAGTGGACGAACCTCTGGTGTTCGGGTTGTCATGCCAATGGCATTGCCCGGTAGCTAAGTTCGGAATCGATAACCGCTGAAAGCATCTAAGCGGGAAGCGAGCCTTGAGATGAGTTTTCCCTGACGCTATAAGCGTCCTAAAGGGTTGTCGTAGACTACGACGTTGATAGGCAGGGTGTGTAAGTGCTGCGAGGCATTGAGCTAACCTGTACTAATTGCCCGTGAGGCTTAACCATACAACACCCAAGGGGTTTTGTGGACTCAAAGAAATACCAAACGCTTGAATGAGTTTGATGAGAATTTAACAGCTTTCCGAATTTTAAAATTTGCTTGGCGACCATAGCATTGTGGACCCACCTGATTCCATGCCGAACTCAGAAGTGAAACACAATAGCGCCGATGGTAGTGTGGGGCTTCCCCATGTGAGAGTAGGACATCGCCAGGCTTTAAATTTATTTTCACTTTTTTAAAAGTGAAGACAAAAGCTCGACTTTGTCTATTTAATAGACAAGTCACCATAGAGTTCTAAGTTTTCTTAGAGTTTTATGTTGACTTTCAAAGTGGAAAGCGTATTATACGCGTCCTGCTTAAGTGCTAAGGCACTGAAAGCGTTCTCTTTTTAGAGAACACGCTCTTTAACAATTTAAACCTATCAATCTGTGTGGGCACTCGTTGATGAATATCAAAACGTTATTGGTTCTTTTTCGAAAGAGCGTAATAGCAGTTACTTCGGTAACAAACTTGATTTCAATGAACTGAGTGACCAATACGTTTAACTACTTGTAGTTATTCGGCACAGTCAATTCATTACCATTCTGTTGGAATGGTAATAGCTTTAGAATTACATGTTCATTTTCGAATGAATATTAGTTTTGAAGTCAGTATTCGTTGAGTCACAAAATCTTAAATTGAAGAGTTTGATCATGGCTCAGATTGAACGCTGGCGGCAGGCCTAACACATGCAAGTCGAGCGGAAACGACACTAACAATCCTTCGGGTGCGTTAATGGGCGTCGAGCGGCGGACGGGTGAGTAATGCCTAGGAAATTGCCTTGATGTGGGGGATAACCATTGGAAACGATGGCTAATACCGCATAATGCCTACGGGCCAAAGAGGGGGACCTTCGGGCCTCTCGCGTCAAGATATGCCTAGGTGGGATTAGCTAGTTGGTGAGGTAATGGCTCACCAAGGCGACGATCCCTAGCTGGTCTGAGAGGATGATCAGCCACACTGGAACTGAGACACGGTCCAGACTCCTACGGGAGGCAGCAGTGGGGAATATTGCACAATGGGCGAAAGCCTGATGCAGCCATGCCGCGTGTATGAAGAAGGCCTTCGGGTTGTAAAGTACTTTCAGTTGTGAGGAAGGGTGTGTAGTTAATAGCTGCACATCTTGACGTTAGCAACAGAAGAAGCACCGGCTAACTCCGTGCCAGCAGCCGCGGTAATACGGAGGGTGCGAGCGTTAATCGGAATTACTGGGCGTAAAGCGCATGCAGGTGGTTCATTAAGTCAGATGTGAAAGCCCGGGGCTCAACCTCGGAACTGCATTTGAAACTGGTGAACTAGAGTGCTGTAGAGGGGGGTAGAATTTCAGGTGTAGCGGTGAAATGCGTAGAGATCTGAAGGAATACCAGTGGCGAAGGCGGCCCCCTGGACAGACACTGACACTCAGATGCGAAAGCGTGGGGAGCAAACAGGATTAGATACCCTGGTAGTCCACGCCGTAAACGATGTCTACTTGGAGGTTGTGGCCTTGAGCCGTGGCTTTCGGAGCTAACGCGTTAAGTAGACCGCCTGGGGAGTACGGTCGCAAGATTAAAACTCAAATGAATTGACGGGGGCCCGCACAAGCGGTGGAGCATGTGGTTTAATTCGATGCAACGCGAAGAACCTTACCTACTCTTGACATCCAGAGAAGCCAGCGGAGACGCAGGTGTGCCTTCGGGAGCTCTGAGACAGGTGCTGCATGGCTGTCGTCAGCTCGTGTTGTGAAATGTTGGGTTAAGTCCCGCAACGAGCGCAACCCTTATCCTTGTTTGCCAGCGAGTAATGTCGGGAACTCCAGGGAGACTGCCGGTGATAAACCGGAGGAAGGTGGGGACGACGTCAAGTCATCATGGCCCTTACGAGTAGGGCTACACACGTGCTACAATGGCGCATACAGAGGGCAGCAAGCTAGCGATAGTGAGCGAATCCCAAAAAGTGCGTCGTAGTCCGGATTGGAGTCTGCAACTCGACTCCATGAAGTCGGAATCGCTAGTAATCGTGAATCAGAATGTCACGGTGAATACGTTCCCGGGCCTTGTACACACCGCCCGTCACACCATGGGAGTGGGCTGCAAAAGAAGTGGGTAGTTTAACCTTTCGGGGAGGACGCTCACCACTTTGTGGTTCATGACTGGGGTGAAGTCGTAACAAGGTAGCCCTAGGGGAACCTGGGGCTGGATCACCTCCTTATACGAAGATACTTACGATGAGTGTCCACACAGATTGATTAGGTTTAAAAAAGTAAAGAGACGAAGAACTCCCAAGTTCTTCAATATCCAGTGTCCCGTTCGTCTAGAGGCCTAGGACACCGCCCTTTCACGGCGGTAACAGGGGTTCGACTCCCCTACGGGATACCATCTTTAAGCATTCTTCTAAGCAAAAAGCTGATGAGAATATTTAAAAATGATTACTTCATTATGAAGTGATTTGCTCTTTAACAATTTGGAAAGCTGACTGATTGATTTACTTACGAGTAATTCAATCAAATTTAAAAGTTCTCAATGTTTATCTGCTCTTATTTAATAAGAACGGTATAAACACAACAAACACATTCAAGTGTCTTGTATTCGATTCAAATTTGTTTGAATCACAATTGAGTCCGGCAAACAGTTATCAGGAATTAACCCTTCTTGATGACAACCAAAAACCTTGGTTAGTTGCCATACGCTTATTTGTCTTCACTTTTTTAAAGTGAAAGCAAATAGAAACCCTTTCGGGTTGTATGGTTAAGTGACTAAGCGTACACGGTGGATGCCTTGGCAGTCAGAGGCGATGAAAGGCGTAATAACTTGCGATAAGCCCAGATTAGGTAGTAATAACCTTTTGAGTCTGGGATTCCTGAATGGGGAAACCCACTTGCATAAGCAAGTATCCTGTTGTGAATACATAGCAACAGGAGGCAAACCGGGGGAACTGAAACATCTAAGTACCCTGAGGAAGAGAAATCAACCGAGATTCCGAAAGTAGCGGCGAGCGAAATTGGATTAGCCCTTAAGCTTTTAATGATGCAGGTGAAGAGTCTGGAAAGTCTCGCAATAAAGGGTGATAGCCCCGTAACCGACACATCATAATCAGTGAAAACGAGTAGGGCGGGACACGTGATATCCTGTCTGAATATGGGGGGACCATCCTCCAAGGCTAAATACTACTGACTGACCGATAGTGAACCAGTACCGTGAGGGAAAGGCGAAAAGAACCCCTGTGAGGGGAGTGAAATAGAACCTGAAACCGTGTACGTACAAGCAGTAGGAGCACCTTCGTGGTGTGACTGCGTACCTTTTGTATAATGGGTCAGCGACTTAATTTTAGTAGCAAGGTTAACCGTTTAGGGGAGCCGTAGGGAAACCGAGTCTTAACTGGGCGTACAGTTGCTAGGATTAGACCCGAAACCAGGTGATCTAGCCATGGGCAGGTTGAAGGTTGAGTAACATCAACTGGAGGACCGAACCGACTAATGTTGAAAAATTAGCGGATGACTTGTGGCTAGGGGTGAAAGGCCAATCAAACCTGGAGATAGCTGGTTCTCCCCGAAAGCTATTTAGGTAGCGCCTCGGACGAATACTACTGGGGGTAGAGCACTGTTAAGGCTAGGGGGTCATCCCGACTTACCAACCCTTTGCAAACTCCGAATACCAGTAAGTACTATCCGGGAGACACACGGCGGGTGCTAACGTCCGTCGTGGAGAGGGAAACAACCCAGACCGCCAGCTAAGGTCCCAAAGTATAGCTAAGTGGGAAACGATGTGGGAAGGCTCAGACAGCCAGGATGTTGGCTTAGAAGCAGCCATCATTTAAAGAAAGCGTAATAGCTCACTGGTCGAGTCGGCCTGCGCGGAAGATGTAACGGGGCTAAGCTATACACCGAAGCTGCGGCTACGTACCTTAGGGTATGTGGGGTAGGGGAGCGTTCTGTAAGCCGTTGAAGGTGGTCTGTAAGGGCTGCTGGAGGTATCAGAAGTGCGAATGCTGACATGAGTAACGATAAAGGGAGTGAAAAACTCCCTCGCCGGAAGACCAAGGGTTCCTGTCCAACGTTAATCGGGGCAGGGTAAGTCGACTCCTAAGGCGAGGCCGAAAGGCGTAGTCGATGGGAAACGGGTTAATATTCCCGTACTTCTTACAATTGCGATGGGGGGACGGAGAAGGCTAGGTGGGCCTGGCGACGGTTGTCCAGGTTCAAGTACGTAGGCGGAAAGTTTAGGTAAATCCGGACTTTCTTAACGCTGAGATACGATGTCGAGCTACTACGGTAGTGAAGTCATTGATGCCATGCTTCCAGGAAAAGCCTCTAAGCTTCAGATTGTAAGGAATCGTACCCCAAACCGACACAGGTGGTCGGGTAGAGAATACCAAGGCGCTTGAGAGAACTCGGGTGAAGGAACTAGGCAAAATGGTACCGTAACTTCGGGAGAAGGTACGCTCTTATCAGTGAAGTCCCTTGCGGATGGAGCAGACGAGAGTCGCAGATACCAGGTGGCTGCAACTGTTTATTAAAAACACAGCACTGTGCAAAATCGTAAGATGACGTATACGGTGTGACGCCTGCCCGGTGCCGGAAGGTTAATTGATGGGGTTAGACTTCGGTCGAAGCTCTTGATCGAAGCCCCGGTAAACGGCGGCCGTAACTATAACGGTCCTAAGGTAGCGAAATTCCTTGTCGGGTAAGTTCCGACCTGCACGAATGGCGTAATGATGGCCACGCTGTCTCCACCCGAGACTCAGTGAAATTGAAATCGCTGTGAAGATGCAGTGTACCCGCGGCTAGACGGAAAGACCCCGTGAACCTTTACTACAGCTTGGCACTGAACATTGAACCTACATGTGTAGGATAGGTGGGAGACTTTGAAACCGCGTCGCTAGATGTGGTGGAGTCGTCCTTGAAATACCACCCTTGTAGTTTTGATGTTCTAACGTTGGTCCCTGAATCGGGATTACGGACAGTGCCTGGTGGGTAGTTTGACTGGGGCGGTCTCCTCCCAAAGAGTAACGGAGGAGCACGAAGGTGGGCTAAACACGGTTGGACATCGTGTGGTTAGTGCAATGGCATAAGCCCGCTTGACTGCGAGAATGACAATTCGAGCAGGTGCGAAAGCAGGTCATAGTGATCCGGTGGTTCTGAATGGAAGGGCCATCGCTCAACGGATAAAAGGTACTCCGGGGATAACAGGCTGATACCGCCCAAGAGTTCATATCGACGGCGGTGTTTGGCACCTCGATGTCGGCTCATCACATCCTGGGGCTGAAGTCGGTCCCAAGGGTATGGCTGTTCGCCATTTAAAGTGGTACGCGAGCTGGGTTTAGAACGTCGTGAGACAGTTCGGTCCCTATCTGCCGTGGGCGTTGGAAAATTGAAAGGGGCTGCTCCTAGTACGAGAGGACCGGAGTGGACGAACCTCTGGTGTTCGGGTTGTCATGCCAATGGCATTGCCCGGTAGCTAAGTTCGGAATCGATAACCGCTGAAAGCATCTAAGCGGGAAGCGAGCCTTGAGATGAGTTTTCCCTGGCACTATAAGTGTCCTAAAGGGTTGTCGTAGACTACGACGTTGATAGGCAGGGTGTGTAAGTGCTGCGAGGCATTGAGCTAACCTGTACTAATTGCCCGTGAGGCTTAACCATACAACACCCAAGGGGTTTTGTGGACTCAATAGAAAGACCAGACCTTGAATGCGTTTGAAGAGAAACTTTTAAAGCTCTATTAAATAGAGAAGCAGCTTTCCGAATTTTAAAATTTGCTTGGCGACCATAGCATTGTGGACCCACCTGATTCCATGCCGAACTCAGAAGTGAAACACAATAGCGCCGATGGTAGTGTGGGGCTTCCCCATGTGAGAGTAGGACATCGCCAGGCTCCAAATTTATTTTCACTTTTTTAAAAGTGAAGACAAAAGTTCGACTTTGTCTATTAAATAGACAAGTCACCATAGAGTTCTAAGTTTTCTTAGTATTTTATGTTGACTTTCAAAGTGGAAAGCGTATTATACGCGTCCTGCTTAAGTGCTAAGGCACTGAAAGCGTTCTCTTTTTAGAGAACAAGCTCTTTAACAATTTAAACCTATCAATCTGTGTGGGCACTCGTTGATGAATATCAAAACGTTTTATCGTTAGATAAAGCAGATTCTTCGGAATCAAACTTGATTTCAATGAACTGAGTGACCAATACGTTTAACTACTTGTAGTTATTCGGCACAGTCAATTCATTATCATTCTGTTGGAATGGTAATAGCTTTAGAATTACATGTTCATTTTCGAATGAATATTAGTTTTGAAGTCAGTATTCGTTGAGTCACAAAATCTTAAATTGAAGAGTTTGATCATGGCTCAGATTGAACGCTGGCGGCAGGCCTAACACATGCAAGTCGAGCGGAAACGACACTAACAATCCTTCGGGTGCGTTAATGGGCGTCGAGCGGCGGACGGGTGAGTAATGCCTAGGAAATTGCCTTGATGTGGGGGATAACCATTGGAAACGATGGCTAATACCGCATAATGCCTACGGGCCAAAGAGGGGGACCTTCGGGCCTCTCGCGTCAAGATATGCCTAGGTGGGATTAGCTAGTTGGTGAGGTAATGGCTCACCAAGGCGACGATCCCTAGCTGGTCTGAGAGGATGATCAGCCACACTGGAACTGAGACACGGTCCAGACTCCTACGGGAGGCAGCAGTGGGGAATATTGCACAATGGGCGAAAGCCTGATGCAGCCATGCCGCGTGTATGAAGAAGGCCTTCGGGTTGTAAAGTACTTTCAGTTGTGAGGAAGGGTGTGTAGTTAATAGCTGCACATCTTGACGTTAGCAACAGAAGAAGCACCGGCTAACTCCGTGCCAGCAGCCGCGGTAATACGGAGGGTGCGAGCGTTAATCGGAATTACTGGGCGTAAAGCGCATGCAGGTGGTTCATTAAGTCAGATGTGAAAGCCCGGGGCTCAACCTCGGAACTGCATTTGAAACTGGTGAACTAGAGTGCTGTAGAGGGGGGTAGAATTTCAGGTGTAGCGGTGAAATGCGTAGAGATCTGAAGGAATACCAGTGGCGAAGGCGGCCCCCTGGACAGACACTGACACTCAGATGCGAAAGCGTGGGGAGCAAACAGGATTAGATACCCTGGTAGTCCACGCCGTAAACGATGTCTACTTGGAGGTTGTGGCCTTGAGCCGTGGCTTTCGGAGCTAACGCGTTAAGTAGACCGCCTGGGGAGTACGGTCGCAAGATTAAAACTCAAATGAATTGACGGGGGCCCGCACAAGCGGTGGAGCATGTGGTTTAATTCGATGCAACGCGAAGAACCTTACCTACTCTTGACATCCAGAGAAGCCAGCGGAGACGCAGGTGTGCCTTCGGGAGCTCTGAGACAGGTGCTGCATGGCTGTCGTCAGCTCGTGTTGTGAAATGTTGGGTTAAGTCCCGCAACGAGCGCAACCCTTATCCTTGTTTGCCAGCGAGTAATGTCGGGAACTCCAGGGAGACTGCCGGTGATAAACCGGAGGAAGGTGGGGACGACGTCAAGTCATCATGGCCCTTACGAGTAGGGCTACACACGTGCTACAATGGCGCATACAGAGGGCAGCAAGCTAGCGATAGTGAGCGAATCCCAAAAAGTGCGTCGTAGTCCGGATTGGAGTCTGCAACTCGACTCCATGAAGTCGGAATCGCTAGTAATCGTGAATCAGAATGTCACGGTGAATACGTTCCCGGGCCTTGTACACACCGCCCGTCACACCATGGGAGTGGGCTGCAAAAGAAGTGGGTAGTTTAACCTTTCGGGGAGGACGCTCACCACTTTGTGGTTCATGACTGGGGTGAAGTCGTAACAAGGTAGCCCTAGGGGAACCTGGGGCTGGATCACCTCCTTATACGAAGATACTTACGATGAGTGTCCACACAGATTGATTAGGTTTAAAAAAGTAAAGAGACGAAGAACTCCCAAGTTCTTCAATATCCAGTGTCCCGTTCGTCTAGAGGCCTAGGACACCGCCCTTTCACGGCGGTAACAGGGGTTCGACTCCCCTACGGGATACCATTGGGTCGTTAGCTCAGTTGGTAGAGCAGTTGACTTTTAATCAATTGGTCGCAGGTTCGAATCCTGCACGACCCACCATTCTTTCTCCGCGAAGGAATTAAAACTATCGTGGGCGATTAGCTCAGTTGGGAGAGCACCTGCCTTACAAGCAGGGGGTCACTGGTTCGAGCCCGGTATCGCCCACCATTCTCTAAATATTCTTGGTTATAGTCATGTCCAAACCACTTCTTTTGTCGTTGGTTGGTGTGTTTGACCCTGAGAGTCTTTAGAAAATGTGAATTTTAGAACACTGGTTCTTAAAGTCTCATGCTCTTTAACAATTTGGAAAGCTGACTGATTGATTTACTTACGAGTAATTCAATCAAATTTAAAAGTTCTCAATGTTTATCTGCTCTTAGTTAATAAGAACGGTATAAACACAACAAACACATTCAAGTGTCTTGTATTCGAATCAATGTTTACATTGATTCACAATTGAGTCCGGCAAACAGTTATCAAGAATTAACCCTTCTTGATGACAACCAAAAACCTTGGTTAGTTGCCATACACTAAGACCCTTTCGGGTTGTATGGTTAAGTGACTAAGCGTACACGGTGGATGCCTTGGCAGTCAGAGGCGATGAAAGACGTAATAACTTGCGATAAGCCCAGATTAGGTAGTAATAACCTTTTGAGTCTGGGATTTCTGAATGGGGAAACCCACGTGCACAAGCACGTATCCTGTTGTGAATACATAGCAACAGGAGGCAAACCGGGGGAACTGAAACATCTAAGTACCCCGAGGAAGAGAAATCAACCGAGATTCCGAAAGTAGCGGCGAGCGAAATTGGATTAGCCCTTAAGCTTTTAATGAGACAGATGAAGGCTCTGGAAAGTGCCGCAATAAAGGGTGATAGCCCCGTAATCGACATCTCATAATCAGTGAAAACGAGTAGGGCGGGACACGTGATATCCTGTCTGAATATGGGGGGACCATCCTCCAAGGCTAAATACTACTGACTGACCGATAGTGAACCAGTACCGTGAGGGAAAGGCGAAAAGAACCCCTGTGAGGGGAGTGAAATAGAACCTGAAACCGTGTACGTACAAGCAGTAGGAGCACCTTCGTGGTGTGACTGCGTACCTTTTGTATAATGGGTCAGCGACTTAATTTTAGTAGCAAGGTTAACCGTTTAGGGGAGCCGTAGGGAAACCGAGTCTTAACTGGGCGTACAGTTGCTAGGATTAGACCCGAAACCAGGTGATCTAGCCATGGGCAGGTTGAAGGTTGAGTAACATCAACTGGAGGACCGAACCGACTAATGTTGAAAAATTAGCGGATGACTTGTGGCTAGGGGTGAAAGGCCAATCAAACCTGGAGATAGCTGGTTCTCCCCGAAAGCTATTTAGGTAGCGCCTCGGACGAATACTACTGGGGGTAGAGCACTGTTAAGGCTAGGGGGTCATCCCGACTTACCAACCCTTTGCAAACTCCGAATACCAGTAAGTACTATCCGGGAGACACACGGCGGGTGCTAACGTCCGTCGTGGAGAGGGAAACAACCCAGACCGCCAGCTAAGGTCCCAAAGTATAGCTAAGTGGGAAACGATGTGGGAAGGCTCAGACAGCCAGGATGTTGGCTTAGAAGCAGCCATCATTTAAAGAAAGCGTAATAGCTCACTGGTCGAGTCGGCCTGCGCGGAAGATGTAACGGGGCTAAGCTATACACCGAAGCTGCGGCTACGTACCTTAGGGTATGTGGGGTAGGGGAGCGTTCTGTAAGCCGTTGAAGGTGGTCTGTAAGGGCTGCTGGAGGTATCAGAAGTGCGAATGCTGACATGAGTAACGATAAAGGGAGTGAAAAACTCCCTCGCCGGAAGACCAAGGGTTCCTGTCCAACGTTAATCGGGGCAGGGTAAGTCGACTCCTAAGGCGAGGCCGAAAGGCGTAGTCGATGGGAAACGGGTTAATATTCCCGTACTTCTTACAATTGCGATGGGGGGACGGAGAAGGCTAGGTGGGCCTGGCGACGGTTGTCCAGGTTCAAGTACGTAGGCGGAAAGTTTAGGTAAATCCGGACTTTCTTAACGCTGAGATACGATGTCGAGCTACTACGGTAGTGAAGTCATTGATGCCATGCTTCCAGGAAAAGCCTCTAAGCTTCAGATTGTAAGGAATCGTACCCCAAACCGACACAGGTGGTCGGGTAGAGAATACCAAGGCGCTTGAGAGAACTCGGGTGAAGGAACTAGGCAAAATGGTACCGTAACTTCGGGAGAAGGTACGCTCTTATCAGTGAAGTCCCTTGCGGATGGAGCAGACGAGAGTCGCAGATACCAGGTGGCTGCAACTGTTTATTAAAAACACAGCACTGTGCAAAATCGTAAGATGACGTATACGGTGTGACGCCTGCCCGGTGCCGGAAGGTTAATTGATGGGGTTAGACTTCGGTCGAAGCTCTTGATCGAAGCCCCGGTAAACGGCGGCCGTAACTATAACGGTCCTAAGGTAGCGAAATTCCTTGTCGGGTAAGTTCCGACCTGCACGAATGGCGTAATGATGGCCACGCTGTCTCCACCCGAGACTCAGTGAAATTGAAATCGCTGTGAAGATGCAGTGTACCCGCGGCTAGACGGAAAGACCCCGTGAACCTTTACTACAGCTTGGCACTGAACATTGAACCTACATGTGTAGGATAGGTGGGAGACTTTGAAACCGCGTCGCTAGATGTGGTGGAGTCGTCCTTGAAATACCACCCTTGTAGTTTTGATGTTCTAACGTTGGTCCCTGAATCGGGATTACGGACAGTGCCTGGTGGGTAGTTTGACTGGGGCGGTCTCCTCCCAAAGAGTAACGGAGGAGCACGAAGGTGGGCTAAACACGGTTGGACATCGTGTGGTTAGTGCAATGGCATAAGCCCGCTTGACTGCGAGAATGACAATTCGAGCAGGTGCGAAAGCAGGTCATAGTGATCCGGTGGTTCTGAATGGAAGGGCCATCGCTCAACGGATAAAAGGTACTCCGGGGATAACAGGCTGATACCGCCCAAGAGTTCATATCGACGGCGGTGTTTGGCACCTCGATGTCGGCTCATCACATCCTGGGGCTGAAGTCGGTCCCAAGGGTATGGCTGTTCGCCATTTAAAGTGGTACGCGAGCTGGGTTTAGAACGTCGTGAGACAGTTCGGTCCCTATCTGCCGTGGGCGTTGGAAAATTGAAAGGGGCTGCTCCTAGTACGAGAGGACCGGAGTGGACGAACCTCTGGTGTTCGGGTTGTCATGCCAATGGCATTGCCCGGTAGCTAAGTTCGGAATCGATAACCGCTGAAAGCATCTAAGCGGGAAGCGAGCCTTGAGATGAGTTTTCCCTGGCGCTATAAGCGTCCTAAAGGGTTGTCGTAGACTACGACGTTGATAGGCAGGGTGTGTAAGTGCTGCGAGGCATTGAGCTAACCTGTACTAATTGCCCGTGAGGCTTAACCATACAACACCCAAGGGGTTTTGTGGACTCAATAGAAAGACCAAACGCTTGAATGAGTTTGAAGAGAAATACTTTTATAGCTCTATTAAATAGAGAAGCAGCTTTCCGAATTTTAAAATTTGCTTGGCGACCATAGCATTGTGGACCCACCTGATTCCATGCCGAACTCAGAAGTGAAACACAATAGCGCCGATGGTAGTGTGGGGTTTCCCCATGTGAGAGTAGGACATCGCCAGGCTTTAAATTAAATCTTTAGGTTGACCGACCTGGAGATATGGACGCTCACGTAGTGAGTTGACCACTGCGGAGTGGTAGTTCAGTTGGTTAGAATACCGGCCTGTCACGCCGGGGGTCGCGGGTTCGAGTCCCGTCCACTCCGCCATTTATTAGAGAAGCCCTGCTAGAAATAGCAGGGCTTTTTTACATTTGGAGAAAAGTGTTTTGCACTTCAGTTGAACGAATCCCACAAAGGGTTTGCTCGAAGTTCGCAATCCTGGCTCTTTCTCCATTTATCAGAAAGCCTAGTCTGACGACTAGGCTTTCGTCGTTTCTGAGATGTGAGTTTTATACCAATCCGGAAAATTAACTGATCAGGTTTATCGAATTTCTTCTGCTCATTTTTGTGACACGATCTTTTCACTCAAGAGATCCATTCCAAGTACGACAAACCTTGGAAACAATGTCGTCATAATCAGTGAAACTTTGATTCGCTAGATAATGTTGTCGCAACCAACTCCAAACTTGCTCTATAGGGTTGAGCTCTGGCGAGTAGGGAGGAAGCTTAATAGTAGTGACGTTATTAAATTCTCTCGTAATATCATCAGTATGCCAGCCTGTTCCATCCACAATAACGACTGCATAACGTCCTTTTTCTGTAGCTTTCGATATCTGCTCTAAGTAATTTTTCATTATGTCCTTGTTGACCCAAGGAACCACTATTGCTTCACCAATTCCTCTTTCAGGGCATACCGAACCAAACAAATAAGCGTATTCAAATTGCTGTTGTTTTACCACGCGAGGCCTCGTTTCACGAGTCGCCCAAAGACGTGTAGTTGTGTTCTGTTGACCAAACCTAGCTTCGTCTTGAAACCAGACATCAACATACTCTAGCCCAATATGACCAGGGATCTTAAGGACCGTTTCTATTTTGATTTTTTTAAAATCGTCTTGGATTTGCTGTGATTGTTTGGGGTGTTTGGAGCGAGAAGCTATCCAAGAAAAGCCCATGTGGTCTAGGAGATAATAGATAGAATTCGGGTGGTAGTACTTATCAATGATTTTCACGATTTAGTCATTTATATCGCAGATACAAAAACGCCTAGCGTTTGCTAGGCGTTGATAAATAGTGTTTCTAATACATCCGACTACAGTATTTGCTTAAGCACTCTATCGGCTTTCACTCGAGTGATTTTACGAATCAATTTTTGAACTTCCATCGGGTAGCTCTCTACCTTGTCCAATTGCTTATAAGTACAAATAAGTTGAGTGTGTTGAAGGATATTATCTACTTCAGCTTGGAACTTATCTGTTAGGTGATGGTAGTTGTCTTGGATAAAGATGCCGTTCTCTAGATCCAACTTCCATGCGCGAGGGTTTAGGTTATTACCTGTTAGTAGCATGTAGCGCTTATCTACCCAAATACCCTTTAGGTGGAAGCTATTAGAATCGTGTTGCCAAAGTCGAATTGATAGATTACGGCTAGCAATATGAGCCTCATTAGCTTTAGCGAAACGACGTAAGTTCAATTCGTAAAGGTATGGAAGACCACCAATCGTTTTAAACTCTTCTTCTGGCGAGATAAAGAAATCATTCGCTGTCTTATCGCCAACAACAATGCTGACCTTTACGCCACGCTTAAGCGCTTTCTTCACTTCTTTAGCTAGGCTAGGTGGGAAGTTGAAGTAAGGTGTGCAGATAAAGATTTCATCTTTAGCTTGAGCTACGAGTTGATTGATTCCTTGATTCAGACGGTTACGTCTTTTACCGATACCAACTAATGGTGTTACAGCAACTTGGTCTGCTGAAACCTCTTGGCCATCGAATTGATACTGAGACCTTGCTAATGATGCACGAAACTGACGAATCGCTGGTTTCAGTTCTTTGGTCGAAGGCTTGTTCTTATCAGCCAGGTCATAAACAGCGCTATCCGCAACCATCTGTTCGTGTACGTACGTAAACATTGAATTAGCAAGCGCTGCGTTGTTTAAAACATGGTAACGATCAAAGCGATAGCGGTCATGGTAATTCAGGTAGATATTGTTAAGGCTTGCACCGCTGTATATCACGCTGTCATCGACGATAAAGCCTTTTAAATGCAATACGCCAAAGACTTCTTTGCCGCGAACTGGAATGCCATAGACGGGTACAGAGTGCTGATATTTTTCTGCAAACTCTTTATACATTGCAGCATTACCTTCAGAAGATTCTGCGCCAATCAATCCACGCTGAGCTCGGTGCCAATCGACACAAACGCTCACGTCTAATTCTGGATTCTTTTGTTTTGCTTCATATAAGGCAGTTAGGATTTCACGGCCAGCCTCATCATCTTCAAGATACAAAGCGACTAAACTAATACGAGTCGTTGCGCGAGATATCTCATCAAGTAGACGAGTTCGAAACTCTTGCGCTGATAGTAGTACTTCAAACTTGTCAGGATTCTGCGCTATGGTTGGCAACTGTATGAATGGATTCCTACTGGCAATCATATTGACTGTTTTACCTTAAAAATATGCAAAATTGCGAACCTTTAATTTTACCAAAGGGATAGCATCAAATACTAGATAATCGAGGCATTCTCTAACAATTTTGCTGATAATGCATAGGAATGAGATCTTTTCCGCTATTCGAGTAGCGCTCGTATAAAACTCTTAAACCATTTGGCAGATCTTTAGGGTCTATTTGTATGAATAGGTGCCGCGCGTAAAAATTGGTGAGATGAGCGTACGCAAAGCAATAATCGTCTTCCGTAAGTGTATGTTGCGCACAATAGTCCATAAGTTGGGAGCCTAATTGCTTACCGCGATGTTGTTTTGATATCGCCATTCCAGTAAGTAAGCGATTATTCTCTATTGTACGAAAGCGCACGATACCGCACAGCTCGTTATCCAGTAATAACGAATAGATCAGTTCACTTTTATTCGCTTTTCCCGTTGGGTAATGTTCTTTATAGAAACGTTTAACTAGGGGAACCTTTACTGGGTCTAATTGGGTAATGATGACATTGTTCATTCAGTCACTGCGCCATTGGTTTATCTGCTGTAGAATGACTGCAGTGTAAGTTAATTGAATATCGCCATGCAATTCCATCTCAATGCTAGTTTAAAAAATGTTCATACTTTTTCCATAGATCAGACGTGTGATGCGTTGGTTGAAGTCACCACTATCGAAGAATTAATTTCCGTTTACAGAGCCCCTAAATGGTCAGATTTACCTAAGTTGATACTGGGTAAGGGCAGTAATATGCTTTTTACTGAGCACTTCGCTGGCCTAGTCATTGTGAATAAATTAACCGGGATTGAGTTGACCGAGACGGACAGTCATCACCTACTGCATGTCAGTGGGGGGGAAGATTGGCCAAACTTAGTTGAATGGAGTGTGGATAAAGGGCTTGGTGGTCTAGAAAACCTAGCAATGATACCCGGCTGTTCAGGTTCGGCTCCGATTCAAAATATTGGTGCGTATGGTGTTGAGCTACAAGACGTATGCGAGTATGTCGATATCCTGTGTCTGGATACTTATACAGTTAAGCGATTAAGCAAAGAAGAGTGTCTCTTTGGTTACCGAGATTCTGTTTTCAAGCACGCTCTCTACGATAAGGCGATTGTTGTTGCTATCGGTTTAACGTTGCCGAAGGAGTGGGAGCCATGTAATCACTATGGCCCGTTAAAAAGCCTAGCAGCCGATACGCTCTCTCCTCGTACTATATTTGATGAAGTATGCGCTATCCGTTCAAGTAAGTTGCCAGACCCTAGAGTCCAAGGCAATGCGGGCAGTTTCTTCAAAAACCCTGTGATCACCAAAGATCATTTTGATCGCTTGTTAGCTCTATATTCCAATATTGTCGGCTATGAGAGCAATGACATGATCAAAGTCGCTGCTGGCTGGCTGATTGATCAATGCCAGTTCAAAGGCGTGACAGAAGGCGGTGCGCAAGTTCACCCAAACCAAGCATTGGTTATCATCAATTATGATGAGGCTTCTGCTGTGGATATCCTTAAGCTTGCAGAGCGAGTGCGTCAGTCTGTCTTGAATAAATTCGATATTCGACTGGAACATGAAGTGCGTTTTATGGGACGAGACTGCGAGACAAACCTAGACAAGGCTCTGGAGTCATTGGCATGAGAGAACACAGTACCAAGCTTGCACTATTGAGATGTCTTGCTGACGGTGAGTTTCATTCAGGTGAAGATCTAGGTGAAATGATTGGTGTATCACGAGCGGCTATCAGTAAGCACATTAAAGGTATTCAAGGGTGGGGTTTAGATATCTACCGAGTACAAGGCAAGGGTTATAAGTTAGCTAGCCGTTTAGATATGCTCAACGAAGACAAATTGTCTGTTGTTAGTCGAGATGCTTCTCTTGAGCTGATTCCAATCATAGGTTCTACAAACCAACACCTATTAGAGCGTACTAACACCCTCGAATCGGGTTCTGTCTGTATTGCTGAATATCAAGCTGCGGGACGTGGACGTCGTGGACGAGAGTGGGTATCGCCATTCGGTGCAAACCTCTATCTTTCAATGTATTGGAGACTCGACGCAGGGATGGCTGCCGCGATGGGCTTGAGCCTTGTGGTTGGTGTAGCTGTTGTTGAAGCTTTGGAAGAGATGGGCGTAGAAGGTATAAAGCTCAAATGGCCGAACGACCTTTACCATAATGACAAGAAGCTTGCCGGTATCTTGGTAGAGCTGTCAGGGCAGTCTGGTGGCGCTGCTCATATTGTGATTGGTTTAGGGCTAAACTTATCCATGGATCCAACAACATCAGGTATTGGCCAACCGTGGACTTCTCTTAAAGAAGTGTGTGATGGGAAGGTGCCCGATCGCAATCAGTTAGCACAGGCTCTGATCAATGCCTGGGATAAGTCTCTTGTTGATTATGAGTTGAAAGGGATGTCGAATTTTGTAGAGCGTTGGAATCGCTTTGATAATTTCTTAGGTCGCAATGTTAGGTTGATCATTGGACCTAGAGAAATTGAAGGTGTTGTTCAAGGCATCGATGAACAAGGTGCTGTATTACTCAAAACTGAGAATGGTATCGAGAGCTATATCGGTGGAGAGATATCGCTAAGAAAAGGCGATTAAGGTGTTACTATTTTCTTAGTAACACTTCTTCAACCATATGATCTGCGCCTTTACGTAGAATCAAGTGAGCCCTTTCTCGTGTAGGAAGGATATTTTGTTCTAGGTTCAAGCCATTAATTGAACTCCAGATACCTTCCGCTTTATCCAGTGCCGCTTGGTTCGATAATTTTGTGTAATGACTAAAGTAAGAGCCAGGTTTGGTAAACGCGCCATCGCGGAATTTCATAAAGCGATTGACGTACCACTCTTTGATTTGTTGGCTATCAGCGTCAACATAGAGTGAGAAATCAAGGAAGTCTGAAATAAACACGCGATGTGGCTCGTGTGGATCGTTCATGCCTGTTTGTAGGACATTAAGTCCTTCAATAATAAGCACATCTGGTAGGTCGACACACTTAACGTCATCAGTAATGTTGTACGTAAGATGCGAGTACACGGGAGCCGTGACATTTCTCTTGCATGCTTTTACATCCGAAACAAAGTTCACTAAACGCTTAATATCGTAAGACTCCGGAAAACCCTTTTTACTCATCAATCCTTTTTCTTCTAACACCTCATTTGGGTATAAGAAGCCATCGGTTGTCACTAGCTCAACTTTTGGGTGGTTCTCCCAGCGAGAAAGTAGGGCTTTAAGCAGTCGTGCAGTTGTACTTTTGCCCACAGCGACACTTCCAGCAATACCGATGATAAAAGGTGGTGCTTTCTCGTTTTTATCCAGGAATTGATGGAGTACTGAGTTTCTATTCTGTCTGGCTGCCACATAGAGATTTAATAGGCGAGAGAGCGGCAGGTAGATCTCAACGGCTTCCTCCATTGTGAGCTTTTCATTGATGCCTTGAAGCTCTTTTAAGTCGCTCTCAGAAAGTGTCATCGGAACTAAATTCCTTAGCTCAGACCAACGTTCGCGGTCAAATGACATAAATGGGCTCATATAAACTCTATAGTGGATAACAAAACAAGTGCATGGAAAATACATCAAGCGATAGATAAATAAAATATCTTCCTGTACTAGATGTGGGTTAAAGGCAGAAACCTTGAGCTAAATAGCCGTATATAGGAATTTGATAGGAGAATTTTTCACTTTTTTTCAATTTACTATTGCAAGGTGGAAAATCATTCAATAAAATGCGCCCCACTTGTGCCGACTTAGCTCAGTAGGTAGAGCAACTGACTTGTAATCAGTAGGTCACCAGTTCGATTCCGGTAGTCGGCACCACTTTCTCCCTTTCTTTAAGGTAAGCGAGAGAAAGCTCAAAATTTGGAGGGGTTCCCGAGTGGCCAAAGGGAGCAGACTGTAAATCTGCCGGCACTGCCTTCGATGGTTCGAATCCGTCTCCCTCCACCATATTCTAAAGGTTAAATAGCTCAAACAGAGTTACGTGTTGCGTGCATCGTATAATGGCTATTACCTCAGCCTTCCAAGCTGATGATGCGGGTTCGATTCCCGCTGCACGCTCCAACTCATTTTGTGTGCTGATATAGCTCAGTCGGTAGAGCGCACCCTTGGTAAGGGTGAGGTCCCCAGTTCGACTCTGGGTATTAGCACCAGTCAAAAGCTTCTTCTCCTTTAATAAAGAAAACCATTTTTTTTGGTTGCGTGGTCTTATTTTAAGCCACCTAATCCGTACCTAGAGGGACACCCCATGTCTAAAGAAAAATTTGAACGTACGAAACCGCACGTAAACGTTGGTACTATCGGCCACGTTGACCACGGTAAAACAACTCTAACTGCTGCTATCTGTACTACACTTGCAAAAGTGTACGGCGGTGTTGCTAAAGATTTCGCATCTATCGATAACGCTCCAGAAGAGCGCGAGCGCGGTATCACAATCGCAACTTCTCACGTTGAGTACGATACTCCTGAACGTCACTACGCACACGTAGACTGTCCTGGACACGCCGATTATGTTAAAAACATGATCACTGGTGCTGCTCAAATGGACGGCGGTATCCTAGTTGTTGCTGCTACAGATGGCCCTATGCCACAAACTCGTGAGCACATCCTACTTGGTCGTCAAGTTGGTATCCCTTACATCATCGTATTCATGAACAAATGTGACATGGTTGATGACGAAGAGCTACTTGAGCTAGTAGAAATGGAAGTTCGTGAACTTCTTTCTGAGTACGAGTACCCAGGAGACGACCTACCAGTAATTCAAGGTTCTGCACTTGGCGCTCTAAACGGCGAAAAGCAGTGGGAAGACAAGATCGTTGAGCTTGCAGAAGCACTAGATTCTTACATTCCACTTCCAGAGCGTGCTGTTGATCTACCGTTCCTACTTCCTATTGAAGATGTATTCTCAATCCAAGGTCGTGGTACTGTAGTTACTGGTCGTATCGAGCGCGGTATCCTACGTGTAGGTGACGAAGTAGAAATCGTTGGTATCAAAGAGACTACTCTTACTACTTGTACTGGTGTTGAAATGTTCCGTAAACTGCTTGACGAAGGTCGTGCAGGTGAGAACGTTGGTGCACTTCTACGTGGTACTAAGCGTGATGACGTTGAACGTGGCCAAGTACTTTCTGCTAAAGGTTCAATCAACCCACACACTAAGTTTGAGTCTGAAGTATACGTACTTTCTAAAGACGAAGGCGGCCGTCACACTCCTTTCTTCAAGGGTTACCGTCCACAGTTCTACTTCCGTACAACTGACGTAACAGGCGACATCACTCTACCTGAAGGCGTAGAAATGGTAATGCCAGGTGACAACGTTCAAATGACTGTTGAGCTAATCGCTCCAATCGCAATGGACGAAGGTCTACGTTTCGCAATCCGCGAAGGTGGCCGTACAGTTGGTGCTGGTGTTGTAGCTAAAATCTTTGCATAAGATTTGACGAACCACTAGTAAAAAGGGCATCATTTGATGCCCTTTTTCTGCGCTGAAAAAAGAGTTGGGTGTTTTGACATCAATTTTAACTCTTAGCAAAGAATTAAACGGTCTTTTTAACTAAAATGACTGTTAGATGTGTTGTTTTGCAACGCAAAGGAATGTGCCCTGCAACAGCGGGGTTATTGTCGTCTATATTTAAGACTTATCACAGGTTGGTTTTATGAAAGCAAACGCTGAAACTCCTGATAGCTCAGGTGCAGCAGATACAATGAAGTGGGTAGTCGCTTTTGTACTGTTGGCTGCTGCTGTTGTGGGTAATTACCTGTATGGTGAATTGTCTGTTGTAATTCGCGCTGCAGGTGTAGTTGTGCTGATTGCTGCCGCACTAGGCGTTGCAGCAACAACAACTAAAGGTAAAGCTGCGATCGATTTTGCAAAAGAATCTCGTATGGAGATTCGTAAAGTTGTTTGGCCTACTCGCCAAGAAACTATGCAAACTACATTGATCGTTTTAGCTGTATGTATTGTTATGTCTCTAGTGCTTTGGGGAATTGACGGCATTATGGTCCGTTTAGTTTCTCTAGCAACTGGAGTGTAGAGGGTTCTGATTCATGAGTGAAGCTCCAAAAAAACGTTGGTATGTAGTTCAAGCCTTTTCTGGCTATGAAGGTCGTGTATCTCAATCGTTACGCGAACATATTAAAATGCACGACATGGAAGAATTCTTTGGTGACGTTTTAGTACCTACTGAAGAAGTAGTGGAAATGCGTGCAGGTCAACGCCGTAAAAGCGAACGTAAGTTCTTCCCTGGCTACGTATTAGTGCAAATGATCATGAATGATGAATCATGGCACTTAGTACGCAGCATTCCTCGTGTTATGGGCTTCATTGGTGGTACCTCTGATCGTCCTGCACCAATCACTGATAAAGAAGCTGATGCTATCTTGAACCGTCTAGAGAAAGCGAGCGAGTCTCCACGTCCTAAGACAATGTTCGAAGCGGGTGAAGTGGTTCGTGTGAACGATGGTCCGTTTGCTGATTTCAACGGTACAGTTGAAGAAGTAGATTACGAGAAAAGCCGCATTAAGGTATCTGTATCGATCTTTGGTCGTGCAACACCGGTTGAGCTTGAATTTGGTCAAGTTGAAAAGCTGGACTAAAACTCTAACTTTTGAACAAGCTGTGGATAAATACTTCATAAGTTGTTTAAAATAAAAGAGTATAAAAAACCACCTTTTTAGGGTTGTTAAAGGCGCGAATTATGATTATAATTTCGCGCCTTTTTACTTCTATCGAAGTAAGAAAGAGTTAATTGAAATTAAGGGGAGCTTGCCTCAGGGCTAGCGCATGTACCCAAAAATTAGGAAATATCATGGCTAAGAAAGTTGAAGCTTATATCAAACTGCAAGTTGCAGCTGGTATGGCAAACCCAAGTCCACCGGTTGGTCCTGCTCTAGGTCAACACGGCGTGAACATCATGGAATTCTGTAAAGCGTTCAACGCAAAAACAGAATCTGTTGAGAAAGGTCTACCTACTCCAGTAGTAATTACTGTTTACAACGACCGTTCTTTCACGTTCGTAACTAAGACTCCACCTGCTGCTGTTCTTCTTAAGAAAGCTGCTGGCGTTAAGTCTGGTTCAGGTCGTCCAAACACTGAGAAAGTTGGTACTGTAACTGACGCTCAAGTTCAGGAAATCGCAGAAACTAAAGCTGCTGATATGACTGGTGCTGACATCGAAGCAATGAAGCGTTCTATTGCTGGTACTGCTCGTTCAATGGGCCTAGTGGTAGAGGGATAAGATCATGGCAAAACTTACTAAGCGTATGCGCGTAATCCGCGACAAAGTTGAAGTAACTAAAGAATACGAAATCAACGAAGCTGTTGCTCTTCTTAAAGAACTAGCTACTGCTAAATTCGTTGAGTCTGTAGATGTTGCTGTTAACCTAGGCATCGATGCTCGTAAATCTGACCAAAACGTACGTGGCGCAACTGTGCTACCTCACGGTACTGGCCGTGACATCCGCGTTGCTGTGTTCACTCAAGGTGCAAACGCAGAAGCAGCTAAAGCAGCTGGCGCAGATATCGTTGGTATGGAAGATCTTGCTGAGCAAGTGAAAAAAGGCGAAATGAACTTCGACGTTGTTGTTGCTTCTCCTGATGCAATGCGTGTTGTTGGTCAACTAGGTACAATCCTAGGTCCACGCGGCCTTATGCCAAACCCTAAAGTTGGTACTGTAACTCCTAACGTTGCTGAAGCGGTTAAGAACGCTAAAGCTGGTCAGGTTCGTTACCGTAACGACAAGAACGGTATCATCCACACTACTATCGGCAAAGCATCTTTCGAAGCTAACCAGCTTCAAGAGAACCTAGAAGCACTTCTAGTTGCTCTTAAGAAAGCTAAGCCTTCTTCAGCGAAAGGTACTTTCCTGAAGAAAGTAAGCATCTCTACTACAATGGGTGCTGGTGTTACTGTTGATCAAGCTAGTCTTGACACTCAAGCAAACTAATTTGCTTCGGCGCAGATTTAGTGTATACTTCTGCGCCTAATATTTGTGGTTGGGTGATTTTTGAAGCAATTCAGGTCATCCGTCCCAAGACCGTAGGCGCTGTACTCTTCGGAGGTATGGCTTAATAAAACCTACGTAGGCGATGTTGTGGTTTGAAGTGAATTTATTCATTTTTAAATAACATCGTAAACGCTCATTACATTTTGTATGAGTGCTGTAATCACAACCAGAGGTTAATCCAAATGGCTTTAAATCTTCAAGACAAAAAAGCAATTGTTGCTGAAGTCAACGAAGCTGCCAGTGGTGCACTTTCTGCAGTTGTAGCTGATTCTCGTGGCGTTACTGTTGGCGCAATGACTTCTCTACGTAAACAAGCTCGCGAAGCGGGTGTTTACATGAGAGTTGTTCGTAACACACTAGCACGCCGTGCGATTCAGGGTACAGACTACGAGTGTCTAACTGACACTTTCACTGGTCCAACTCTGATCGCATTCTCTAATGAGCACCCAGGTGCTGCAGCGCGTCTTTTCAAAGACTTCGCTAAAGAGAATAAAGATTTCGAGATCAAAGCTGCTGCATTTGAAGGCGCAGTTACTGATGCTGAAGTACTAGCGACACTACCAACTTACGACGAAGCTATCGCACGCCTAATGATGTGCATGAAAGAAGCTTCTGCCGGCAAGCTGGTTCGTACTATCGCTGCTGTTCGCGACCAAAAAGAAGAAGCTGCGGCTTAAGCCTTGCTTTTCACTGGTTGCTATTTAAACTTATTGTTGACTTAAAAGAGAATTGTTATGTCTATTACTAACGAGCAAATCCTAGACGCAGTTGCAGAAATGTCTGTAATGCAAGTTGTTGAGCTTATCGAAGCTATGGAAGAGAAATTCGGTGTTACTGCTGCTGCTGCAGTTGTAGCTGGTGGTGCTTCTGCTGAAGCTGCTGCTGAGCAAACTGAATTCGACGTAATCCTAACTGCTGCTGGCGCTAACAAAGTACAAGTTATCAAAGCTGTACGTGGCGCAACTGGCCTAGGTCTTAAAGAAGCTAAAGGTCTTGTAGACTCAGCTCCTGCAGCGCTTAAAGAAGGCGTTGACAAAGCTGAAGCTGAAGCTCTTAAAGCACAGCTAGAAGAAGCTGGCGCTTCTGTTGAAGTTAAGTAATTATTACTTAATTTCTTAGCCGCAAGGCTAATGGCTGGTGGTTTATTAACCACCGGCCTTTTTGCGCTGTAGGGCTATGACGAAATTTCCGCTGTTTAACCGTCATAATCCAAGCAAAAAAACAATCATTTTTTCGAAATGATTGTTCACTACAGTAAACAGCTGTTTGTCACCGCCCCCTCTGAAGAGTGTTTTGGGTGGTTTGGGTCACTTATCAGCGAGCTGAGGAACCCCATGGTTTACTCTTATACCGAGAAAAAGCGCATCCGTAAGGATTTTGGTACTCGTCCACAAGTTTTGGACATTCCATACCTGTTATCGATCCAGCTTGATTCTTTCGACAAATTCATCGAACAGGATCCTGAAGGTCAATACGGTCTTGAAGCTGCTTTCCGTTCTGTATTTCCAATTCAGAGCTACAACGGCAATTCTGAGCTGCAATACGTTAGCTACCGTCTTGGTGAGCCAGTTTTTGACGTTAAAGAATGTCAAATCCGCGGTGTTACTTACTCAAAGCCACTACGCGTAAAACTGCGTCTAGTTATCTTTGATCGAGATGCACCAGCAGGTACTGTAAAAGACATTAAAGAACAAGAAGTCTACATGGGCGAAATTCCGCTTATGACAGACAATGGTACTTTCGTAATTAATGGTACCGAGAGGGTTATCGTATCCCAGCTGCACCGAAGCCCAGGCGTGTTCTTCGACAGTGATAAGGGTAAGACCCACTCATCAGGTAAAGTTCTTTATAACGCACGTGTAATTCCTTACCGTGGCTCATGGTTAGACTTTGAGTTCGATCCTAAGGATAACTTATTCGTACGTATCGACCGTCGTCGTAAGCTACCAGCATCGATTATCCTTCGTGCACTTGGTAAATCGACTGAAGAGATCCTAGATCTGTTCTTCGACAAAGTGAACTTCGAAGTGAAAGACCAAACTCTACTTATGGAGTTGGTTCCTGATCGTCTACGTGGTGAAACTGCGTCATTCGACATCGAAGCAAACGGCAAAACTTACGTTGAGACTGGTCGTCGTGTAACTGCTCGCCATATCCGTCAACTTGAAAAAGATGGCGTTGAGCACATCGAAGTACCAGTAGAGTACATCGTTGAAAAGATTGCTGCGAAAGATTACATCAACGAAGCAACTGGCGAGATCATCGTTGGCGCAAACCAAGAGATTAGCCTAGAAGCACTTGCTAACCTGTCTCAAGCAGGTCACAAGACTCTAGAAGTGCTGTTCACGAATGACCTAGACCATGGTCCATTCATGTCAGACACTCTACGTGCGGATAGCACAGTAGATCGCATCTCTGCATTGGTAGAAATCTACCGCATGATGCGTCCTGGCGAGCCACCAACGAAAGAAGCTGCAGAATCATTGTTCGAAAGCCTATTCTTCTCTGAAGATCGTTACGACCTATCAACTGTAGGCCGTATGAAATTCAACAGCTCTATCGAGCGTGAAGAAGAAGAAGAGCGCGGTACTCTGGATGAATCAGACATCATCGAAGTGATGAAGAAACTGATTGGTATCCGTAACGGCATTGGTGAAGTGGACGATATCGACCACCTTGGCAACCGTCGTATCCGTTCTGTAGGTGAAATGGCAGAAAACCAATTCCGTGTTGGTCTAGTTCGTGTAGAACGTGCCGTTAAAGAACGTCTAAGCCTTGGTGACCTTGATGCAATCATGCCTCAAGATCTTATCAACGCTAAGCCGATCTCTGCTGCAGTTAAAGAATTCTTTGGCTCTTCACAGCTTTCACAGTTTATGGACCAAAACAACCCATTGTCAGAAGTTACGCACAAGCGTCGTATCTCTGCTTTAGGTCCTGGTGGTCTTACTCGTGAGCGCGCAGGCTTCGAAGTACGTGACGTTCACGTAACTCACTACGGTCGTCTATGTCCGATCGAAACGCCTGAAGGTCCAAACATCGGTCTAATTAACTCGCTATCTGCATTTGCACGTTGTAACGATTACGGTTTCCTAGAAACTCCGTACCGTCGTGTAGTAGATGGTGTAGTAACAGAAGAAGTTGATTACCTGTCTGCAATCCAGGAAGGTCAATTCGTAATCGCGCAAGCAAACACCATTCTTACTGAAGAAGGTACGTTTGCAGATGAGCTAATCACAGCTCGTCAAAAAGGTGAATCTGGTCTTCACCCACGCGATCACGTTGACTACATGGACGTTGCGACAAACCAAGTAGTATCTATCGCTGCTTCGCTTATCCCGTTCCTAGAACACGATGATGCGAACCGTGCATTGATGGGTGCCAACATGCAACGTCAAGCTGTACCAACACTGAGAGCTGATAAGCCTCTAGTAGGTACGGGTATCGAACGTAACATCGCAGTTGACTCTGGTGTTACAGCGGTTGCTAAACGTGGTGGTCAAGTTCAGTCTGTTGACGCTTCTCGTATCGTAGTTAAGGTTAACGAAGATGAATTGGTACCTGGCGAAGCTGGTATCGATATCTACAACCTGACTAAGTACACGCGTTCGAACCAAAACACATGTATTAACCAACGTCCAACTGTACTTCCTGGTGAACCAGTTGCACGCGGCGATGTTCTTGCTGACGGTCCTTCAACAGACCTTGGTGAACTAGCTCTTGGCCAAAACATGCGTATCGCATTCATGCCTTGGAACGGTTACAACTTCGAAGACTCGATCTTAGTATCTGAGCGCGTAGTTCAAGAAGACCGTTTCACGACAATCCACATTCAAGAATTATCTTGTGTGGCTCGTGATACTAAGCTGGGTTCTGAAGAGATCACAGCTGATATTCCAAACGTAGGTGAGTCTGCTCTGTCTAAACTAGACGAGTCAGGTATCGTTTACATTGGTGCTGAAGTTAAGGGTGGCGACATCCTAGTTGGTAAAGTAACCCCTAAAGGTGAAACTCAACTGACTCCTGAAGAGAAGCTACTACGTGCTATCTTCGGTGAGAAAGCATCTGATGTTAAAGATACTTCTCTACGTGTACCAAACTCTGTTTCGGGTACTATCATCGATGTACAAGTCTTCACTCGCGATGGCGTAGAGAAAGACAAACGTGCACTTGAAATCGAACAGATGCAGCTTAAAGAAGCTAAGAAAGATCTAACTGAAGAGTTCCAAATTCTTGAGGGTGGCCTTCTTAACCGTGTTAAAGCTGTACTTCTGTCTGGTGGTTACTCTGAAGCTAAGCTTGATACTATCGGTCGTAAGCAATGGCTAGAGCAAGTTCTAGAAGACGATGCGCTACAAACACAGCTTGAGCAACTTGCTGAGCAGTGGGATGAGCTAAAAGCAGACTTCGATAAGAAGTTTGAAACTAAGCGTCGTAAAATCACTCAAGGTGATGATCTAGCGCCTGGCGTTCTTAAGATTGTTAAAGTTTACCTAGCGGTTAAACGTCGTATCCAGCCTGGTGATAAGATGGCCGGTCGTCACGGTAACAAAGGTGTAATCTCTAAGATTAACCCTGTTGAAGACATGCCATACGATGAGAAAGGTCAGCCTGTAGACATCGTACTTAACCCGCTGGGTGTACCATCGCGTATGAACATCGGTCAGATCCTAGAAGTTCACTTAGGTTTGGCTGCGAAAGGTATCGGTGACAAGATCAACCAAATGGTTAAGGAACAACAAGAACTGCATAAGTTCCGTGAGTTCCTACAGAAGGTTTACGATCTTGGCGATACTCGTCAGAAAGTTGATATTGCTGAACTGTCTGATGATCAAGTTCGTACACTGATCAAGAACCTACGTGGCGGTCTACCGATTGCTACACCTGTGTTCGACGGTGCTTCTGAGTCTCTAATCAAAGAACTACTTAAACTGGGTGATCTGCCAGAATCTGGTCAGCTTAAACTGTTTGATGGTCGTACTGGTGATTCGTTTGAGCGTCCTGTAACTGTTGGTTACATGTACATGCTGAAACTGAACCACTTGGTTGATGACAAGATGCATGCTCGTTCAACTGGTTCTTACAGCCTAGTAACTCAGCAACCACTTGGTGGTAAAGCTCAGTTCGGTGGTCAGCGTTTCGGTGAGATGGAAGTATGGGCACTAGAAGCATACGGTGCTGCATATACTCTACAAGAAATGCTAACAGTTAAGTCGGATGACGTTAACGGCCGTACTAAGATGTACAAGAACATCGTAGATGGTAACCATAGCATGGAACCTGGCATGCCAGAGTCGTTCAACGTACTGTTGAAAGAGATTCGCTCGCTAGGTATCAACATCGAGCTAGAAGACGAAGAGTAATCCCTCTTTTTTATAAAGAAGATTGGATTACTTGGTAAAGGGGGCTCACTTTAGTCGGTGAGCTCCTTTAACTCCTTACAGGAGCTGAACGTGAAAGACTTATTAAACTTTCTAAAAGCACAGCATAAGACCGAAGAATTTGATGCAATCAAAATCGGTCTATCTTCACCAGACACGATCCGTTCGTGGTCTTTTGGTGAAGTTAAAAAGCCAGAAACAATTAACTATCGTACGTTCAAACCTGAACGTGATGGTCTGTTCTGTGCACGTATTTTTGGTCCAGTTAAAGACTACGAATGTCTTTGTGGCAAATACAAGCGCCTGAAGCACCGTGGTGTTATCTGTGAGAAGTGTGGCGTTGAAGTTACACAAACTAAAGTTCGTCGTGACCGTATGGGCCACATCGAGCTTGCTTCACCAGTTGCTCACATCTGGTTCCTAAAATCACTACCGTCTCGTATCGGTTTACTAATGGATATCCCTCTGCGTGATATCGAACGTGTTCTTTACTTCGAAATGTACGTAGTAACTGAACCGGGTATGACTGATCTAGAAAAATCTCAGATGCTTACTGAAGAAGAGTATCTGGATCGTCTAGAAGAGTGGGGTGACGAATTCACTGCTAAGATGGGTGCTGAAGCGATCAAAGATCTGCTTTCAACAATGGACCTTCATCAAGAAGTGGAAGAAATGCGCGAAGAGTTGGAAACAACTAACTCTGAAACTAAGCGTAAGAAAGTTACTAAGCGTTTGAAGCTAGTTGAAGCGTTCATTTCGTCAGGCAACAAGCCTGAGTGGATGATCCTAACTGTACTTCCAGTGCTACCGCCAGATCTACGTCCTCTAGTACCACTAGATGGCGGTCGTTTTGCGACCTCTGATCTGAACGACCTTTACCGTCGTGTGATCAACCGTAACAACCGTTTGAAGCGTCTTCTAGAGCTAGCGGCTCCAGACATCATCGTACGTAACGAAAAGCGTATGCTGCAAGAGTCTGTTGATGCCCTTCTAGATAACGGTCGTCGCGGTCGTGCGATCACGGGTTCTAACAAGCGTCCTCTGAAATCTCTTGCTGATATGATCAAGGGTAAACAAGGTCGTTTCCGTCAGAACCTTCTAGGTAAACGTGTAGACTACTCTGGCCGTTCTGTAATCACAGTTGGTCCATACCTTCGTCTACATCAGTGTGGTCTTCCTAAGAAGATGGCACTTGAGCTATTTAAGCCGTTCATCTACAGCAAGCTAGAAACTCGTGGCATGGCTACGACAATCAAAGCTGCTAAGAAAATGGTAGAGCGCGAAGAAGCGATCGTTTGGGATATCCTAGACGAAGTGATCCGTGAACACCCAGTACTGCTTAACCGTGCACCTACACTTCACCGTCTAGGTATCCAAGCGTTTGAACCAGTACTAATCGAAGGTAAAGCGATTCAGCTTCACCCACTAGTGTGTGCGGCATACAACGCCGACTTCGATGGTGACCAAATGGCGGTACACGTGCCTCTAACTCTAGAAGCACAGCTTGAAGCTCGTACCCTAATGATGTCGACGAATAACATTCTGTCGCCAGCATCAGGTGATCCAATCATCGTACCTTCTCAGGACGTTGTATTGGGTCTTTACTACATGACACGTGACAAGATCAACGTGAAAGGTGAAGGTATGTACCTTGCTGGCCCTGCTGAGGCTGAAAAGGCATACCGTACTAAGACTGCTGAGCTACACGCTCGCGTTAAAGTACGTATCACTGAAACTGTAGTAGATGAAGACGGCAATAGCACAACGAATACTGGCCTAGTTGATACGACTGTAGGTCGTGCAATGCTATGGCAGATCGTTCCAGCTGGCCTACCGTACAGCATCGTTAACCAAAAGTTAGGTAAGAAGCAGATCTCTACTCTTCTTAACGAGTGTTACCGTAAGCTTGGTCTAAAAGATACAGTAGTATTTGCTGACCAAATCATGTACGCAGGTTTCGCATACGCGGCACTTTCTGGTGTTTCTGTAGGTATCAACGATATGGTTGTTCCTCAAGCGAAATACGATGAAATTGAATCTGCTGAAGAAGAAGTTCGTGAAATCCAAGAGCAATTCCAATCAGGTCTTGTTACTGCGGGTGAGCGTTACAACAAAGTTATCGATATCTGGGCATCTACGAATGACCGCGTTGCGAAAGCAATGATGGATAACCTATCTTCTGAAACAGTTATCAACCGTGACGGCGAAGAAGAACAGCAAGAATCGTTCAACAGCATCTACATGATGGCCGACTCGGGCGCACGTGGTTCTGCTGCTCAGATTCGTCAGCTAGCAGGTATGCGTGGTCTGATGGCGCGTCCAGATGGTTCAATCATCGAAACGCCGATCACAGCGAACTTTAAAGAAGGTCTAAACGTCCTTCAGTACTTTATCTCAACGCACGGTGCTCGTAAGGGTCTTGCGGATACAGCACTCAAAACAGCAAACTCGGGTTACCTAACTCGTCGTCTAGTAGACGTTGCTCAAGACGTTGTAGTACACGAACATGACTGTGGCACGCATGAAGGTATCGATATGATGCCTCACATCGAAGGTGGTGACGTTAAAGTTGCACTTTCTGAGCTTGCTCTAGGTCGTGTAGTAGCTGAAGACGTTCTTAAGCCTGGTACTGAAGATGTACTGATTCCACGTAATACTCTGATTGATGAGAAGTGGTGTCAAATCATGGAAGACAACTCAGTAGATAGCATGAAAGTGCGCTCTGTTGTTACCTGTGATGCAGACTTCGGTTGTTGTGCACAGTGTTACGGTCGTGACCTAGCACGTGGTCACCTAGTGAACCAAGGTGAAGCAGTTGGTGTTATCGCTGCACAATCTATCGGTGAACCGGGTACACAGCTAACGATGCGTACGTTCCACATCGGTGGTGCGGCATCTACTGCAGCAGCAGAGAACAGCATCCAAGCTAAGACAACTGGTACTGTGAAACTTCACAATGCTAAGTTCGTAGTTAACAAAGATAAGAAACTGGTTATCACTTCTCGTGCATCTGAGATGACGATTATTGATGAATTCGGCCGTACTAAAGAGAAGCACAAACTTCCTTACGGTTCTATGCTAACCAAAGGCGACAACGCAGCAGTTACTGCTGGTGAAGTTGTAGCTAACTGGGAAGCGCATACCATGCCAATCATCACTGAAGTGGCAGGTCGTATCCAATTCGTAGATATGATCGATGGTATTACAGTTTCTCGTCAAACTGACGATCTAACGGGTCTTTCTTCAAGTGAAGTAACAGACGCAGCAGCTCGCCCAGCAGCAGGTAAAGATATGCGTCCAGCTATCAAACTTGTTGATGAGCAAGGTAACGACGTAATGATTCCTGGTACTGATATGCCAGCTCACTACTTCCTACCTGGCAAAGCGATTGTAAACATCGAAGATGGCGCTGAAGTTGGCATTGGTGACACACTATCTCGTATCCCTCAAAAATCGAGCGGAAACAAAGATATCACCGGTGGTCTACCACGCGTAGCTGACCTATTCGAAGCTCGTAAGCCTAAAGAGCCTGCGATCCTTGCTGAGCACACAGGTACTGTGTCTTTCGGTAAAGAAACGAAAGGTAAGCGTCGTCTAGTAATCACTCGTGAAGGCGGTGACGCTTACGAAGAGATGATTCCTAAGCACCGTCAATTGAACGTGTTCGAAGGTGAGAAGATTGAACGTGGTGATGTAATCGCCGACGGTCCTGAAACTCCACACGATATCCTGCGTCTACGTGGTATCCACGCTGTGACTCAGTACATCGCGAACGAAGTTCAAGAAGTTTACCGCTTACAAGGCGTAAAGATTAACGATAAGCACATCGAGACTATCGTTCGTCAAATGCTACGTAAGTGTACAATCACTCATTCTGGTGACTCTCCGTTCCTACCTGGCGAACAAGTTGAGTACCACAATGTTAAGATTGCTAACCGTAAGCTAGAAGCTGAAGGTAAAGAACTAGTACGTTTCGAACGTGATCTACTAGGTATTACTAAAGCATCTCTTGCAACTGAGTCATTCATCTCAGCTGCATCGTTCCAAGAAACGACTCGCGTACTAACAGAAGCTGCGGTTTCTGGTAAGCGTGATGACCTTCGTGGCCTGAAAGAGAACGTAATTGTTGGTCGTCTGATCCCAGCTGGTACTGGTTTCGCATACCACCAAGAGCGTCAAAAGCAACGTGAAGAAGAGCAAGAAGGTCCTTCAGCTGAGCAAGCTACTGACAATCTAGCAGCACTTCTAAACGCTGGTTTCTCTTCAGAAGAGTAAGCTCTACGAGTAGTCTCTAAGAGATAAGAAAAAGGCACCTTCGGGTGCCTTTTTTGTATCTGGCGTATTGATGTATTGGTGTTTAACGAGAGGCTTAAAGATTAGACGTTGATATGGCTGGTAGACTTAGTCACGAGTATTTTCTCGTCGGCCGTTTTGGGTGTTTGCAGGGAGAGCGTGAGGATGAAACTTACGTCTAGCTATCGCAAACTTCTGAGTAGGGACGAACCAATAGGCTCTGGCTGAAGAGTTGGATGTTTTGCGTAACGTTACAGACAAAACAAAAAGCTTGCACAGAGGCAAGCTTACAAGGAGTTAAGCCCTTACGCTCCTGGTGGAACTGCTAGGCTGTCGGCAATTTGTTGTATCAACTGGTCTTCAACCGCAAACCTCGCCTCAAGAATCTCACCAACGAGTGATAGCTCACTATCAAAGCTTTCTAATGTATCGGTCGCTTCAATGGCTGCGTATTTATCGGTGAAGTTGAGTAGTGGATCTGTGGTAAGAACGATATGACCATAAGATTGGTTGATTTCGTCTGTTGCTTTGAAGCCAGTAGACTGCCATTTGTCCATCACCATGTCATAGATTTTGAAATGACCTTCGGAGATGTAATCGACTAAATGTTGGCTGAATTTTTGGAGTTCTTCTGGAGAAGGCAGTTCGGTGATTGCCGTTGCTTTCGACGATGAAGGCTGTAGAGCGGCAAGCTTACAATACTCAACGATTAGAGACTGTCGAGTTTCGAGCCAATGATCGATGACCTCATTAGAGCCACCCCATTGTTCTTGTATTTGTTTGAATTTATTTAGCATGACCATGTCCTCATGATCTGATCACAACCTTGTGATCAAGTAATTGCCTAAGCAGGGTCCGTTTTATTGGTAGCTACTAAAAGTAATAGCTTGAAATATTCTCTGCTACAACTCTAGTATGAAATTAGATTGCCAGTAAAATGAACGAACTGCAAGCAATGAGGCATAGGGATGTTAAAAAAAAGTGATAACAAAATGACAGATCAAGCGTATTGGTGCGTCGTTTCTGGTAGTGATATTTGGGTTAATGATGATCAGTTTCCTTTTGGCTCTGCTGAAGAGCTAGGGCTGAGTGTTGAGCATGCTATCTGCATTGGTCAGCATCAAGGTCGTAAGGTTTATTGGCTCAACGATTGCGATGTGGAGATTGAACTGAGCATGGTCAGCCTAAGAGATTTGCTTCACTGGCCTGAATCAAGTTTTCTGATCGCAAGCAAAGCTATCCAGTATGGGCACATGACACAAAGTATGCGTTTTTGTCCTCAGTGCGGCGGTCGTAATCATCTGAATCATAATCAGGTGGCGATGCAATGTGGAGACTGCCGAACGCTTCATTACCCTCGTATCTTCCCGTGCATCATTGTCGCTGTACGAAACGACAACAAGATATTACTTGCGCAGCACCCAAGGCATAAAACGGGTATGTACACCGTAATAGCGGGCTTCCTAGAGGTTGGAGAAACCCTAGAGCAGTGTGTGACGCGAGAAGTCAAAGAAGAAACGGGTATCGACGTGAGTAACATTCGTTACTTTGGTAGCCAGCCATGGGCGTTTCCATCGAGTATGATGATGGCCTTTCTTGCTGACTATGCTGGTGGAACGCTCAAACCTGATTACAGTGAACTGTCGGATGCCCAATGGTTTGACGTAACAAGCCTACCTGATGTTGCTCCAGTCGGAACGATTGCGAGACAATTGATTGAGAATACAGTCGATGACATAAGGAAAGCCGGCGTCGCGGAGCAAGAACTAGAACATTAAATTACCTGTGATAGTATTTGGCCTATGGGTGGTCAAACACTAAAAAAAACCCTCCACAAGTGGAGGGGGTAAGTAAGATGTCGTTATGAGATGCTGAGTAGTGACTACTCAGTTGTTATAATTGTAATTTTCGCTAGCGAACAAATTTTTAACATGCTCCTGTAATTGGGTGCAAATTAAGCATGGATTTAAAAGTTAATAACTTGATCTAGGTTGCAAAGCACACAGCTTTTACCCTTCAATCAGTGTTAGAATACTTGCCATCAAAACTAGACAAGATTGAATTGGAATTTAACGGAATGACCGAATTAAAAAACGATCGCTATTTACGCGCACTTTTAAAACAGCCTGTTGATTACACACCGGTATGGATGATGCGCCAAGCTGGCCGCTATCTTCCAGAGTACAAAGCAACGCGCGCTGAAGCGGGCGATTTCATGTCTTTGTGCAAAAACGCTGAACTAGCATCAGAAGTAACACTTCAACCTTTACGTCGTTTCCCGCTTGATGCGGCAATCTTGTTCTCTGACATCCTAACTATCCCAGATGCGATGGGGTTAGGTTTGTACTTCGAAACAGGTGAAGGTCCTAAGTTTGAGCGTCCGATTACTTGTAAAGCTGACGTAGAGAAGATTGGCCTACCAGATCCAGAAGGCGAGCTTCAATACGTAATGAATGCCGTTCGTCAGATCCGTAAAGACCTGAAAGGTGAAGTACCACTGATTGGTTTCTCTGGTAGCCCTTGGACATTGGCAACTTACATGGTTGAAGGCAGCAGCTCGAAGGCGTTCACTAAGATCAAGAAGATGATGTATGCAGAGCCACAAACGCTGCACTTACTTCTAGATAAGCTGGCTGACACTGTTATTGAATACCTGAACGCGCAAATTAAAGCAGGTGCACAATCGGTAATGGTATTCGACACATGGGGTGGTGTACTTACTCCGCGTGACTACAACCTGTTCTCACTGCAGTACATGCACAAAATTGTCGATGGCCTAATTCGTGAAAACGAAGGTCGCCGTGTACCGGTTACTCTGTTCACTAAGAACGGTGGCATGTGGCTAGAATCTATCGCAGCGACTGGTTGTGATGCAGTTGGCCTAGACTGGACAATCAATATTGCTGATGCAAAAGCTCGTATTGGCGATAAAGTGGCTCTACAAGGCAACATGGACCCATCAGTACTTTACGCACAACCTGAGCGTATTCGTGAAGAAGTCGGCACTATCCTTGAAGGTTTTGGTGACGGCGGTACTGGCCACGTATTTAACCTTGGCCATGGTATTCACCTAGATGTGCCACCAGAAAATGCTGGTGTATTTGTGGACGCAGTTCACGACCTATCTAAGCCATACCATAAGTAATTCAGTATGTGTTTTTAGAAAAAGCGCTGTCGAGAAATCGGCAGCGCTTTTTTATTATCTTTCTATCCGCACTCAATATCGGCTAAATCATCGTTGATGTGCAGCTAATTAGGCATTTGGATCATGGCAGGCCAAATGCTCTGATACGTGCTTCCTGATATAGGGAATGACTTCACTTTCGAACCATGGGTTTTTCTTGAGCCAGATATTATTACGTGGTGAAGGGTGGGGAAGTGGCAAAAATTCTGGAGCCCAAGCCTGCCAGTTACGTACCGTTTCAGTGAGTGTGCTGGTGGCTTTATCTTTTAGATAATAGTTTTGCGCATACTGACCAATCAGCAAGGTCATTTGGATGTTGGGCAGTGATTGCAGTACTTTTTTGTGCCATAGCGCAGCGCACTCCTTTCGAGGCGGTAGATCGCCACTTTTTCCCTTTCCTGGATAGCAAAAGCCCATCGGGACAATCGCGACTTTTTGTTCGTCATAAAACGTATCGCTGTCCATCTCTAGCCATTCTCTCAATCGCTCGCCACTGGCGTCGTTCCAAGGGATAGATGATTCATGAACCTTAATACCGGGTGCTTGGCCTATGATTAACAAGCGCGCGTTTGGGTGTGCCTGAATCACTGGGTTTGCACCGTGTGATAAATGAGGTTCACAAGCGGTGCATTGTCGTATCTCGGTGAGCAGTGACGAGAACATCAGTAGCCTTTATCAAAATCAATGGTGTGATTAAGTGTAAAACCATCTCGCCATTGTTGGTAATTATTGGCGAAGATCTCCACGACCTGTCTTGGCTCACTTAGAGCCGCAATGTGTGGTGTGATGGTTACTTGAGGCAATTTCCAAAACGGGTGTTCTTGTGTGAGAGGTTCGCATTCAAAGACATCTAAGAAAGCGTGTTCAACCCATTTATTCTTAATCGCAAGCAGTAACGCTTTATTATCTACGCTTTCCCCACGTCCCACATTAAACAGCAATACGTTAGAGCAGTAGCTTAAGGTGGTTTGATTCAGTAGTTGGTAGGTATCATCCGTTGATGGCAATGTGTTCACTACAATATCCGCTTGCTTGAGGGCGGCTTCTAATTCATTAATGTGGAAAGTTTCTTTGAAGGTTTCTTGCTTTGATGGGATACCTGTCCGGTTGACACCTATGGTGTGAATACCAAAAGCAGCAGCTGTTTTAGCTAAATGACTGCCAATTGACCCCGTTCCTAAAATCACCATGGTTTTGTCAGTTAGGCTAGTATAAAGCTGTGGCTGCCAGTTTCGTTGTACTTGTTGCTGGTGGTAGTGAGGAAAGTGTCTACAGTGGCTGATCGTGTAACCCAACACGTATTCAGCAATCGCAGGGCCGAAGATGCCTTTGACGTTGGTCAGCGTATAATCTTGGCGCAGATCCGGCTGAGTGAGTTTATTGATTCCTGCATAGGTACTTTGCATCCAGTCTAGATTTTTAAACTCATTAAGTCGCTCCGCTATTAAAGGAGGAGCTGCCAGTACGATCTCAGCTAATTCGGGGTTTTGAGTGATTTCGAGGTCAGGTAACCCTTGGTTTAGAATCAGTTGCGTATAGGTATCGTCATGCTCGGTAAGAATATAGAGCTTATTCGTAAAATTGTTCATCGGCTTACCTTTTCCCCCCAGGGTTTATCAAGTACACTTTCGCTGTCTTTTTCTGCAATTATTGAGTGACTATGCTTCAGAATCCACTGCAGGTTCGTCTTGAAAAGTTAGAACCTTGGCAACAAATTACTTTTATGGCGTGTCTATGTGAGCGTATGTATCCTAACTATGCCATGTTTTGTGAGAATACAGAATTTGCGGAAGCTCGAATCTACCGTGATGTTTTGGATAGCATTTGGGAAATCCTAACCGTTAAAACGGCAAAGGTGAACTTTGAGCGTCAACTTGAGAAAGTAGAAGAGCTATTCCCTAGCGCAGATGATTTTGATTTCTATGGTGTTTACCCTGCAATGGACGCATGCCAAGGCTTAGCAACATTAATCCATGGTCTACTTGATCGTGAGCATATGTTGGAAGCGGTAATTAAAGTGAGTCAACAATCGGTGAAGACGGTTGCTGAGCTTGAGTTTGCTCAAGGCGCTGAAGAAGTGACGAACGAAAACCAGAAAAAAAACGAAGCTGTATGTGAAGAGTGGGACGTTCAGTGGGCCATTTTCCGACCTCTACGTGAAACGACTGAGCGTGACTTAGAGCTGATCAAAGACCTACGTCACGAACTGCGTGAAGACCCGGTCAGTAACATTGGTGTTGCACTATAATCTGCAATTGCATCAAGGTACGAATAGAAACAAAGGCTCCCTAGGGCTGTCTCTTATACACAAATCCCTAAGCCACGCTTGGGGATTTTTTTTGAACTATTTTTAGGTTTCATGATCTGATCATCTAAGCAATGACAAGGATGATTATCATGACCTATATAGAGCCAACCCTTTGGGCACAAAAACAGTTCGGTCAAGCCCACCTTAATGACCCTAGACGCACTCAAAGACTCGTTGCTCTCGCAGCCTCACTGGCCGAGCAACCTGGCGTACCCGTCTCGAAACTCATTATCTCCCCTGCTGAAATGGAAGGGGCTTATCGCTTCATCCGTAATGAGCAAATCAAAGCAGAAGATATCGCAGAAGCGGGTTTTTATGTCACTGCACAAGAAGCATTAGAGCAACAGACACTTCTTGCCTTAGAAGACACCACTTCTCTCAGTTACTCCCATCGCAGCATTCGAGATGAACTCGGGCACTCCAATCAAGGTAATCGACATCGCGCCATGTTCGTACACTCAACCTTACTTTTTGCTCCCGACACTCAATCTGTTATTGGTTTAATTGAACAACAGCGCTGGACTCGTGATATAGAAAAGCGAGGTCAAAGGCACCAGCATGCGACTCGACCATACAAAGAGAAAGAAAGTTATAAGTGGGAACAAGCCTCTCGCCATGTCGCTGAGCGACTTGGCGATAAAATTTCGGATGTCATTTCTGTGTGCGATAGAGAAGCCGACCTATTTGAATACCTCACTTACAAGCGAGAGCAACAACAAAGGTTCCTCGTTCGCTCAATGCAAAGCCGCTGTATTGAAGAGCATGATAATCGTCTTTATAGCTATGCCTCTACCCTGTTATCAGCCGGAGAGAAAGTGCTCGAAATACCGCAAAAAGGCGGTCGTAAAGCTCGCAAGGCTCATTTAGATATCAAATATGCCCCCGTGACACTCAAGTCTCCTGCTAACAAGAAAGAGTTCGATAACATTCCGCTTTACTACGTGGGATGTATAGAACAAGGAGAGAGTGGTAATAAGCTCGCATGGCACTTACTGACTTCAGAGCCGATAACGAGCAAGGAAGAGGCACTCAAAATCGTCAGTTATTATGAGCGGCGCTGGCTAATAGAAGATTTTCATAAAGTCTGGAAAAGTGAAGGGACTGAAGTTGAGCAACTGAGAATGCAAAGTAAGGATAACTTAGAAAGGCTCAGCGTCGTTTTGGCTTTTATCGCGACTCGGTTACTCCAATTGAGGTTTATGAATGAATCAGACGAGTTATCTAAGACCAGTTGTGAGCAGGTATTAAAAGGCAAAGCGTGGAAGTTAATGTGGCTCAAGTTGGAGAGCAAAAAACTACCGAAAGAAGCGCCTAATATATCATGGGCTTACAACGGTATTGCTCGGTTAGGTGGTTGGAAGAATACCAAGCGAACAGGTCGCGCTTCTATAAAGACGTTATGGCAAGGATGGCTTAGGTTACAAACCATCCTTGAAGGGTATGAACTCGCTAAGTCTCTTGATTAACCAGACTTGTGATCAAGAGACAGCCCTAGGGAGCCTTTGTTGTATCTGACGCTATCAAATTTAGATTAAGCGTCTTTCTTGTCTTCTTTTTGAACCTTGCTTTCATCCGCTGACTTTGAGTCTGAGGTGTCGTTGTCTGCTAGAGTTTTTTCTTCTAGCTCGTCCTCTTCATCGCGGTTTTCGATAACACCGTGTGTCTCTTTCCAAGTTTCCCAGCGTTGGAACGCCAGTTCTTGCATGTCTGTGGTTTTATCTGCTTCGTCGACAATCTCTTCACCCACTAGGTGTTCAAAGATATCTTCTAGGGTGATGATGCCCTGAATTGTGCCGTACTCGTCCACAACTAAAGACAGTTGCAGGCGGTTTGCCATCATTTGGTCAAAGGCCTTAGCTAAGCCCATGTTGTTTAGCAAGACGTGGATAGGGCGCATCACTTCACCCAGAGCCTTCTCACCGCAACCCGCTTGCTGCAATCTAAACAGCTCTAAGCGGTGGACAAAACCGATGATATTGTCAGTTTGCTCGCTGTAAACCAGTGGGCGTGAGAATGGCGTGTCTTTGTGTTGTTCTAGGAACGTATTAACACTCATTTCTGCATCAACGCGGAATACAACAGGGCGTGGTGTCATGACTTGAGTCACGGGCACATCTTGAATACCTAACAGATTGCTCAGGATTTTTGATTCACCTTCAGCAAATTCACCGCTCTCTTTTGCCAAAATAGCCATTGCAGATAGCTCATCACGCATTTTTGGTGCCTGGTGGCCGCGAGCTAAACGTTTGGTGATTTGCTCTGAGAACCACACAAATGGTGTTAGGAAAAAGACCATCCAGCGAAGCACATTTGATGATGCTGGAGCAAGTTGACGCCAGTAGGTCGCGCCAATGGTTTTTGGAACAATCTCAGACAGAACTAAAATACCCAGAGTTAATACGGCAGAGAATACGCCTAACCATTGGCTACCAAAAACGACTGCTGCTTGTGCACCCGCTGTCGCAGCACCGATGGTGTGCGCGATGGTGTTGAGCGTTAAAATTGACGCCAGTGGGCGGTCAATATCGGTTTTCAGTTTGTCTAATGACTCTGCTGCAGGGTGCCCATTTTGTTTTAGTTGAGCAATGTAGCTCGGACTAATACTCAAAAGTACAGCTTCCAAAACAGAACAAATGAAAGAAACTCCAATAGCAATGGAGACATAAATAGTTAGCAGCAGCATGTTTGCCCTTAAATTAAATTGTACGCTTTAGCAGCGATTCAGCGTGGATTATAGAGAATAAGTAGTGGCTAGGTCATCATTAATTTTGCTCTCAGCCCCTTTTAAACAAGGGCTTGCTCAGTAAAATCAGTAACAAATTGTGAGTTATTACTCATATTATGGCTAAAACTACGGCATTAGAGCTAAAGATCGACGACAAACCTTTGCCAGATGGGGCATTTATGTTTTAGAGTGAATCGAATTCAAAAATACAAAGAAGGGAAACCTAAAATGAACAAGACTCAATTAATCGACTTTATTGCTGAAAAAGCGGACCTTTCTAAAGCACAAGCTAAAGCTGCTCTAGAAGCGACTCTTGGCGGTGTTACAGATGCTCTTAAAGATGGCGATCAAGTTCAGCTAATTGGTTTTGGTACTTTTAAAGTAAACCACCGTGCAGCTCGCACTGGTCGTAACCCAAAAACTGGTGACGAGATCCAAATCGCTGCTGCAAATGTTCCAGCATTTGTTGCAGGTAAAGCGCTGAAAGATTCAGTGAAATAATCTAAACTGTACCGAGGTAGTCGTATTCCACCTCGGTACAGGTTTTTATGAAAAAAGCATTTCTTCTCGTTTCACTATTATCTACATTTCTCATTGGCTGTTCATCAACCAGCCCTCGCAAAAACCTAGAGCAATTTGAAACTCACACCAGCGGCCAAGTCATGGGCGACGCGACAAGTTTCTACTGGGTTACAAACAAGCTAACACAACCTCATACTTCAGCTGACTACGTCACTGTAGGCGATTACGGCTGGTACCAAACGGACTATGCTTGGTCGGAAGGTATACTTCGTGAATTTATTCGTGAAGGTGAGCAACGTAATTCTTCTAATGAGCTGGTTCCGTATAGTGTCCATGTGCGTTTTAATAAGTCAGGCGAAGCTGTATATCAGCAGTATCGTATTGATAGCAAAATTTTGCCTATCCAAGTGAAGCAACTTGAAAGCTACCAGAAAGAAGCCAAGTCGGTTTTAGAAACTACGATGAAGCAGCATGACGAAGGGCTCAGACTGGTTCAGGGTTACTGGAATGGCAAAACGTTCCAGACTTGCTCTGGTAAGCAAATTTCTGACATTGAATTTAATCAAACACTACCTAATTTTGTGATTAACCGTTTGTCGTCTGTAGAGAGCTATGGTGCTTTTGTCGGCAAGGAGTCTCTCAGAAAACTATCTGTTGCTGAATTTTTGATGTTGGCAGATGACAACCATCAGTGTGTTACAAGACCATCATTGTTGAAAGAATAGAGCGTATTTAAAAGGGTTAAGAGAATTTACCCGCTGTAGGTCAGTGCTTATTTGTGTGTACAGGAACAGACCCCAGAACAGATTAAGCAATAAAAAAGGCGCCAATCGAGGCGCCTTTTCTGTTGTTACTTGCTTGCGGTCATTCGAACATAAGCGAGTCGTAGATTGATTACTGTTCTTGCTCGCGCGCAATCGCACGGTAACCGATGTCATTGCGGTGGAACATACCATTCCAGCTAACTTGCTTCGTCAACGCGTAAGCGCGCTCCTGAGCTTCAGAAACCGTATTGCCCAGTGCCGTTGCACAAAGTACACGGCCACCGTTTGTCACAACGTCGCCAGCTTCGTTATTTGTCGTACCCGCGTGGAAAACCTTTTGGCCTTCAACTTCGCTGGTTGGCAGTGAAATAACGTCACCTTTTGCGTAGTCAGCAGGGTAACCGCCAGCCGCAAGAACAACACCGATAGAAGCGCGTGGGTCCCACTTTGATTCTGCTTCGTCTAGCTTCTCATCGATAGCCATTAGGCAAAGTTCAACAAGGTCTGACTCCATACGCATCATGATAGGTTGCGTTTCAGGGTCGCCAAAGCGGCAGTTGTATTCGATAACCTTAGGCGTGCCGTCAGCATCGATCATTAGTCCTGCGTAAAGGAAACCAGTGTAAGGTGCGCCTTCTGCGTCCATACCACGTACCGTTGGGTAGATAACTTCCTCAAGGATGCGGTTATGGATTTCAGGAGTTACCACTGGAGCTGGAGAGTAAGCACCCATGCCGCCAGTATTAGGGCCAGTGTCTTTGTCGCCAACACGTTTGTGATCTTGGCTGGTGGCCATAGGAAGCACGCTAGAACCGTCAACCATTACGATGAAGCTTGCTTCTTCGCCTTCAAGGAACTCTTCAATTACCACGCGGCTGCCTGCTTCGCCAAATGCGTTGCCTGCTAGCATGTCTTTGATTGCGTCTTCAGCTTCTTCAAGTGTCATCGCAACGATAACGCCTTTACCCGCCGCAAGACCGTCAGCTTTTACTACGATTGGAGCGCCTTGCTCACGTACGTAAGCGATAGCTGGCTCAATCTCAGTGAAGTTTGCGTAGTAACCCGTTGGGATGTCATGACGAGCTAGGAAGTCTTTAGTGAATGCTTTCGAACCTTCAAGCTGTGCTGCTGCTTGAGTTGGACCAAAGATAGGAAGACCCACTTCGCGGAATGCGTCAACTACACCAATAACTAATGGCGCTTCAGGGCCAACGATAGTCAGTTCGATTTTTTTCTCTTGAGCAAACGCCACTAAACCAGCGGTGTCTTCAACGCCGATGTTTACGTTCTCAAGTTTAGGCTCAAGTGCAGTGCCTGCGTTACCTGGAGCGATGAATACTGTTTCAACGTTTGGGTTTTGTGCTGCTTTCCAACCTAGTGCGTGCTCACGACCGCCAGCACCGATGATTAAAACTCGCATTGTAAAATCCTTAATCTCAAATATCTAAATATTTAAAAAAACAAAGTTATAAGTCTTGCTCAAAGTAGTTGGTGATGTGGCTAGGCAGCAATTGAGCCCATCCCCGGGAGCATAGATCGCTATGTGACCGGGGTGGGCGAAAGCAGCTAACGACGCCACAGTGCCAAATACGAAGAGGAAATTAGTGGCGGAAGTGACGCATGCCAGTAAAGATCATCGCCATGCCGTGTTCGTCTGCTGCTGCGATAACTTCGTCATCACGCATAGAGCCGCCCGGTTGGATAACACACTTGATGCCAGCTTCCGCTGCCGCGTCGATACCGTCACGGAATGGGAAGAATGCGTCTGAGGCCATCACACAACCTTCAACCTGTAGACCTTCGTCTGCCGCTTTGATACCTGCGATTTTCGCAGAGTAAACGCGGCTCATTTGGCCTGCGCCTACACCAATAGTCATGTCGCCTTTCGAGTAAACGATAGCGTTAGATTTAACGTACTTCGCTACTTTCCAGCAGAATAGAGCATCTTTCAATTCTTCAGCTGTTGGCTGACGCTTAGAAACCACTTTCAGGTCATCTTCAGACACCATGCCTTGGTCGCGGTCTTGAACTAGCAAACCGCCGTTAACGCGTTTCACGTCAAAACCAGTTGTCTTAGTTGTCCACTCACCGCACTCAAGTAGGCGTAGATTTTTCTTAGCCGCTACGATTGCTACTGCTTCAGCAGAAACTGATGGTGCAATGATAACTTCAACGAATTGACGTTCAGTGATAGCCGTTGCTGTTGCAGCGTCTAGCTCACGGTTGAAAGCGATGATGCCGCCAAATGCAGACGTTGGGTCTGTTTTGAATGCACGGTCGTAAGCTTCTAGGATGTCTTCCCCTAGTGCTACACCACATGGGTTAGCGTGCTTAACAATCACACATGCTGGCTGGTCGAACTCTTTCACACACTCAAGTGCTGCGTCAGTGTCAGCGATGTTGTTGTAAGAAAGTGCTTTACCTTGAATTTGGCGAGCAGTCGATACTGATGCTTCTTCAGGGTTTGCTTCAACGTAGAAAGCGGCTGCTTGGTGGCTGTTCTCACCGTAGCGCATGTCTTGCTTCTTCTCGAACTGTTGGTTGAACGTACGAGGAAATTTGCTCTCTTCATCGCCTTCCTTGTTCGCGCCGTAGCTAGGAACCATAGTGCCGAAGTAGTTTGCGATCATGCCGTCGTAAGAAGCGGTGTGCTCGAATGCTGCGATAGCGAGGTCGAAGCGAGTCTCTAGCGTTAGAGATTTCTCGTTCGCGTCCATTTCAGCAACAACGCGCTCGTAGTCGTGTGCGTTAACAACGATAGTTACGTCTTTGTGGTTTTTCGCTGCAGAGCGAACCATTGTAGGACCGCCGATGTCGATGTTCTCAACAGCGTCAGCAAGGGTACAACCTTCTTTAGCAACGGTTTCTGCGAATGGATATAGGTTTACAACAACCATATCGATAGGGTTGATACCGTGAGTTTCCATCACGTCATCATCTTGGCCACGACGGCCTAGAACACCACCATGAACTTTTGGGTGCAGAGTCTTAACACGGCCATCCATCATTTCTGGGAAACCAGTGTAATCAGATACTTCTGTAACAGAGATGCCTTTTTCAGCAAGCAGGCGAGCAGTGCCACCGGTAGATAAGATATCTACACCACGGTTAGCAAGAGCTTGTGCAAATTCAACGATACCAGTTTTGTCTGATACGCTGATTAGAGCGCGGCGAATTGGACGAGCGTTATTCATGCTTCCATTTCCTCAAATTCATGGGGTTAAAATAAAGATATTTGCCAAAAAAGAACTTGTTTCTATCTTCTCAGCGTGGAGTATCTTAGATACCAGTAAGAGATAAAATATTGGCCAGTTTTGGTAAAGACCTTTTGGGTGTTCTTATAATCAAGCTATAAGATAACCAACTCCAAATTTGATGGCGCAGATTCTAACTAATTTATTACAAAAAAGCTCGCGCAATCGTTTGGCATCTCAAAATTAATTATGAAAAGTGCCATTTCAGCCTGAAAAGTAACAACAAGGTTAATTGTGGAATGGACGGAACAGTAGGAAAAAACATGTTTCAGATCGGTGAATTAGCGAAAAGATGCGGTGTGACAGCCGATACCTTGCGGTTTTATGAAAAAAGTAACCTGATTGCTCCTGCCAGTCGCAGTGACTCAGGATATCGCTTATATGATGAAAACAATCAAAAACAGGTGACCTTTATTCTTAAATCTAAAGCGTTAGGGCTGAGTTTAGATGAAATTAAGGAATTGCTCGAGATTCGCTTGGAAGCAACGCAGCACAGTTGCTCGGAAGTGAAAGCCATCACAACGGCAAAGCTGACACTTATTGATGAAAAAATCAGTGAACTTGGCAGAATACGCACGGCATTAAAGAAGATTAATGATGCTTGCTGCGGTCATGTAGATGACGATGCGAGCCATTGTTCTATCTTAGGTGCTTTGGCGAGCGAAGATAAACAAAGCTCATGCTGTGCTGCTGATGGTAAATAGCTGAAAAGGTCCCCGTTAGGGAGAGAGGTTTACTACGGTTGATAACCCTAGGAAGCTTGCAGTATTTTGGCTCTTAGTTGAGCGTCAATTTTTAAAGTGGGTAGGTTATTATGGTAAAGCGTGACTTGGTTGCGACCAGTCTGCTTTGAAGAGTACATGGCTCTATCAGCTTGAGCCAATAGTTCTTTTATGGTTTTAAGGTGTGGTGTGTATTCAGCAACACCGATGCTGACTGTTGGGTAGATGATGTGGCCGTCTACGGTACACGGCGTTGATTCAATCGTTTTACGAATCGTCTCCGCAACGTAATAAGCTTCAATGGCACTGGTGTGTGTGAGAATGACACCGAATTCTTCGCCACCCAAGCGACCTAGATAATCATCGCAGTCTATTGACTGTTGGCATAAACTCGCGACTTGAACGATTACCTCATCACCAGAAAGGTGGCCAACTTGATCATTGATCTCTTTGAAGTGGTCTATGTCTATCATCAAACACGTTAAGCTTTGCTTAGGCGATTGACTGAACTCTTTTTCCAACCCAAGTAAAAAGGCACGTCTATTTAAAATCCCAGTTAGCTCATCGATTTCAGCGAGTTCTATCAGCTCAGCTTCACGTTGCTGTGCTTTAGTAATATCTCGCTCTTGCCACAGCACGTATTGCTTTTCTGGCGAGAGATACAATGGCTTTAATGTCGATTCAAAATATCGATCGTCTGATTCTGCAGACTCTTCCCCTTGAGCGAAAAGTTGTTCAATAGAAAGCTGAAGTTGCTGACAGGGCGCAAGAGAGTATTGAATGTATTGAATTTCGCGACTGGAATAAGCTTGCTTTGCCGCCTCTAACAGCTGCTTTTCAACCGCGAGAGGCAACAGTTCTGAAACTGTGTGGTGATTTGGATTGTCAAAGTTTTCAACAATACGTCCGGATGTATCCAACAGAAGATGACGATCAGGCAGTTCACGGATCAGTGTGCTAAGCCATTCTTCCCTTTTCATATCAAGCATGTAGCTTCCAGACGATTAGATTAATGGGTCATTATATCGGTAGTGATTAGGTTATCAATCGTTACATCTAATTAATTGATAATTGTTCGCTTGTTGCCATATAAACAAAAAAAAGCCGAGTTCAATAAAGAGCTCGGCTTCTAATTCAATAAATTACGAAAGAACGATTAGTTCATGCCGTATTTTTTAAGTTTCTTGCGAAGAGTACCGCGGTTAATACCCATCATGGTTGCTGCGCGAGTTTGGTTACCGCGAGTGTACTGCATGATAGTGTCTAGTAGTGGCTGTTCAACTTCAGCTAATACTAATTCGTATAACTCGCTGACTTCTTGACCGTTTAATTGAGCAAGGTAATTTTTCAATGATGCTTTAACTGAGTCACGTAGTGGCTTCTGCGTGATTTGGTCTTGTGATGTAACTGTAGTTACTGTCAATGCTTCTGAAGTCAGATTTTGTTCGAACATATTCGGTCTAGCTCTTCTCGTAATTATGGTGCAACGTTATCAAAAAAACCTTCTAGCGCTTCAAGCTGCAGATCACCTGCTTCGAATGCGTTGAAGGTACGGCGAAACTCACTCGCTTGTTCATGCTCTTTTAGATACCAACCCACATGCTTACGAGCGATGCGAGGGCCTAAAAACTCTCCATAAAATTCATGTAGAGCGAGCACATGACCAAGCATGATGTCTTTCACTTCCGAAATCGGGAGTGGGTCCATCGTGGTGCCGTTTTCCAAATAGTGTAGGATTTCGTTAAAAATCCAAGGACGTCCTTGGGCAGGTCGACCTATCATTAAAGCATCAGCGCCGGTGTACTCCAGCACAAACTTCGCTTTTTCCGGACTATCGATATCACCGTTAGCGATAACCGGAATAGATACTGCTTGTTTCGCTGCTTTAATGTGTTTGTATTCTGCCTCACCTTTGTACATACAAGCGCGAGTTCTCCCGTGAAGGGCAAGAGCTTGTATGCCGCAGTCTTCGGCTATTTTCGCGATTTGGACACAGTTTCTATTGTCTGTATCCCAGCCTGTGCGCGTTTTCAACGTTACTGGAACGTCGACAGCATTTACCACAGCCTTCAGAATGTCTTCAATGAGTTCTGGATGCTGAAGTAGGGCTGAGCCCGCAAGCTTCTTATTCACTTTTTTGGCTGGGCAACCCATATTGATATCGATGATTTGCGCACCGTTAGCAACATTGAATTGAGCAGCCTCGGCCATAAGCTGTGGATCTGCACCAGCGATTTGTACTGAACGAATGCCCGATTCGCCTTCATGTACCATACGCTGCTGAGATTTTGACGTTTTCCAAACTTTCGGATTGGAGGACATCATTTCACTGACTGCCATCCCCGCACCGTAACGAAGACACAACTCACGGAATGGTCTATCCGTTACGCCAGCCATAGGAGCGACGATTAGATTGTTCTTAAGTTGATAATTTCCGATTTTCAAAAATGTCATCACAGTTCTGTACCAGCAAGGGCGCGCATTTTACGCATTTTTTCGCTGCGTGAAAAGACTAATATTTGAGCATTTACAATTTGTTTTTGTAATTCGTTTAAATTTCAGTCAATTAGCGCCCAAAGTCTTACCTAGCCTTGCTTGCGACCAGAGATTCGACACCATTCCTGTTGTTCAATGATTGGATCAATGTGAAGCTCATCACGATAATAAGTTGCAACATCTTCCGCTTGTGTATCTAAAACACCCGACATTGCTAGTACACCATTTGGCTTTACTAGACCTTTAATGATGCCAGAAAGGTCGCGTAATGGACCGGCAAGAATGTTGGCAACAACAACGTCAGCAAGTAAACCTTCAGGTTGATCTTGTGGCAAGAACACCTCTAGTTGCTCAGCAACACCATTGCGTTGTGCGTTGTCTTTTGATGCAAGCAGAGCTTGAGGATCAATGTCGATCCCGACAACTTTTGCCGCGCCAAGTTTGATCGCAGCGATCGCAAGAATGCCAGAACCACAACCGAAATCGATCACGGTTTTACCTGTCAGGTCTAGGCCTTCAAGCCACTCAAGACACAATGCTGTTGTTGGGTGAGTACCGGTACCGAATGCAAGACCGGGATCCAGCATTACGTTTACAGCGTCAGGTTCAGGGATATCGCGCCAGCTAGGACAGATCCATAAACGCTCACCAAACTTCATTGGGTGGAAGTTGTCCATCCATTCACGTTCCCAATCCTTGTCTTCAATTTGCTCTACTTTGTGAGCAAAGTCTGCAGGGAACATGTTGCTTGCTTTAATCTGCGCTAGAACGACACCAGTGTCAGTCTCAGCGTCGTAAAGCGCGAGAATGTCAGTATCACCCCAAAGGCGAGTTTCGCCCGGCAGAGGCTCAAATACAGGGGTATCTTGTGCATCCAGGAAAGTTACAGAAAGAGCACCAGTCTCTTCCATTAACATGTCGCCGATTTGTTCGGCATTTTCATTGGTAGCATTAAGCTTGATTTGAATCCAAGGCATGGCTGCATCTTCTATATGAGAAAAATTGGATGGCGAGTCTAGCAGAAAATATGAGCAAATTCACCAAAACCCCACGGAATATAATGGGGATTATGAATTGATTATTGCGAGTATTTACAAACAAAAATGCTCACCGAAGTGAGCATTTATTACTGTTCTACAGAGAACGTATTATGGAAGACCTGCTTCTGTTGCAGACCAAGCTTCTATTGTAGACCAAGCTTCTTCTCAAGGTAGTGGATGTTTGCCCCACCGTGTTGGAAGTTTTCGTCGTTCATAATAGACAGTTGAAGCTCAGTATTAACGTTAATACCTTCAACAATCATTTCACCCAATGCGTTCTTCATACGAGCGATAGCAACATCACGGTTTTCACCGTAAGTGATCAGCTTGCCAATCATTGAATCGTAGTGTGGTGGCACTGTGTAACCCGTGTAGATGTGAGACTCCCAACGTACGCCCATACCACCTGGAGCATGGAAGCGCGTGATCTTGCCTGGAGACGGTAGGAAACGTACGGGATCTTCTGCATTGATACGACATTCGATTGAGTGGCCGCGCAGCTTAATATCATCCTGTGTGAATGATAGAGGCTGACCAGCAGCAATGCGAAGTTGCTCTTTCACTAGATCGATACCCGTTACCATTTCAGTAATCGTGTGCTCAACCTGGATACGAGTGTTCATTTCGATGAAGTAGAACTCACCGTTCTCGTATAGGAATTCAAATGTACCTGCGCCGCGGTAACCAATCTCAAGACATGCACGAGTACAACGGTCGCCGATGTATTTACGCATTTCTTCAGTGATACCTGGTGCTGGCGCTTCTTCCACAACTTTCTGGTGACGACGCTGCATTGAACAGTCACGCTCACCTAGGTGGATAGCATTACCTTGACCATCTGCAAGCACTTGTACTTCAATGTGACGTGGGTTTTCTAGGAATTTTTCCATGTAAACCATGTCGTTATTGAAACATGCTTTTGCTTCAGCACGAGTCATTGCGATAGCTTCTGTTAGTTCTTTTTCAGTACGAACAACACGCATACCACGACCGCCGCCGCCGCCAGAAGCCTTGATGATTACAGGGAAACCAATGCGCTTAGCGTGCGCTTTGTTTTTCGCTTCGTCGTCGTCAAGAGGGCCGTCAGAACCTGGTACACAAGGTACACCCGCTTTTTTCATTGACGTGATAGCTGACACTTTGTCACCCATCATGCGAATGGTTTCAGCTTTAGGGCCAACGAAGATAAAACCACTGCGCTCTACCTGTTCTGCAAAATCTGCATTTTCAGATAGGAAGCCGTAGCCTGGGTGAATAGCAACTGCACCCGTTACTTCAGCAGCGCTGATGATACGAGGGATGTTCAGGTAGCTATCGATACCACGAGCTGGACCGATACAAATGGTTTCGTCAGCAAGCAGTACGTGCTTAAGATCGCGGTCAGCGGTTGAGTGAACTGCTACCGTTTTGATGCCAAGTTCTTTACATGCTCGCAGAATACGCAGTGCAATTTCACCACGGTTCGCGATTACTAATTTATCTAACATAATGAGTGCTCTCTATTATTCGATAATTACTAGAGCTTGGTCGAATTCTACTGGTTGACCGTCTTCAACTAGGATAGCCGTTACAACACCAGATTTATCAGCTTCGATTTGGTTCATCATTTTCATTGCTTCAACGATACATAGTGTTTCGCCAGCAGTTACAGATTGACCCACTTTAACGAACGGTTTTGCATCTGGGCTTGGAGCGCCGTAGAAAGTACCAACCATTGGAGAAAGAACTTGGTGACCAGCAGGAACCGCAGGAGCTGCCGCTTCTGCAGCTACAGGTGCCGCCGCAGGTGCTGCTGCCGCTACAGGAGCTGGAGCTGCTGCATATTGAATAGGCGCTGCAGATACAGGGCTGTTACGACTGATTCGTACTGACTCTTCACCTTCAGAGATCTCTAGCTCAGAAATACCAGACTCTTCAACCAATTCGATTAGCTTCTTGATTTTGCGAATATCCATTGTTTCTTTCTCTTTATCTGTTGATTGAACTTACTCTTTGACTGAGTAGGTTAGTAATAGTTCGTTGTTTTTATTTACTTTGCGTTGAGCTTGTTGAGCGCAGCTGTCAAAGCAAATTGATAACCTTGGGCACCTAAGCCACAAATCACACCTTCTGCTTTATCAGACAGGTAAGAGTGGTGACGGAATGGTTCACGTGCGTGAACATTCGATAGGTGAACCTCAATAAATGGGATAGCAACACCAAGTAGTGCATCACGCAACGCCACACTGGTATGTGTAAAGGCCGCTGGGTTGATAATAATGAAATCAACATTTTGATAAGCACTATGGATAGCTTCAATCAGCTCATACTCACGATTTGACTGTAAGTGAGATAGCTCAACATCGTGTGTTTTCGCTTGCTCGGTCAATGAGCTAATAATCTGGTCAAGTGTTTGAGAACCGTAGTGTGCAGGTTCTCTAAGGCCTAACAGATTAAGGTTTGGTCCATTTAAAACTAGAATGCGAAACTTTGTAGACATTGTGGGGCTATCTTCCTTTATCGTGTTTACGAACGTGAATGTTGCCATTTTATTGAAAATTTGGGGATAATTTCCAGTAAGAAAAACCCAAATTTAAAAATTAGAACCAGATTATAGCTAATTCAGCGCAAATCGCAGCAATTTACTGGTCTAATCTCCTATTGAGAGAGTGTGAGATTGTTACTAACTTAACAAAAAAGCGCCTTAGCCTTAATTTTGTCGAGGATATTTGAGATCAAGATCAGCCATAAAAAAACCGCCACATAGGTGACGGTTTAGAAAGGCGCTGTTTTAAACAGTAATTACGTAATGTAACGGGTTGCTTATGCCAGTTCCGCTTTCTCTGCAATCAGCTTATCGACCACGCTTGGGTCTGCTAGTGTCGACGTATCGCCTAGGTTGCCAGTATCGCCAGTGGCAATCTTACGCAGGATACGACGCATGATTTTACCTGAACGAGTTTTTGGTAATGAGTCGGTCCAGTGCAGTACATCTGGCGTTGCGATTGGGCCAATCTCTTTACGTACCCAGTCTTTGACTTCTTTATGAAGCTCTGCGGTTGGGAACTCACCATCATTCAACGTGATGTAAGCGTAAATCGCTTGGCCTTTAATATCATGAGGGATACCTACAATCGCAGCCTCTGCGATCTTATCAAATGCGACTAGAGCCGATTCAATCTCAGCGGTACCCATACGGTGACCTGATACGTTCAGAACGTCATCAACACGGCCAGTAATCCAGTAGTAACCGTCTTCATCACGACGAGCACCATCACTGGTGAAGTACATGCCTTTAAAGGTCGAGAAGTAAGTTTGTTCGAAACGGTCATGATCGCCGTGAACGGTACGCATCTGGCCTGGCCAAGAGTCAAGAATCACTAGGTTGCCGTCTGTTGCACCCTCAATGATGTTACCCATGTTATCAACCAGCGCCGGTTGCACACCGAAGAATGGACGCGTCGCTGAGCCCGGTTTTAGGTCTGTTGCGCCTGGTAGCGGTGCAATCAAGATTCCGCCCGTTTCTGTTTGCCACCATGTATCAACAATTGGAGACTGCTCATTACCGATTGTTTTGTAGTACCACTCCCACGCCTCTGGGTTGATAGGTTCACCCACTGAGCCCATGATTCTTAGGCTGTCACGAGACGTGCCTTCAACGGCTTCATTGCCTTTCGCCATCAATGCACGAATAGCTGTTGGCGCAGTATAAAGAATATTAACTTGGTGCTTATCGACCACTTCACTCATGCGGCTTGTGTTCGGGTAGTTCGGCACGCCTTCAAACAGAATGGTTTTTGCACCATTGGCTAGTGGCCCGTAAACAAGGTATGTGTGACCAGTAATCCAACCCACATCAGCTGTACACCAGAAAGTTTCGCCTTCTTGGTAATCGAACACGTATTTGAAGGTCATCGCTGCATAAACGAGGTAACCACCTGTGGTGTGCATAACACCCTTAGGTTTGCCTGTTGAGCCTGAGGTATAAAGGATGAATAGTGGATCTTCTGCGTTCATCTCTTCTGGTGGGCAATCTGCAGATACATTAGCAATAGCATCGTGCCACCACACATCGCGGTGTTCGTGCCATGCAACATCGCCGCCAGTACGTTTGAATACTACAACCTTTTCGATGTTCTTCACTTCAGGATTCGTCAGTGCTTCATCGACATTTTTCTTCAGTGGAACAGCACGGCCGCCACGCACGCCTTCATCGGCAGTGATAACGACTTTAGAATTTGAATCGATAATACGACCAGACAGTGCTTCTGGTGAGAAACCACCAAATACGACTGTGTGAACCGCCCCGATACGGGTACACGCCAGCATGGCTACTGCAGCTTCAGGAACCATTGGCATGTATAAACAAACCACATCGCCTTTGCGCACGCCTTGCTCTTTCAGAGCATTCGAAAACAGGCACACTTCTTTGTGTAGTTCATTAAAAGTTAGAGTTTTGTCATCCGCCGGGTCATCGCCTTCCCAAATAATAGCGACTTCATCGCCGCGTTCAGCAAGGTGGCGGTCGATACAGTTAGCCGAAACGTTAAGCGTGCCATCTTCAAACCAGCGAATATCAATGTGGCCAGGGTCGAAAGAGGTATTTTTTACCTGTGTGAAAGGTTTAATCCAATCAACGATTTTTCCGTGTTCACCCCAAAAGCCTTCAGGGTCAGAAACAGATTGCTGGTACATGGCTAGGTAAGTGTCATTATCCGCGTGTGTAGTTGATTTAATATTTTCTTTTACCGGATAAACGTGGGCTTCACTCATTGCATCTCTCCTTGTGCCTACATTCCTAATGAACTGGCAACTTCCTTTGTGTTCAGTTTCTAGGTCTATTACAGAACCGTCTTTGTGTTATCACTCTCGACTAGGATGGCGATTTCCACAATTAGACTTTAGGATGAGACGCTGCTTTTCACTTACAAAATAGCGAGTTAAGTTCATTTTTGAGATGTTGCTCTCTATGTGAAGCGCCAGTGGTTGAATTAAGAATAAGAAGAGTTGAAACGGGGTAGATCACCATGCTTCAGGCGAACAAAGATCAGGGCGGCGGAGATAGCGTCTTGTAATGCATCATGTTTATTGACGGGGATAGGTAAATCGAGCTGGCGACAGATTGCGTCCATACTGAGATCAAAATAGGCATTGGGCAGCTGCCTTTCGAGCTTGTCTTGATAAAGTTGGCTTACTTCGACTAATCGGTTAGGCAGTGGAAATCCAAGCTGTTTTAAACAGGCACGATCGAGGATTTTTTTATCATAGCGGATGTGATAGCCGACTAAAGGACGATTTCCAATGAAGTTCAGTAGCTCGATTAAAGCCTGTTTTTCTTCGAGGCCGTGCTTTAGATCTTGATGGCGAATACGGTGGATTTTTATTGAATTGCAATCGAGCGATTGAGGGGCGCGCAATCGGACTTCAAAAGGTTGGCTGGTAATGATTCGGTTGCCGATGATCTTGGTTGCGGCAATGGTGACTAATTCTGCCTGATTGGGGTCGAGGCTGGTGGTTTCACAATCGAGAGATACGTATTCGTGATTAGCAGGCGCAGTAAACAGAGGCTGATAAGTAGAGCCTTTGAGTTTATGATGCCAGTAATAACGAACCAATCTATTCATCGTTCAATCGCCTAATCTCGTATCTGATAGTGGTAGCCAAGCCATTGCTTGAATTTTTTGACCACATGCAAGCTATGGCGAAGTAAGTCTCTGTCTGCTCGCTCCATCAATTTGACGTTAATCTTGTTGCTACTGTGCTGCTGAGAAAGTCTTTGGGCTAAGCGCCACTTAAAGAACTGTTTGAGTGCTTCACTAAGGTTATCGGCGGTACTTTGCTCAAGCACTTTCTTACAGACCAACTGTTCAATGCGTTCGAAGGTGTTGTTTACCGTGACACCATGCTCAAGACAGAGTGCCCTCACACCATGCACGATAGGGAAAATACCGCCTTGTTTGATATCGAGCCCTGACTTGGATTGTTTAACATTGCCAAACAGGGTGAGGGGTACTGAGAAGTTCAGAGCCGGTCGGCAGAATTCAGTCAGAATCAATTCTTGTCCGAGCATCAAATCACTTAGGTGCTGCTTTACGGGTTTTAATAACTCTCTATTACCCGCAACGGCGTGTGCATCCGCCATGATCGCGATATCCATCACGGTATCTGGCGTGGCTTTTTTTACCCAACGGGTGAGGGTTTGTTTCCACTCTTGTTCTGAATGCACCCATTTGGGGTTGTTGACCATCACGTTGCCCGGACAGAGTGGATAGCCCAATTGCTGCAATGTGTGAGTGAGGTCGTTCATAGCACTCTGGCATTGATGCCACTCTAAACCATCTTGAATAATCAGCGCGTTGTCTTGATCGGTTTTGAGAATTTGTTCTCCACGGCCTTCGGAACCCAACACGATGAGGCAGCAATGATTATGCAGTGCGGGTGGGATAACCAACTCAAACGCTTTCTCTATTATCTGTTCATTAACGGCTGAAATTAGCTCCATGATGAAGCGCGTGCGAATGCCGTTATTGAGTAGGCTTTCGACCAGTTGACGTTGTTTGTTGGAGGCTAATGCGAGCTCTTCAATGCTGGTGGATCGCGCAATACGCAAAGTGAGCACGTGAGAGTGAGTGGAGAATGCACTGAGGATTTGTGTCATATCCACCATGCCGACAGCATTTAGACCGTCACAAACCATCAACCTTTTTACCCGGTTTCTGGTCATGGTAATCATGGCATTAAATAAGAAATCACCTTGGTTTACGTGCATCACCGGAAATGTTGCAATCTCGCCAACAGGCGTATCCTGTGGGAAGTTATCGAGCATTACAGCGTGCAATAAATTGGTTCGTGTGACGATCCCATACGGTAAGGAGCCTGAACCAAAATCTTTTATGCCTTTGTCGTCTAAATGCACTAGCGCCGAGTCTAAGCCTTGTTCTTTTAGGGTTTGAGTCACTTGGTTGATGGGTTGCCCTGGCTCAAGAATCAGTGGTGGGTGATAGATAGAGTCATCCACTTTGGTCAATATAAACTCGGCAAGGTTTTGTTGCTGCTGAGCGGCCTCAATCAGAGCTTTCCGTGTCGACAGGTTACTATCAAAGTAGGCGGCAAATTGACCATTGGCGTGATAAAGATCGAGAAAAACATCGGTAGGCAGTAGGTAGCTTAAGGTGTCTTCGAGTGCGATATATTGATGTTTGGTGTGAGGTTCAAACTGGCTGCGCACATCAAAAATATCGTCATTGGCGTAATGTGCGTAAATCTCACCATCACTGCTCGCGCGCTCTTCAACGGCTCCTTTGATCAGGATGTGCAGGTGTCTGCTCGGCCTATCTGCTTCCAGTATCACTTCTTGAGAGCGGTAATACACCACGTCTAATGAAGAGCGAAGCTTCAACTGTTCCGTATCGGACAGGCTATCGAAGGGTGGGTGCTGCATATTAAATTTTTCAGGCATAAGCATCACAAGAAGTGGGAGTCTTTAATCAGTCTGACAAAATACCAGCGAAGCTCCAGACGACTTTAGTCTAAATGCAGACTAGATATCGACGAACGTGATATAGCTTGGTGATAAGTGATAAGTGATAAGTGATAAGTGATAAGTGATAAGTGATAAGTGATAAGTGATATCTAGGCTAATTAAATATAGGAATGCTATCCCAGTAATAATTCCCTTTTTCATCCTACTCTAGATAGGCATAATTGGAGCCGCCTTTTTCCGCACACTTTATAGGTTATTTATGTTTAGCCCCTCTCCTTACGGATGGATATCTCAGTATTTTCTTGGTTTCTTTTTTGCGTATGGTGTGTACTTGCCATTTTGGGCGTTGTGGTTTGAAGACCAAGGCGTTTCTGCAGGGGACATCGGTGTATTGATTGGTATTGGTTTTGCGACTCGCTGTGTTGCTAACCTTGTGATTACGCCGCGCATCCATAACGTAGAGAATCTTTTGCCCGCTCTGCGCTGGTTGAGCTTCGCCTCATTGTTATTTGTTGGTTTCCACTTCTTCACTGGAGGCAGTTTTCTATTGATGCTGTTGGCAACAGTATTGTTTAACCTGTGTTGTGGGCCGGTTATCCCTCTTTCTGACGCAATGGCTAACCATTACAGTCGTCTTAAGATGCTTGACTATGGACGCACTCGTTTATGGGGTTCGATTGCTTTTATTGCGGGTTCAACCGTGGTGGGTTATTTAGTCGCACAGTTTGGCACTGATATGATTTTGTATACAGCGCTTGTTGGTGTGCTGTTGTCGTTAGTGTTGGCGATGAGAAACCCTAACGTGATGCCAGTAACGCAATCTGAGAAACAAGCAGTGCGACCAAAATTAGGTGAGTTACTGCGTGAGTCGTCTGTGGTTAAATTTTTGGCCTTGATGGCGTTGCTGCAAGGTAGCCATGCGGCTTACTACAGTTTTAGTGCGATTTACTGGAAAGAAGCCGGTCACTCAGAAGCGATTATTGGTTATTTATGGAGCCTAGGCGTTGTTGCTGAGGTGGCTGTGTTTGCTCTCAGTAAGCGCTTATTCTCTGGCTGGTCAATGCGTACTCTGTTCGTGGTAGCTGCAATCGGTGTGATGGCTCGCTGGGGGATTACGGCATCAACAACGGCGATTTTCGCCTTGGTTATGGTGCAAATGCTGCATGGTGTGACGTTTGCTATGGCACACATCGCAGCCATTCAATACATTCAATCAGAAGAACAGAATAAAATGGTCGCGCTGCAAGCTCTGTATAACGCGATCCCATTGGGAGCTGTTATCGCACTAATGACGACCTTAAGTGGTTGGGGCTATGAGCTTTGGGGGGCAAACATCTTCTGGGGTATGGCCGCGATGGGTGCTCTTGCTCTGTTCATTAAGTTGGACGAGAGAAGTTCAGTGGTTGAGATTAATCAATCAGGTTCGGAACAATTAGAATCTAACAGCAAATGCTGATAATTAGAGTCTGAAGCACAGAATTTAAGCGATTCGATTGAGTTAATGACCCATCCTTAGTTAAATGAAACCTCTCCCTTATGGAGAGGTTTTTTTATGGATGAAAAAGGGTTTTTAATGCAAGGATGGATAGTAATTCCAGTCTCTTTAGCCTATTTGGGCGTGTTATTTCTGATCGCTTGGTATGGAGACAGGCAGGTTCGTTGGCTATCGCGTTGGCGGCCATGGATCTATAGCCTTTCGATTGCAGTGTATTGTACCTCTTGGACTTTCTATGGAACGGTCGGACAGGCGAGCAATAACCCATGGTCCTTTTTACCCATCTACCTCGCCCCCATTCTGGTCTTTACACTCGGGTGGCGGATCTTGGCGCGGTTGATCCTGATTGCAAAGCGTGAACACATCACTTCAATTGCCGATTTTATCGCGGCTCGTTATGGAAAATCTCAGGGCTTGGCTGTTGCCGTCACCGTGATTGCCGTGGTCGGTATTCTTCCTTATATCGCGCTACAGCTGCGTGGTATCACCATGGGGCTAGATATTGTTGCGCCAAACCTAGCGTCTGATTTCGGCTATCAGGATTATCACGTGTCTTGGTTTGTGGTCGGTGCTTTGGCCATTTTTACCATGCTGTTTGGTACGCGGCACATCGATAACACAGAGCATCACCGTGGCATGATGATGGCGGTGGCGTTTGAGTCAATTGTTAAGCTAGCGGCTTTCCTGATTGTTGGCCTGTTTATTATCTATCTGGCGATGAGCAGTGACAAAATTGACTTGTTTGATGTGGCGGCTTCCACCTACGAATCGCCTAATATTCCGACCTTAATTATTCATACCGTTTTGACCATGTTGGCGATTGTCTGTCTGCCGCGCCAATTTCACACCATGGTGGTTGAGAACGAACGTCCTCAAGATTTGCATACCGCTCGCTGGTTGTTTCCACTTTATCTGATTTTGATGGGCCTGTTTGTGCTGCCAATTGCTTGGGCAGGACAAGGGCTGCTCACCGACATGCCGGCTGATACTTACGTGATCAGTGTACCAATGGCAGAAGGTGCGAATCACATTGCTTTGTTAGCTTTCCTCGGAGGTACTTCGGCGGCGAGTGGCATGGTGATTGTCTCGACCATCGCATTAGCGATCATGGTATCGAATGATTTAGTGATGCCATTGCTGCTGCGCCGTATGCGCCTAACTCAAAGAACCCATCGACATTTTTCTGGCATGTTGCTGGTGATTCGGCGTGGGTTGATTTTACTGCTGTTACTTGGTGCTTGGCTGTTCTATCAAGCGCTCGATACCATTCACTCACTGTCGGCGATTGGCTTTCTTTCCTTTGCGGCGATTGCTCAGTTCGCTCCTGCATTAATTGGTGGATTGTACTGGCGTCCCGGAAACCGTAAGGGTGTCTATGTCGGTTTGCTTGTCGGTTCGGTGATCTGGCTGATTACCCTGATGAGTCAAACCAGCATGCTAGCGGGCGATAGCGAAAGTAACTTACTGCTGTGGATTATCACGCCGCCGGAACTGCTGAGAAGTTGGGATGTTAGCAGCTCAAATTGGGGCATAGTGCTGAGTATTTTACTCAATACCTTGTGCTATGCCGTGGTCTCGATGACGACCAGACCAAGCCTAAGTGAGCGTTTACAATCGGCTGCTTTTATTGGCACACCATTACCAGAAAATGAGAACATCAGCCTCTATCAGAGCCGTGTGACGGTCGCTGAATTAGAAATGCTGGCGTCTCGTTTTGTGGGGCGTAAGCGTGCGAAAAGTGCCTTACAGAGTTATTGGCAACAGCACGGGCAGCCGCTACTTCCTAACCAACAAGCGCCCGCAAGCCTGATTCGACATGCAGAACGTGTGCTCGCTGGTGTATTCGGTGCATCTTCAGCTAAGTTAGTACTTACTTCGGCCTTGCAGGGCAGAAATATGCAGCTTGAAGAAGTCGCGACCATCGTGGATGAAGCTTCGGAACTGTACGACTTCAGCCGTGGTTTACTGCAAGGAGCGATTGAACATATTGGCCAAGGCATTGCCGTAATTGACAAACAAATGAGGCTGGTGGCGTGGAATCAACGTTACTTAGAGCTGTTTGAATTCCCTGCTGGCTTGATTCAGGTGGGTCGACCCATTTCAGATGTAATTCGTCACAATGCTGAGCAAGGTTTATGTGGCCCAGGCGACCCAGAAGATCACGTTCGACGCCGTGTTTATCACCTTGAGCAAGGCACGCGACACACCTCATCTCGTATTCGTCCGGATGGTCGAGTGATTGAGGTGCAAGGTAACCCAATGCCTAGTGGTGGCTTCGTCATGAGCTTTACCGACATCACGGTTTTCAGACAAGCAGAGCAAGCGCTAAAAGATGCTAATGAAAGCTTGGAATCGAGAGTCCATGAACGAACTCAAGAGCTCGAGAAGCTTAACCATCGCTTGGTAAAGGCGACGCAAATCTCTGACCAAGAATCACAATCTAAGAGTCGTTTTCTTGCGGCTGTTAGTCACGATTTGATGCAGCCATTAAATGCTGCTCGCTTGTTTGCTTCTTCGCTATCTGAGGTGGCAAAAGAGCAAGAGGAGAAGCAGCTTTCTTCTCATATCGAAAGTGCGTTGGGTGCGGCTGAAGATCTGATTGGCGACCTGCTTGATATCTCGCGATTGGAGTCAGGAAAATTAGAAACCAACATTCACGCGATTGCCGTGCATGATGTGCTGACCAATTTGAATGCGGAATTTAGCGCTTTAGCGACACAGCAAAAAATACAGTTTCAGATGATTCCATCGTCACTGTTTATTCATTCTGACCCTAAGTTATTAAGACGAGTGATTCAGAACTTTTTAACGAATGCATTTCGCTATAACCCTGAAGGAAAAGTGGTGCTGGGTGCGAGACGAGTCAATGGTCAGGTACGAATTGATGTGTGGGATAACGGAACCGGTATCGATGAAGACAAGCAACAAGAGATCTTCGAAGAGTTTACGCGTGGCAGCCAAGTTCGTGCCGATCAGGGGTTGGGATTAGGGTTGGCGATTTCGAAAGGGATTGCTCATGTGCTTGGTCATCAAATCTCGATGCGTTCATGGCCGGGAGAAGGCAGCGTCTTTTCCATCACCTTAGCGAGAGCAGAGCAAGTGGCTCCGGTTGTGCAAGCTTCTACGCCAATGGCGACCAGTGATATCGAGCACTTGAAAATACTGTGTGTCGATAATGAGCGAGAAATTTTGGTCGGTATGGAGAACTTGATAGGGCGATGGGGCTGTGAAGTTAAGACAGCCGTTGATCTAGTCGAAAGTTTGAAGTGTCTCGATGATGATTGGCAGCCGGATGTGATTTTCTCTGATTACCGTTTAGATAATGGCAGAACGGGGCTCGAAGTATTGCAGCAGTGTCGTTTGCGCCTTGGGGACTCTTTTGAAGGGGTCATCATCAGTGCAGATAGAACCGATGACATGTTGGCAGCGATAAAGGCCAACAGCTTTAGCTTTATTGCTAAACCTGTGAAGCCACTAAAACTCAGAGCGGTCCTAAATCGGGTGAGTTAGTTTAATTAACTCTTAGAGATTAAAAAGGCCTCAGGTGAGGCCTTTTTTGTTTCTGTGGATGACTATTCGCTTGTTAATTCAATAACTAACCCGCAATGCCACCCTGTGTCAGTGTGGTTGGATCAAGCAGCTTGCTGAGCTCTTCTCGGCTAAGATCGGTTTCTCTTTCTGCTACATCCAGAATTGGTAGGCCTTCTTTATAAGCTTTCTTGGCAATATCAGCCGCCTTCAAGTAGCCAATCACAGGGTTAAGTGCGGTCACTAGGATTGGGTTCTTTGACAGTGCCAAATCGAGGTTGTCTTGGCGTACCGTGAAGGTAGAAATTGCTTTATCAGCCAGTGCGACTGAACTGTTTGCTAACAACTCTATGCTTTCTAATACGTTATGAGCAATAACGGGCAGCATCACATTCAATTGGAAGTTACCCGATTGGCCTGCAATCGTAATAGTGGTGTCATTGCCAATCACTTGTGCTGCCGCCATTGCAGCTGCTTCTGGAATTACAGGGTTCACTTTGCCAGGCATGATCGATGAACCCGGCTGTAGAGCCTGCAACTCAATTTCCCCTAAGCCAGCCAACGGCCCTGAATTCATCCAGCGAAGATCGTTTGAGATCTTCATGATCGCAACGGCTGCAGTTTTGAGCTGACCTGACAGTGCAACGATCGCGTCTTGGCTGCTGAGGTTAAAAAAGAAGTTTTCACTCGAGGTAAAACTGATCTTTGTCGATTGAGACAGGTTACTTGCAAACTTATCGGCAAAGCGTGGGTCGGCATTAATCCCGGTACCTACCGCTGTACCACCTTGAGCAAGCGCCTTGACTGCTGGCAAGCTGCTTTCTATCGCTTGCTTGGCATGTTCAATCTGAAATTTCCAACCACCAAGCTCTTGAGCAAAGGTAATCGGCATTGCATCCATTAGATGGGTACGGCCAGTTTTGACTACCTCAGCAAGTTCATGCTGTTTTACGGTAAGCGCCGCAGAAAGGTGGGTAAGTGCAGGCAACAGCTTATTTTCTGCCATCAAAGCGACACTGACTTGGATTGCTGTCGGCACGACATCGTTACTGCTTTGCCCCATGTTTACGTGATCATTTGGGTTCACGTCTCCTTGCAGGCTTCTTGAAGCGAGTGTCGCAATCACTTCGTTGGCATTCATGTTGGAGCTTGTACCAGAACCGGTTTGGTAAACATCAATAGGGAATTGCTCGAGGTGTTTACCCTCAATGATCTCTTGGCTAGCTTCGGCTATCGCGTTGGCAATATCACCTTCTAATAAACCTAACTGAGCGTTGGTATCGGCGGCGGCCTGCTTAATCAGCGCCAGTGCTTGAATGAAACTATCTGGCATCTTGTGCGAACTAAACGCGAAGTTATCCACGGCACGTTGAGTTTGTGCTTGATATAGCGCATCAGCAGGGACTTTAACTTCCCCCATGCTATCTTTTTCAATCCGAAATTGTAGGGTCATCTTCTATCCTTGTTAGCTAAGTGGGGCTTGGACTTGTTGTAGTGTTTGGCTGAGATTCAAGAAACGCGCTTGGCCTTGTGGCTGCTGGCAGTAGTGTCGTTTCAAATAAAATAGTGGTGAGTGAATAGAGTCTAGGCAGATATGACGAAAGGCGAAACTGCGTTCTGGAGACTCAATCGCTTCTATCAAATGGAAGAAAACTTGGCGCAGATACAGCTCGCACAACAAGATATTTTCTTGGGCGGCATGCTTTTCATAGTAAGCAGAAAGCGTGAGTGCGCACTCGATATACTCTTGAATCACAAACGGTTCATGGCCTTGAACTTGTTCTAATGAAGCAAAGCGATCCTGTGCTTTGTAAAACCTCGAATAAAGAACCTGCTGCTCTTTCATCATCTGCATCTCAGTAATGAATGTTAATGATAATTATTATCAAATGAGATTTTAAAAACAACCCTTTGTTTCTCTTTTTATAAAGTGAGTAGGAAAAGAAAAAGCCGATACATGACGTATCGGCTTTCTGGAGTCAGTACCTAATCCCTACAATGTAAGTACTGATTCATTTTCTAAGTGCTTATTATCCTAGTCACTAAGTCGCGAGCTTCTTAGTGGTCGTGAGCTTCACCAGCACCTTTCGGGTAACGGATGTTCTCAACCATCTCTTGGACATCTTGTGGCACTTCAGCAGTTACTTTGTTTACAGCAATTGATACTACGAAGTTTAGACACATACCTAGCGTACCGATGCCTTCTGGGCTGATACCAAACCACCAGTTTTCTGGTGTGCTTGCTGCTGGGTTAATGAACTTGAAGTAGATGATGTAGCTTGCTGTGAAGGCAATACCTGACAACATACCTGCAATTGCGCCTTCCTTGTTCATCTTCTTGTAGAAGATACCTAGGATGATCGCTGGGAAGAAGGATGCTGCGGCTAAGCCGAAGGCAAACGCTACTACCTGTGCTACGAAGCCTGGTGGGTTAATACCCAAGTAACCTGCACCTACAATCGCGATCATGGCAGCTAAACGAGCGGCTAACAGTTCCTGCTTGTCGGTCATGTTTGGTCTAAAGCCTTTCTTCAACAAGTCATGTGAAATCGACGTTGAGATTACCAATAGCAGACCTGCGGCTGTTGATAGTGCTGCGGCTAGGCCACCGGCTGCAAGCAGTGCGACAACCCAGTTTGGTAGTTTTGCTAGTTCTGGAGAAGCCAGTACGATGATGTCACGGTTAATCTTCATCTCGTTGCGTTCATCGCCCGAGTAGAACATTTTGCCATCGCCGTTCTTATCTTCCCAACCTACTAGGCCAGTGCTTTCCCAGTTTTTGTACCAGCTCGGTGCGTCTGCTGCGGCGACACCTTGCATGTCAGGGCCGTTGATTGTTTCGATCATGTTTACACGAGCGAATGCTGCAACGCCGGGTGCTGTTGTGTATAGCAATGAGATGAACAGTAGTGCCCAACCCGCTGAGATACGAGCATCACGTACTTTTGGTACCGTGAAGAAACGAATGATTACGTGTGGAAGACCGGCAGTACCTACCATTAGAGCCGCACAGATGAAGAATACATCTACCATGCTCTTGTTACCTTCTGTATAGGCGGTAAATCCGAGTTCTTCGGTCAGTCCATCCAGTTTATCAAGAAGGTAAACATCTGTGCCTGATAGCGTAGAGCCCATACCAACTTGTGGAAGTGGGTTACCCGTCATCATGATTGAGGTAAAGATTGCTGGAACAAGGAAGGCGAAAATGAGGACACAGAATTGAGCTACCTGCGTATAAGTGATGCCTTTCATGCCACCTAGTACTGCGTAGAAGAACACAATACCCATACCAATGATGATGCCTAGGTTAATATCAACTTCTAGGAAACGAGAGAATACAACGCCCACACCTCGCATCTGGCCTGCAACGTACGTAAACGATACGAAGATTGCACAGAATACCGCTACCATACGTGCCGTTTTCGAGTAGTAACGCTCACCGATGAAATCAGGAACCGTAAACTGACCGAACTTACGTAGGTAAGGTGCTAAACATAGCGCAAGTAGTACATAACCACCTGTCCAACCCATTAGGTAAACCGCACCGTCATAACCAACGAATGAGATGATACCTGCCATTGAGATGAATGATGCTGCCGACATCCAGTCAGCGGCTGTTGCCATGCCGTTTGCTACTGGGTGTACGCCGCCGCCAGCAACGTAGAATTCACTCGTTGTTCCAGCGCGAGCCCAGATTGCGATGCCGATATAGACTGCGAAAGTAATACCGACGAGAATAAACGTCCAAGTTTGAATATCCATGTTCTAGCCTCTAGTCTTCCTGTACGTTGTATTTTTTGTCCAGCTTATTCATGCGAACAACGTAAATAAATATCAACGCCACGAAGGTATAAATTGAACCTTGTTGAGCGAACCAAAAACCTAGCTTAAATCCGCCAAATTGAATGGTATTTAGGACATCCACAAATAAGATGCCAGCGCCATAAGACACCACAAACCAGACTGCGAGCAGTGTTCCCATTATTCCCAAGTTTTCCTTCCAGTAGGCTTGAGCATGTTCCGTAGATTCGAACGCCATTGCCTTCTCCTTTAATTCCGTTTTCGTAGAAACCGTTTTGTGAAACCGTTTTTGTAAAATAGCGTGTTAACGTAATGTTACGATTTAGAATGTAGCAAGGATAAGTCAAGGGATCTGTGCAACTTTAGTCGGGACGCTATTAGCGCTAATGTCCTGAAATATGGGAGCTAGGAGACAGAACCATAGAAAAACGTGATGTTGCAATGATGTTAAATTAGCCAAAGGTCTAACAAAAAGGGATGAATTAGAGTGCGAGTCATAAAATTTAACAACTAAATGACTGAGAAACGGTATTTAGTCCTGCCTATGACACGAAGCGAAACATAAGTTTGTTATAGTAACTACGGTACTTTCACCGGTCGTGACTTGCTTAACGGCAGAAGATCAACAGGCTTAAGGCTCGAGTTTTATTCTTTGGGGGGACGAATTGGACGCAATAACCATTAACCACTTATTTTTAACTGGTGCGGTGCTCATCGCCATCAGTGTGCTTTTTTCGCAAGTGTCCTCTCGCTTGGGCGTTCCGATTCTTTTGATCTTCCTTTTCGTTGGCATGTTAGCCGGTGAAGATGGACCCGGTGGCATTAATTTTGATGATTACTCACTGACTTATTTGGTGAGTAACCTCGCGCTTGCCGTGATCCTGCTTGATGGCGGTATGCGAACCAAGGTGGCGAGCTTCAAGGTCGCTTTCTGGCCTTCGCTCTCGCTGGCGACGATAGGTGTCGCATGTACAGCAACCTTAACCGGATTAATGGCGGCTTGGCTGTTTGACTTGTCATTAATGCAGGGCATCTTGGTCGGGGCGATTGTTGGTTCAACCGATGCGGCAGCGGTATTCTCTTTGCTGAAAGGACAGAGTCTCAATGAGCGTGTGGGTTCAACTCTAGAGATCGAATCAGGCACTAACGACCCAATGGCGGTCTTCCTGACGGTGACTTTAATTGCGCTGTTAGGTAACCCTGACGCTGAGATGGGAATGAACTTCCTACTGCAAAGTTTTGCGATGCAGTTTGGTATCGGTACTCTTGTTGGTATTGGTGGAGGTTGGGTTCTATGGAGTCTAAGTAACCGAGTGCAACTGGCGGATGGCCTTTACTCTATTTTGGTGCTCAGTGGTGGTGTGGCGCTGTTTGCGTTCTCTAACATGCTGGGCGGCAGCGGTATCTTATCGATCTACCTTGTAGGCCTGTTCATTGGTAATCGTCCAACGCGTTCTCGACACTCTATTCTTAATGTCCTAGACGGTATGACGTGGCTAAGTCAGATCGTGATGTTCTTGGTGTTGGGTTTATTGGTGACACCATCGACCTTAATGGACATTGCACTTCCTGCGTTAGCATTGGCTTTCGGTATGATCTTGTTTGCTCGCCCGTTGTCTGTTTGGTTGGGTTTACTGCCGTTCAGAAGCTTTACCACCAAAGAACGTTGGTTTGTTTCTTGGGTAGGTTTACGTGGTGCAGTTCCGATCATTTTGGCGGTTTTCCCGATGATGGCTGGCCTGCCAAATGCTCAGCTGTATTTCAATATCGCCTTCTTCGTGGTTATGGTTTCGTTGATTGTTCAAGGCGGCAGCTTAATGAAAGTCGCAAGACTCGCTAAAGTGACTCTACCGCCAACGCCAACACCGATTTCTCGTACCGGTATCGAGATTTATCCGACCAGTGAATGGGAGATGTTTGTCTACAAGCTGAAAGAGGAAAAGTGGTGTGTCGGTGAACCGCTCAAGCGTTTATCGATGCCTGAAGGGACGCGCATTACCGCACTGTTTCGACAAGATGCCTTGCTTCACCCATCGGGCAGTACCATATTAGAGGCGAACGATATTCTCTGTGTGCTTGGTCAAGATAAAGATCTAGATAGCCTAAGTGAGCTGTTCAGTTAGGCACCTTTGGCAGAAGAAGCCGCTCGATTCTTCGGTGACTTCTTCTTAGATGTTGGGTTATCGGTCGCTGCGGTAAGCGATTGTTATGGTATTGAACTTGGCTCGGAAGAAGAGCGAGAAATGACGCTAAAACAATTGGTTGATCAAGAGCTTGGGGCACACCCGGTATTAGGCGACAGCTTCGAGTGGCATGACATCACTTGGGTGGTTGCAGATATAGATGATCATAAAGTCGTCAAGCTGGGTTTATGTTTGCCTAAGACGACTTTAGAAGAGGATGTAAACGAAGCTTAATTGTGGATTTCTTGTAGCAAGATAACTGCTTGAGTTCGGTTTTTCACATCCAGTTTACGGAAGATGGCTGTCATATGTGCCTTGATGGTCGCTTCCGAAACATTCAATTCATACGCGATTTGCTTGTTTAGCAAGCCGTCTGAAAGCATCCCTAGCACCTTGTATTGCTGAGGTGTCAGCGTGGAAAGCTTTTCCGCAAGGTCGCTACAGGCTGCATTATTGGTGATAAGCCCTTCAGGAAAGAACGGGTCGCCATTCAGCACTTGATTGAGTGCACTGACCAATTCACGCATATCACTCGACTTAGGAATGAAACCAAAGGCACCGTGGCTTTTCACTTGAGTGACAACGCTGGCATCCTCGCTGGCTGAGATCACCACGATCGGTAAATCTGGATATTCAGCACGCAGTTGAATTAAGCCCGACATCCCGTTTGCTCCCGGCATTTTAAGGTCGAGAAGTAACAGGTCTGGTTCATCTTCTTTTTTTAGTAGAGTCAGTAAGGCATCGAGAGAATCAGCCTCAAGCAGGTTCGCACCGCTGATAGCCATATGAACTGACTGAAACAGGGCGTTGCGAAAGAGAGGGTGGTCATCAGCAATGATGATGGTATAGGTCGAGTCCATGACGTTCATACTTTTAACAATTTAGTTAATATTTATTATCATCCTGATTGAGTATGTGGACAATATCTATGCATTAAAAGTCTGAACCATATCGACTTTTATCCCCGGAATAAGAAAGCGTTACTCTGAATAGCAAAAAAGCCGCACTGCCATCTCGTTACGGAGGGGCGGTGCGGCTTTCGTTAGTGCTTGTATTTAGACGAATGTCGTCGCTATAGCTGGTGGTTTTGCATATGTTTCAAGAATACATCGGCAGGCATAAAGCCCGTCACACGAGCATTTGGAACATGGTTACCCTCGCCATCCCAGAACTCAATGGTTGGTAAGCCCAGCACCTGTAATTGTTTAAGCAGTTCAATGTCTTGAGGCATGTTTCTCGTTACGTCAGCCTGAAGCAGGACGAAATCAGAAAGCTTGTTCTCAACATCTGCTTGGTGGAAGGTGTACTTCTCAAACTCTTTACATGCCACACACCAATCGGCGTAGAAATCGAGCATCACTGGTTTGCCGAGTTTCTTGGCTTCGATGAGCTGGATTTCTAACTCTTCAACCGTGTTGACGCGGGCAAATTGGATTTGTTGCTCAACCACAACGCTCTTTTCTGCGAACCAGTAATTGAGTGCAGGTTGAGCTGATGCGAACAGGCCAAGCATCGCGATGATACCTACAGCGCTCTGTTTCCAACCACCGAATGGCAGTGCATTCTTGCTATGGTAAAGCCAACCAAAGGCGATGAAGCCAAGACCAGACCAAAGTACCGTTGCCCACAATTCAGGAATAATTCGCTCTAGCAGGAAGATAGGCGCTGCCAGCAAGATAAAGCCGAATACGATCTTCACCTTGTCCATCCAGCTGCCTGCTTTTGGTAGTAGCTTATTACCAAATACCGCAACCAAAATCAGCGGAATACCCATACCCATCGCTAACGCATACAGAGCGATCGCTCCGGTTAATAGGTCGCCACTTTGAGCCACATACAATAACGCGCCTGACAGTGGCGCTGTGGTACAAGGTGAACACACCAAGCCAGAGATAGCGCCCATTGCGAACACGCCCAAGGTATTACCACCTTGTTGTTTATTGCTTTGGTTGTTAAGCCAAGTTTGGATGTTGCTTGGTAGTTGTAGGTTATAAACGCCGAACATCGACATCGCCAACGTCACGAACAGAACACTCAGCGCGATTAATACGTAAGGGTGTTGCATCGCAGCTTGGAACTGCATGCCTGCTGAAGCAACCACTAAACCTAATAAGGTGTAGGTCAGCGCCATGCCTTGCACGTAGATGAAGGACAGCATCAGCGCACGACCTTGGCTGAGCTTGCCGCCACCTAGCACAATACCCGTTAGAATCGGATACATAGGCAGAACACACGGCGTAAAGGCTAAGCCAACACCGAGTGCGAGGAATAATAATGGAGTCCACCAACTGTCACCCAGCTTATCGGCTAAACCTGCTTCTTTTGAAACAGGAGCATTGGTTTGTTGAGTGGTATTGCTTGCTGCGTCAGCGGTAGGAGAAGAGGGTTGCGTAGAAACATCGGTCTCGTTGCTAGCTGAAGATAAAGCTTGTGAGTCACTACCTTGCGAATTAGGAGAACTTGTTGTTGTGAAAGGTTCAATGTCGATGACACGAATCTCTGGTGGGTAGCAGAAACCAGCATCTGCACAGCCTTGATACTTAACGATCAGCTGTGAGCCATCTTGGTAACTCTGTAGAGGAACTTGCACGAATAACGGCTGAGTATAAATGCTCACCTCACCGAAGAATTCATCTTGGTGTGGTTGGCCATCTTCCATTTCAACATTGCCGATAGCGAGATTTTGGCCAGTGAACGAGAGGCTATGTTGATAGAGGTAGTAGCCCTCTTTTACTTGCCAATCGAGAAGGACCTTGCCGTCTTGCTGGTAGTAATTGAAAGGGAAAGCTTGGTCTACAGGGACAAAACCGTTGTTATTGCCTCCGAAGCTTGGCTCGGCGTTGTCGTTTCCAAAAAGCGCCCACGCAGGCTGGGTGAACAGGGAAACACAAACAAAAAGTAATGTGGCAAGTCGTCGCATACTATTTAGTCATCAAAATGGAGTTGAAGGTATCTTAACTCAATCAGACCGTAATAGTTTGTGATTAGTTTCATCGGTAGACAAATATCCCCTAAGGCGGGTGGGCTATTTTCTGGGGCAGTCGAGAGAGTGTCAGTCGCTCAACATGAGTTGTCAGCTTTTGCCAATAAGACATTTAAGCCACTCCTAAGCGTGCTCTTACTACTTGTTCGCAAGCATCTATATTCGTGGTGTCTTTCGGAATAATTAACACCGTGTCATTGCCGCCAACCGTACCGATAATCTCGGTATGAGGGTCGATATCAACCAATCTTGCGACCAACTGTGCGCAACCAGGGTTTGTTTTTACGATCACTATTGCTTGGTTGTGAGTAATTAATTCGATTTGTGATGAGATTGACGCATCGACACGTACCGGTGCGCTTTCTACGGTGATGCAGTAAACCTTTTTGCCACAGGCGTTCTGGATTTTGACAACACCGAGTTGTGACAAAATACGAGACACAGTCGACTGGCTAATGCCTGTATAACCAATGTCGACGAGTTTCTCTCGCAGCTGGTTCTGGGTCGAGAAGCTTTGCTGTTGTAGTAAGCGTTTGCACGCTGCAGTCAGTGTTTTATCTTCAGCTGAATACAAGCAACCGTGCTCAGTGATTTGGTTCATGAACAACTCCTTAAAGCCAACGTGTGGGTATCACTTGTCCATAGCGCAGAACGCACTCCCAAAGCCGTAGAGTACGATTGTTAATTAGGGCTTACCGATGAATCCTGAAATAAATAGGAAGGGTATGCGTGATGTATGATCTTCTATTCATCCAGTCTACCACTAAAGAATAGTTATCTTTTTGAAGGTGATCACCAAACAAAATTCTGGTTATTTGCTTTTTTTGTGGAATTTTATTCTTTAGGTAAGTGGATATTTATTCCGGGTTAGGAATAAATATCCATGTAGTTTGAGCGGTTTCTTTTACGAAGGTAAGAGCGCTAAGGGCTAGCGGATTTCACTCATGATCTCGCGAGAGAATACTTTTTCACAATAGTGACATTTTAGTTGGACGTTTTCGTGTTTTAGCTGCACTTTAAAGCTACTTTCAACGGGTTCACCGTGCGAAATACAGTTGCTATTCGGGCAGGAGTACACACTGTTGATTTGGTCTGGCAGTACTAATGTTAGCTTATTAACCACCTTGTACTCTTCAATCTGATTTACCGTCGCTTGCGGCGCATACAGAGCTAATTGGTTGGCTTGTTCCTTGGTCAGAAATATGTTCTCAATCTTGATCAGATCTTTATGACCAAGCGCAGATGATGGCAGATTCAATCCCATGGTGATGCGTTGTTCTGTTTTGTGTAGCTTAAACAGTTTAAGGATTTTGATACCAAGATGAGCAGGGATGTGGTCAATCACGCTGCCGTTACGGATCGCTTCTACTTGTAGCTGAGTTTGTTTAACCATGACTGTTTCTCCTGCTTATAAAGTGTCGTTAAGAACTAGGGCCAATAGGGCTTCGCGAGCGTATACACCGTTTTCAGCTTGTTCAAAGTAATAAGCGTGTGGCGTTTTATCGACGTCGGTTGTGATTTCATCGACGCGTGGTAATGGGTGAAGCACCTTCATGTTCTGGCGTGCATCTTTCAAGGTATCGGCCGTTAGAATGTAAGCCGACTTCATGTGCGCGTATTCTGACGCATCAAAGCGCTCTTTCTGTACGCGAGTCATGTACAGGACATCCAGTTCCGGTACCACTTCTTCAATGCTGCTGTGGGTGCTGTATTGGATGCCCATCTCTTCCAATTCTTCACAGATGTAATCAGGCATCGCTAACACTTCTGGCGCGATAAAGAAGAAACGCACGTTATTGAATTTTGATAGTGCTTGCGTCAAAGAGTGTACGGTACGGCCATATTTTAGGTCGCCGACGAAAGCCACATTGAGGTTATCGAGCGTGCCTTGCGTTTCGTAAATTGAGAACAGATCCAATAAGGTTTGCGTTGGGTGTTGGTTTGCACCGTCGCCACCATTCACAATTGGCACACCGTTAGAAAATTCAGACGCTAAGCGCGCCGCGCCTTCTTGTGGGTGACGCATCACAAAGGCATCCACGTAAGATGAAATAACTTGAACGGAATCGGCAAGTGTTTCGCCTTTTTTCGCCAGCGATGTGTTGCCGCCATTATCAAAGCCGATGACTGTGCCGCCAAGGCGTTGAACTGCGGTTTCAAATGAGAGGCGAGTTCGAGTTGAAGGCTCAAAGAAGCAGCTCGCAACGACTTTATTTTTCAGCAGCTCAGGGTTTGGTTCTGCTTTGAGTCTTGCTGCAGTATCGACGATAAGCTCCAGTTCATCACGAGATAGCTCTGGAATGGAGATGATGTGCTTGTTAAATAACGAATGCGCCATAACGGGTCTTCCTTTTTCTATGCATACAGTCAAATTGCGGACAAAAAAAAGCCCCCTAAAAATAGGAGGCTTCGAAATGATCAATAGAGCAAAATAAAAATGACACCAACGCCGTTCTAAGGCGTATTGGCTGACAATCGTGTGCGACAGAATTGCGGTTCATTTTTTGCTCTCTTAAGACAAATTGCGGAGGATTATACTCAGATAAAAAGGCCATGCAATACTTTCTGTAAAGTATTCATTTAATGGATTTTTATGCGAGATTGCATCCATTTCAAACTCTCATTTAAGTCTTTGTTGGGGCTGAGACTTACAGGGTTTTTCAGGAAATTATCTCTTCAATCGCATGAAAAAAAATGCGAGCTTTATTCAAGGTCAAAATCCCAAGAACGCCACCCGCATTTCCCTGTCATTGCACTTAACTTATCAACGTATTTCGAACAAGTGAGTGCCTAGCTTCTTAATTTTTAACGTCTTAACTGTTTAGTTTCTTAGTTTCTTAGTTTCTTAGGTAATTAGCTGCCTAATGTCGCAACCATTACTGCTTTGATGGTGTGCATGCGGTTTTCTGCTTCATCGAACACGATAGAGTATTCAGACTCAACCACTTCATCTGTCACTTCTACGCCATCTTTAAGCTGCGGATATTCAGCAGCAAGCTGTTTGCCTACTGTGGTATCTTCGCCGTGGAAAGCAGGTAGGCAGTGCATGAATTTCACATGTGGGTTGCCTGTTGCTTTGATCATGTCCATGTTGACTTGGTAAGGCATCATTAGGTTGATACGCTCAGCCCATGCTTCTTTCGCTTCGCCCATTGATACCCAAACGTCGGTGTATAGGAAATCACAACCTTGCACGCCTTCTTGAACATCTTCTGTTAGCGTGATTTTGCCGCCAGTGTGTTCTGCGATTTCACGACATTGAGCTAATAGCTCTTCTTCTGGCCAGAACTGCTTTGGAGCAACAAGGCGAATGTCCATGCCCATTTTCGCAGCGCCAACCATTAGAGAGTTACCCATGTTGTTGCGAGCATCACCTAGGTAAGCAAACTTGATTTCATGCAGTTGCTTGCCACGGCCGTATTCCGTCATAGTTAGGAAGTCAGCTAGGATTTGTGTTGGGTGGAATTCGTCAGTCAGGCCATTCCATACAGGAACGCCAGCGTAAGCGCCTAGCTCTTCAACGATTTCTTGACCAAAGCCGCGGTATTCGATGCCATCGTACATACGGCCTAGAACGCGAGCGGTGTCTTTCATTGATTCTTTGTGGCCAATTTGAGAGCCAGATGGGCCTAAGTAAGACACGCGAGCACCTTGGTCGAATGCTGCTACTTCGAATGCACAGCGAGTACGAGTTGAGGTTTTTTCAAAGATAAGCGCAATGTTTTTGCCAGTCAGTGTTGGCTGTTCGTAACCGTTGTACTTCGCTTTTTTTAGCTCCATAGAAAGATCTAACAAGTGTTGAATTTCGCGTGGAGTGAAATCTAGTAGTTTTAGGAAGTTACGATTGCGTAGGTTAAAAGCCATGATGTATTCCTTCTTAGATTTAGGCGCTTCCTTGTTACAGGGAAATAAAATTCAAGAAAGCGCGATTCAATTTTTAGTTAAAGTTGTTCGGTTTTTTTTGTTTCGTTTGATTCTGTTTTCGCAAGATTTAAAAGCTTTCAAGACTTAAGCTTCTCAAGCTTTAAGTTTTTCAAGATGATAAAGCTCGCTAGTGCATTAACCTTTGGTGATATTGGTGCCCGCTTGGCCTTGCAGGATTTGCAAACCATCTTCGAGTGCGCCGATACCCACTACTTTGCCGCCTTGCTGAATGAACTCGCACGATGCTTCAATTTTTGGCCCCATTGAGCCTGCATCAAATGTAAATTTCGCCAATTCACTTGGTGTAGTACTGCGCAGTGCGTGTTGAGTCGGTTTGCCCCAATCAAGATAAACAGCGTCAGCATCGGTCAGAATAAGTAGTGCATCCGCATCCAATTGTTTCGCCAAGAAAGCCGCTGACATGTCTTTGTCGATAACCGCTTCAACGCCGACTAATTTGCCATTTTCTTTTTTCACTGGGATGCCACCACCGCCAGTACAAATTACGAGGTGACCTGCATCGATAAGTTGAGTGATCGCTTCGTGTTCAACAATGCCAGTAGGGCGTGGGCTTGGCACTACTCGACGGAAATGTTGACCGTCTGGTTTTACGATCCAGTGGAATTTCTCCGCTAACTCACGCGCTTCTGCTTCTTCGTAGATCGGGCCAATTGGCTTAGTTGGATCTGCGAATGCAGGATCGTTTGGATCAACGGTCATTTGCGTCAACATGCATGAGATGTTGCGGTCAGGCAGGTAGTTTTTGAACTCTTGCATCAGCATGTAGCCGATCATGCCTTGAGTCTCACTGCCCAATACATCCAATGGATACGGGTTTACTTTTTTGTACTCCAAACCTTGCAGAGCAAGTAAGCCAACTTGTGGACCATTACCGTGCACTAGAACCACGTTGTACACTTTCGCGATTTCAGAGATGGTTTTAACAGCCGTTTCAATATTACGGCGTTGAACATCGGCTTCTAACGGCTCACCGCGACGAAGTAGGGCATTACCGCCGAGTGCAACAACAACAGTTTGCTTAGTCATAATTGTGTTCTCTCATTTTGGCCAAGTTGAGATTATTTGAGATCGTTCAACTTGGCCGTTTCGTCTTAGTGATTAGATACCATCACGCTCAATTGGACAGCTCATGCAGCGTGCACCACCGCGACCGCGACCAAGTTCGTCTCCTGGAATCGGAAGAACCGTGATGCCTGCTTTGTCGTATTTTTCGTTGGTGTATGTGTTGCCTTCGTAGCCAATAACAACGCCAGGTTTAACCGTTAGAACGTTGTTTGCATCGTTCCACTGTTCACGTTCTGCATGGAAGTTGTCGCCACCCGTTGTGATTAGGTTTAGCTTGTCTACGCCAAGTGCTTTTTCGATAGCTGTTACGAAGTAGCCTTCTTCTTTCACTTTCACTGCGCCTGACTCATCGCCAGTTAGGTTCCAGCACTGCACGTCTTTACTTACCACTTCAGGGTAAACAGAGAACGTATCTTCGTTCATGTGAGTCATCACGGTGTCTAAGTGCATGCAAGAACGGTGTTTTGGTAGCTGCATTGCGATAACTTGTGTCGCTTGACCGTGTTTGAATAGGCTAGACGCTAAGTGTTCAACACCTTGTGCTGTTGTACGCTCAGACATACCGATAAGAACCGCGCCACGGCCGAGAACAAGAACGTCACCACCTTCGATTGTTGAGTTGTCGTAGTTGATGTTTTCTTCATCACCGAAGTATTTAATGAAGTCTTCGCCTGCGAATGTTGGGTGCCAGCGGTAAATAGCGCGAACGTGGTTTGTTTCACGTTGACGAGCAGGTTTCGCCATCGGGTTGATAGATACGCCACCGTATACCCAGCAAGATGTGTCACGAGTAAATAGGTGGTTTGGTAGAGGTTCGATAATGAAGTCAGTTGGTGCGTGCATGCCTTGCATCATTGAAGATGATTTCATTGGCATTTCAGCGTAAGAAAGACCGCCCGTTAGGATTTTTGCTAGCTCTAAGTTTGGTAAGTCGCCCAAGTAGCAGCGCACATCATTAGCGAATGTTTTACCCAAACGGTAATCAGATACCTGGCAGCTTAGTAGCCAGTCTTTCGCTTCTGGCACTGCTAGTGTGTCTGCTAGTAGGTCAGTAAGAAGAAGAACTTCAACACCCTGATCACGTAGCGTTTTAGTAAATGCGTCATGCTCTTTACCTGCGCGCTCAACAGCCAGTACGTCATCAAATAGTAAATCGTGACAGTTAGAGGGTGTTAGGTGAGTCAGTGCGCGTCTTGGGCGGTGAACTAGAACGCGGCGCAATTGACCTATTTCAGAACCTACATAGAACTTACTCATGATCGTCTCTCTCTTATATATTTGAATTACTTTTATCGCTAAGAGTAATTGTTTATTTTCAGTGGAGAATAATGAATTGTTTTATTCATATCTCTTGTCTGGAATTAATATTACGCCTGCTAGTCAGGTATTCTTAGAGATCTATCACAAATCGTTTTTTATCCTGCAGCCCTTTAAAACTAAGGGTTTTAACAAACTTTATGCACTTTTAGTCATGACGATTACATTCTAAATAGTTAGCTGTTAGGGAACTTTATGCACGCTTTTTTGATGAACCTGCCTAGAATTAAAATTGTTAGGGATTATATGCATAATAGTTTTATTGATAAGAATGTACTTAGCTTGGAAGTATGCAATGTTTCTATTTAGATATTTAATTTTGGATGTGAAATTAATTATTTATTAACAAAATAAATGCGAATAAAGCTGTTGTGGTCACACTTTATAATTGGTTTTTTTTAGCCAGTTTTCTATAAAAATAGCTTTTATTTCCCCTTTGGTTATTACAAGGTTAATAACTTTAAATATAATTAACGTTAATAAGTGACTAAATATTTTTATAAACATAATGGAGAGGAATGGATTATTTTTTATTAGCCTTAACATCAATATTAAAACGTTGATTTACGCTTTGTCGAAGGTGTCCTTGGATTGTTTAAGGTTGACTATAGAGAGGCTTTAAATAGAGTGTGTGCAGCTCGTGAGGTTGTTTTGGGGACTGGTTCTGAGGGTGATAGCAACAAAAAAGCCGCTAAGAAAGCGGCTTTGAACGAGAAGGTGGTGTGCAGGTTTTAGATAAGCGCACCAATACTTAGTACAACGATGCAGAACACCATCAAGATTCCGATTAATGGCATCACCCATTTAACCCAGCGCACGTAAGGGACACGAGCAATCGCCAAGCCGCCCATTACCACTGCAGAGGTTGGAGTGATTAAGTTGACCAAGCCAGATGCTGATTGGTAAGCGGTGATAACAAGGTCACGACCTACGCCAGCAAAATCGGCTAATGGCGCCATGATTGGCATAGTCAGCACTGCTAGACCAGAGGTCGAAGGTACTAAGAATGACAGTAGAATTTCTAAGAAGAACATCACGTTAATGAAGACAACTGAAGAAAGGCCTGTCACCATTTGTTCTGCTGAGAAAAGAATAGTGTCGGTGATCATACCGCGGTCCATTACGACTACGATACCACGTGCGATACCTATGATAAGCGCAACGCCCAGTAGATCTCGAGCACCGTCAATGAAGCTAGTTGTGAACTCTTCCTCGCTCATGCGAGACACAATACCGACAATAATAGTCGCAGCTAAGAACATCGCGGAGATCTCTGCCATCCACCATCCAGCAACGGATACACCGTAAATCATCACAGCGAAAGAGCCACCAAAAATGGCCAGGATCAGTTTGCGAGTCGCGGTGAACTCCAGTTTTTCACCACTTGCGTTGCCAAGGAAGTGCGCTTTGTTCTCTTCGTATTTGTCGTAAACAATCGATGTTGTTGGATCGGCTTGTACCATTCTTGCGTAGCGCATGACGTAGGCGACACAGATACCCCAACCAATAATCAGCATTCCAATACGCAGCGCGATACCGTCGGTAAATGGAATACCAGAGGCGTTGGCAGCAATAACGGTCGCGAATGGGTTAATGGTAGAGCCTAGCACCCCAATGCCCGCGCCAAGCAATACCGTCGCAGCCGCAACTAGAGGGTCAAAGCGAGCTGCCATCATTACTGGTACTAGTAATGTATAGAATGGCAGTGATTCTTCCGCCATGCCGTAGACGGTACCGCCAGCGGCAAACAGTGCCATCAGTATCGGTATCATCAACTCTTCTCGCCCTTCTAAGCGGGCGGTAACGCGCTCGATGCCAGCATCAATGGCACCTGTTTTGGTTACTAGTCCTAAGAAGCCACCAATGATTAAGATGAACAGCGAAACGTCGATAGCCGCGGCTTCATAGCTATTGTGGTCGTAGAAGCCATCAATAGGCGCTAGCAGTACATCAATCACGCCTTGAGGGTTACCTTCTACCGCTTGATAGGTTCCGGTTACGGGTACTTCTCGGCCTAGCTCTTCATTCATTGCACGGTCGTATTGGCCTGCTGGAACAATCCAGGTAAGCAGCGCGACGAACGCAATCAGAATAAATAGAATGGTGTAGGCAGAAGGAAATTTAAAGTTGGCAAAGAAGCCGCCCTTTTTTTTCTCGCTTGGTATCGTTTGAGTTGTCATGGCTATCTCCTTACATCATCTTAAATAGAAGTGATGTGAATTAGCGACTAATGATTTATAGATTGTAAATACACGGACACTTATAAAGCACTCAACGATATAAAGTTGCTGACTTTAAATTAAGGTTGTTTTTATATTTACCAATCCAAATGAAGTTAGATTTAATTTAGCTGCGGTTATTTTATTCCTTACGTCAGTATTTAAGTTTGGTGCTGTTCACAAAAATAATGGCTAATGAAAGGGCTGAAAAATGGCAGAAAATTGGCAAGGTTTTTTGGTTAGTTAGCTTGGATTAATATTCGATGGGGATGACGGTAAATCAAAGGGAGATTGACTGGGTAGGCATTCCTAATTAATGGCCTGAATAATCCTGGAATTTTATTCAAACTTTATTTTTAGTTGGTTTTTGAATTTTATAACGGTTATTTGACGTGTATCAAATAACACATTGAGCAGAAAACAAAAAAGGAAGCCGAAGCTTCCTTTTTTAGTTTAGAACATTAGTGATTACTAGATGAATAGGCCGCCAAATGCGAAGCCGAGTGCAACCGCTGTACTGATTGTTACCACACCAGGAATGAAGAATGGGTGATTAAATACGTACTTACCAATACGCGTTGAGCCTGTGTCATCCATCTCAACCGCTGCCAGTAGCGTAGGGTAAGTTGGAAGTACGAACAGTGCACTTACTGCAGCAAAAGAAGCCACGGCTGTTAGTGGTGCTACGCCAATCGCTAGAGCTGCAGGCATTAGTGCAACTGTTGTTGCGCCTTGAGAGTAAAGCAGCATAGAAGCGAAGAACAAAACAAGAGCCAGCATCCATGGGTAGTCAGCCAGTAGAGCACCTGCTACGTCTTTGATCTCAGCAACGTGTGCGTTTACAAACGTTGAACCTAACCAAGCTACACCAAGTACACAAACACACGCTGTCATACCAGAGCGGAATGTTGGCGCTGAAGAAATCTTCGCAGCATCAATCTTAGTGAACATCACGATAGCCGCTGCTGCTGCTAGCATCACAGACATGATCGCTTCGTTACGACCAAGCGCTGGGTTTTCAATTAGGCCAACAGAGCTAGAGATAGCCGCTGCGTAGCAAACCACGAAACCAATCGCTGCTAGGAAGATGTACGTTGCTCTCTTCGCTGTTGGTAGAATTTCACGTTTCTCTTCTGTCGCCAGTTTGATTAGGCCTTTCTCTAGACGTTCTTGGTAAACAGGATCGTCTTTCAGTTCGCTACCCATGTAGTTAGCAACAACCGCACCAACCATACAAGCGATGAAGGTTGTTGGGATACAAACCATCAATAGCGTTAGGTAATCAACACCAAAGGGTGCCAGCATTGCTGCGAAAGCAACAACTGCAGCCGAGATTGGCGAAGCTGTGATAGCAATTTGAGAGGCGACAACTGCGATAGACAGTGGACGAGAAGGACGAACACCTTGGCCTTTCGCTACTTCTGCTATTACAGGAAGCGTAGAGAATGCTGTGTGACCAGTACCGGCCATTAGTGTCATTACAAAGGTCACAATCGGCGCGTAAAAGGTGATGCGTTCAGGGTGTTTACGCAAAAAGTTTTCTGCAATTTGTACCAACCAGTCCATACCGCCAGCAACCTGCATAGCAGCAATTGCGGTGATAACCGACATGATGATCAAGATTACGTCGATCGGGATGAAAGACTGGCTTGTTGGAACGCCAAGAATCAGTGAAAGGGCAATAACACCAGCACCACCGGCAAAACCAATACCGATACCGCCAATTCTGGCCCCCAAAAAGATAAAGAGCAGGACGACAAATAGTTCTACTGCAATCATAAGTAACACCTCATTTTAGATTTTATTATGTGAACATTCGCCGCTGGAATGTTCACATAATAGTTCTATGGTTTAGATTCTATTTCGCAAAAGTGCAACCAATAGAAATCCACAAAATTAACATGGTTAACCGTATTGGAGCCTAAAAAAGGGCTCCGTTTGGAGCCCTTTTTCGCTAACGTTATTCGTAGCGTTTTGCTTTATACTGAGGATGCATCAAATTTTCAACAGAGAAAATGTCATCAAGTTCTTCTTCGGTTAATAACCCGCGCTCTAGAACTACATCACGAACGCTTTTACCTGTTTCAGCACAGATCTTACCAACAACATCACCCTCGTGGTGGCCAATGTATGGGTTTAGGTAAGTGACGATACCGATAGAGTTAAATACGTGAGATTCACACACTTCTTTGTTCACAGTAATGCCGTCTACACACTTGTCGCGTAGGTTCACACATGCGTTTGTTAGAATGTCTAGAGACTCAAACATGCTTTGTGCGATAACAGGTTCCATTACGTTCAGTTGAAGCTGACCGCCTTCTGCTGCGAAAGAAACCGTGTTGTCGTTACCTAGAACTTTAAAGCAAACTTGGTTTACTACTTCAGGCACAACTGGGTTTACTTTAGCTGGCATGATTGAAGAGCCAGCTTGCAGTTCAGGTAGGTTTAGTTCGTTAAAGCCAGTGCGTGGGCCTGAAGAAAGAAGACGTAAGTCGTTACAAATCTTAGACAGTTTAACCGCTAGGCGCTTAAGTGCACCGTGCGTCATTACGTATGCGCCACAGTCAGATGTTGCTTCGATAAGATCTTCAGCCGCTACACACTCTAAGCCAGTTACTTCCGCTAGGTGTTTCACTGCTAGGCCTTGGTAACCCGGTGCTGCGTTCAGACCAGTACCGATAGCCGTTGCGCCTAGGTTAACTTCAAGCAATAGCTTTGAAGTGTATTCTAGGTTCTTGATTTCTTCATTGATGGTTACAGCCCAAGCGTGGAACTCTTGGCCAACCGTCATAGGAACAGCATCTTGAAGCTGAGTACGACCCATCTTCAAAATTGTGTTGAATTCTTGGCTCTTAAGCTCGAATGCGCCTTTTAGGTATTCGATAGCGTCAATCAGTTTACGAACGCTGTTGTACACAGAGATACGGAAACCAGTTGGGTAAGCACAGTTTGTTGATTGGCTGCGGTTTACATGGTCATTCGGGTTGATGAACTCATATTGGCCTTTTTCTTTGCCCATAAGTTCAAGTGCCACGTTTGCCACAACTTCGTTAGCATTCATGTTTACAGAAGTACCAGCACCACCTTGGAATACATCCGATGGGAACTGATCCATGCACTTACCAGTGTCTAGAATGAGGTCACAAGCTTCGATGATGTATTTAGCTACTTCGCTTGGGATTACACCTAACTCTTTGTTTGCTAAAGCCGCTGCTTTCTTTGTCATCACCATACCGCGAACGAATTCAGGTACATCTGAGATCGTTACATTTGAGATGTTGAAGTTTTCAACTGCGCGTAGAGTGTGGATGCCGTAGTAAGCATCAGCCGGAACATGACGTTGACCTAGTAGATCTTCTTCGAGACGAGTAGCTTGAGGAGCTTCAACTTGAGCTTCTGATAGATTAGCCATAACAGGATCCTTAGAGAATTATTCTGATTATATAGTTAGTTATTAGCCTATTCTGTGTGCAAATACTCCGTTCGCTAGAATATTGGGCTGATAAATCCGTCCTGACTTATGTGGCACATGATACTGTACTTAGCGCATAAAAATATTAAGTTGATCACCTTTTTCGGTTTTGTTTCGTCAATATTTTGCAAAGTTATTCTCGGTCAATAAACACGCTTATTTACAGGATAAATTTGAGATTGATAGGGCTTTCAGCGTAAACTGGATGTAACAAAGGAGGGCGTGTGTTTCCTATCTTATTATTACTATTTATCTTCGTACCCATCATTGAGATTGGGCTATTTATTCAAGTTGGTGGCTTCTTAGGATTGTGGCCAACTATTGCGTTGGTTTTGATTACTGCATTTGTTGGTGCATCGCTTGTTCGTAGCCAAGGCATTCAAACACTTATGTCTGTGCAAGGTCGATTACAACAAGGCGAAATGCCAGCACAACAGATTCTTGAAGGCGTGATGCTTGCGGTTGCTGGTGTATTGCTGCTGACTCCTGGCTTTATGACGGACGCACTCGGTATGTTGGTATTGCTACCAGCACCAAGAGCGATGATTGCTAAGAAAATGATGGAAAAAATGGTGGTGACCAATATGTCTGGCGGTTTCCATGCGGGTGGACAGGCTGGTTTTGGTCAGAGTCCATTTGGACAAGACCCATTCAATCGCGATCCCTCCGACCAATCAAAAGACGGCAACACCTTTGAGGGTGAATTTGAGAAGAAAGACGATGACAACGATCGTAACCGCTTAAACTAATCCGTTTTTTCTCTTCTTTGTTTTTATCTCTTCTTTATATAGAGGGAAAAACAGAAAAGGCTCTTACCTTTATCCTTCGCAAGAAAGTGATAATGGTAAGAGCCTTTTTTATTGCTAGCAGGGGGGGGGGAGCTTTCGGTTATACCGCGCCTTCAAAGCCCATTTGTCGCCACGCTTCGAATGCAATAATAGCAACCGCGTTAGATAGGTTGAGGCTACGCGCATCTGGCATCATTGGAATACGAATGCGTTGTTCCATTGGCATGCTTTCGATGAACTCTGCAGGCAGGCCACGTGTCTCAGGGCCAAACATCAACACATCACCTTGTTGGAATTTCGCATCCACGTGGTGACCTGTGGTCTTTGTCGTGCAAGCAAAGATGCGGAAGTCACCCTCGCGTTCATTCTCTAGATACTCAAGAAAGGCTTCTAGGTTCTTGTGACGCTTAACACGCGCTAGGTCGTGGTAATCCAAGCCAGCACGACGAACTTTCTTCTCTTCAAAATCAAAGCCAAGCGGCTCAATCAGGTGCAGGTTTGCGCCGCAGTTAGCACATAGGCGGATGATGTTACCCGTATTGGGCGCAATTTCAGGTTCGTATAGAGCGATATCAAACATGTTGGTTCACAAGAATAATCAAAGATAGCCAGAGTATACGGTGGCAAGCTGAGTGAGTACAGTTCACCACCATTGGCTTACGCTTTATTCGCGAGTGCTTGTGCGTAGTTTTCAGAAACCGCATTCCAATTCACCACGTTCCACCATGCATTGATGTAATCAGGGCGACGGTTTTGGTAGCTGATGTAGTAGGCGTGTTCCCAGACATCCAGTGCAAGAATCGGCTCACCGTTGCTGGCGATGGTATCCATCCACGGGTTGTCTTGGTTTGAGGTCGAGATGATTTTCAGTTGTCCTTCTTCTACTACCAACCAAGCAAAGCCTGAACCGAAGGTATTGATTGCCGCTTGAGCGAACTGATCTTGGAACGTCTCGAAATCTCCGAAAGTACTTTGGATCGCGTCGCCAAGTTTACCTGCCGGTTCACCCCCGCCATCTTGAGCCATGCAGTTCCAATATAAAATATGGTTGTAGTAACCGCCGCCATTGTTGCGAACGGCAGGGCTGTGCTGAGAGATGTTAGCGAAGATCTCGGTTAGAGATTGCTGCTCAAGTTCACTGCCAGAAATCGCCGCAACAAACTTATCGTAGTAGGTTCTATGGTGCTTGCTGTAATGCACTTCCATCGTCTTAGCGTCAATGTAAGGTTCTAGGGCGTCGTAGGCGTAGGGTAGAGCAGGAAAAGAGTGTGACATGGTAAATCCTCCTTAATTAGAGGACTTACCATAATGATAATGGAAATCATTATCAACTGTGATCTTTGTAGGGGTATTACACTGGCAGGATAGGCAGGGTGATTTTGAGTTGTAATCCACCGAGCTGGCTACGGCTTGCAATGATGGTTCCGCTGTGTTGACGAATCGCACTTTCTGTAATGGTAAGCCCAAGCCCTGTGCCGCCGGAGTTACGATCACGAGCGGTTGAAACGCGGTAGAAAGGCCTAAAGATTGAATCTAGCTCATCATCAGGTACACCATCACCGTTGTCATTGACGCAAATCGTCAGCCGATCTTGGACAACATCGAATTGCACATCGACTTGGTCTTTCCCGTAATAGATGGCATTACGCGTAATATTGTCCAAGGCACTCATCAGCAGCTTAGGATTACCCGAAATAGAACGCTCTGGGATCTCTGAAAACGTCAGTAATTTACCCATCTGTTCAGCTTCAAATTCTGCATCTTTTAAAATCTCTTCCCATAAGCTCGAAATAGGCTGAACCTCACGAGTAATATGGCTGTCGACCTGCATGCGTGATAGCGTCAGTAGTTCACTGATCATTTGCTCTAAACGCTGAGCTTCCATATCGATACGTTCTAACTCTTGGCTCTCACCTTGTTTACGAATCGCAAGTGCATTCGCCATGCGTAGGCGGGTCAATGGCGAACGTAGCTCGTGTGAGATATCTGAAAGTAGGCGTTGTTGCCCTGAGATCATCTGGTTCACTGCTTCGACCATTTGGTTAAAGCTCTCACCCGCTTGTCTGAATTCTGAGGTGCCTTTTTCGAGTGTGGGATCGACCTCAAACTGACCTTTCGCCACACGTTGCGCTGCGCGTTCAAGTCTACGAGCAGGTTGGCTCAATGCCCAAGCTAACCATAATAGCAGTGGGGTACTTGCTAGCATTACCGCAAGCAATAACTGTAAAGGTCTATCAAATAAGCGCAGCAAAAATGGAGGAGGTTGGTTCCATTTTACTCCGGCATACATCAGTAATTCTTCTCCAGCGAGTGTGATAGGGACTGGCCCTGCTACCATGTAATGTCCGTATAACTTTTGCTTGGGTAATTCAGGGTTATCTATCGAGGTAACAAAATTACGAATCGCTTTAAGTTTGTAATTTGAGTGTCTTTTCGATGTAAGGACCGCGCCTTCAAGGTCGGTTAGGTAAATACGAGCACGAGAATCCTTGCGGCTACGCGGTGCCTCAAGTTGGAACACTATTTTTCCCAGGTTAGATTCTTTGGCGTAGCGCTTTTCTGTGAATTTAGCGATACGTTCGAGTTTATCGAGATGATCGGCAGGCACATCGCGCGCCACTCGCGGGTCTAAATGGGGAAGTGACAGTACCGACAAAAGCACCAGTAACATGGTGAACCAAAAGATAGCAAAGATACGTCCATATAAGCTGGTGATTTTAGGGATACGCATTAATCTTCCTCTACCAATAAGTAACCACGGCCTCGTAAGGTTTTGATGCGAGATTTACCGTCACTGCGTTCTGGAATTTTTTTACGCAGGTTGGATATGTGCATGTCTATCGCACGGTCAAATGCTGCAAGCCTTTTACCCAGAACATCCAAACTCAACGCTTCCTTGGTGATCACTTGCCCTGGGTTCTGGATTAGGTGACTCAGCAAAGCGAACTCGGTGGTGGTAAGATCGATAAGCTGGCCATTACAATAAGCTTCTTGTTTACCTGGAAATACTTCAATGTCTTGATATTGAATCTTATCACTGGCTGCTTTAGGAGCGGTGTTGATCTGCGTTCTACGTAAGATGGCACGAATACGAGCGAGCAGCTCTCGGTCACTGAAAGGCTTTGGCAAGTAATCATCTGCGCCAAGCTCAAGGCCAATAACACGGTCGATCTCTTCACCTTTAGCTGTCAGCATCAGTACTGGCGTTTCCCAATTTTCTCTTAGTTTCTTTAGCGTTTCCATACCGTTAAGGCGCGGCATCATCACGTCCAAAAGAATCAAATCTATCTCATCATTGATAGCTTCCAACCCCGCATAGCCGTCGTTGGCTTCGGAAACAGTGAATCCCTCAAAGCTCAGTATGTCTTTAAGTAAGCCGGTTAGCTCGGTGTCGTCATCAATAAGAAGAATGTTCGCCATTGGGAAGCCTTAATCAGTTGTTTATAGGTTAATAATACTGCTAATTATTCGTCAACTTTCACTCTTTACGATTCTTTACGCTTTCTAAACGTCGCTTTACGAGGGAAAGACTAATCTATATCTAAGCGCTGAAAACAAACGCAACACATGACTGATTATACCGAATTGAGGCAAAAATTATGAAAATGACTAAGAAACTTGTACTAGTAGCTGCGGCACTTCCACTTATGTTAGGTACAGCAAGCGCGTTCGCATATGGCGGTGGCGATAAAGGTGACCACAAAGGCATGCACGGCAAGTGTGGCGGCTTTGACAAAAAAGTGATGCGTCAACTGGATCTGACGGATGCTCAAAAAGCAGAGCTAAAAGAGATGCGTGAAGCGAACCGTGCAGAGATGAAAGCAAAACATTCAGGTAATAAAGCGGACAAGATGGCGCAGATGAAAGCGCACCACGAGAAAGTTCAAGATTTAGTTCTAGCCGATACCTTTGATGAAGCGGCGGCAAACGACCTAGCAAGCCAAATGGTAGAGAAGCAAACAGAGCGTCGTTTAACCATGCTGAAGAAGCAACATCAAATGATGAGCGTACTAACACCTGAACAGAAGACTCAACTGAAAGAAATCCAGCAAGATCGCATGGCTAAATGTGCGGACAAAATGGAAAAACGCATGAACAAAGATAAGTAATTCATGGTTTGAAAAAGCTGAATTGATTGAAAGTGTTTAGAAAGAAGCGGCCTAGTGCCGCTTTTTTTGATCTTTAAAATGAATGTATTAGATCCTAGCTGTCATATTCAATCGGTGTTTTGCGGGTTATACTTTGTGCTATCAGTCACTTTATAGCCAATTTATGAAACAAGAATACGCACGTTTAGTTACGCTCGCCGCTTGGGCTGCCACCATCATTGCCTCCATATTATTGGTTGTGAAGGTTGCAGCGTGGTGGGTGACAGGCTCAGTCAGTTTATTAGCTTCTGTTGTTGACTCACTGTTGGATATCGCCGCTTCTGTCGTCAACCTTGTGGTGGTTCGTTACTCTCTGCAGCCAGCTGATAAAGAACATACCTTTGGTCATGGCAAGGCCGAATCTCTTGCTGCATTAGCACAAGCGATGTTTATTTCTGGTTCAGCTTGTTTCCTTATTCTTAACGGTATTGAACGTTTCTTCCGACCGCATGAGCTGAACTCTCCTGAAATTGGTATTTATGTCAGCTTGTTCGCAATGGTCATGACCTTCGGTTTGGTTCGATTCCAAAAGCATGTTGTGAGCAAAACGGGTAGCCAAGCAATTGCGGCTGACTCACTGCATTATCAATCTGACCTCTATATGAATGCGGCGATTATGCTGGCGCTAGCACTGAGCTGGTTTGGTATCGGTCAAGCAGACTCGGTATTCGCGATTGGTATCGGCATCTACATTCTTTACAGTGCTTACCAAATGGCGATGGAAGCGGTGCAATCTCTACTTGATCACAAGCTACCCGATGAAGAGCTCAAGCAAATTAAAGAGGCATCGTTGAGTGTGGAAGGGGTACTGGGTGTACATCAACTAAGAACGCGCCGTTCTGGGCCTGTTCGTTTCATTCAATTGCATTTAGAACTCGAAGATAATATCCCACTGATTGAAGCACACCGCATTTCTGACGAAGTAGAGGACAAGCTTATTTCAGTGTTCCCTGATGCTGATGTATTAATTCATCAAGATCCATATTCGGTGGTGTTTGGCCCGGAGAAGCAGCAGAAATTCCATTCTTGGTAATAGGTGGGAAAAGCAGCCTGCAAATGGTAAGTGGGTGGATTTTGAACTAAAGTGAGTAAAAATTGCTAACTCAAAGGTGATTCAAAAATCACCTTAGTAACAATTAATGTTGATTCTGATGTGAATCAACAAAGTTATTGAGTAAAACTGTAATACTCTTACAGAAGTAGAAATGTTACATAATTTTACGTGATTTAAGTGCTATTCCTGTTGAGGAAATGTAACATAACGTACAAATATAGATTTAAAATCTTGTTGATATACAATCAGCAAGAACAAGAATTGAATAATAGATTCCCAAAAATCGAGGGTGAGCATGATTAAGAAGATCGGTGTTTTGACCAGTGGTGGTGACGCTCCAGGCATGAACGCAGCAGTTCGCGGTGTAGTTCGTACTGCGCTATCAGTTGGCATTGAAGTTTACGGCATTTACGACGGCTACCAAGGCCTTGTGGAAGACCGTATCGAAAAGCTTGACCGTTCAAGCGTATCTGACGTGATCAACCGTGGTGGTACTTTCTTAGGTTCTGCACGTTTCCCTGAGTTCAAAGACGTGGCTGTTCGTGAGAAAGGCATCGAGAACCTTAAGAAGCACGGTATCGAAGCACTTGTTGTTATCGGTGGTGACGGTTCTTACATGGGTGCTAAGAAACTGACTGAGATGGGTTACCCATGTATCGGTCTTCCAGGCACAATCGATAATGATATCGCGGGTACTGATTACACTATCGGTTACCTAACTGCGCTTAACACTGTTATCGATTCAATCGACCGTCTACGTGATACGTCTTCTTCTCACCAACGTATTTCTATTGTTGAAATCATGGGCCGTCACTGTGGTGACCTTACGCTTATGTCAGCAATCGCGGGTGGTTGTGAGTACATCATTACACCTGAGACTGGCCTAGATAAAGATCAGCTAATCAGCAATATCCAAGATGGTATTGCGAAAGGTAAGAAGCACGCAATTATCGCTCTAACTGAGCTAATGATGGACGCGAACGAACTGGCTAAAGAGATTGAAACGGCAACAGGTCGTGAGACTCGCGCAACCGTTCTTGGTCACATTCAACGTGGTGGTCGTCCTACTGCATTTGACCGTGTTTTAGCTTCTCGTATGGGCAACTACGCCGTTCACCTTCTTCAAGAAGGTCAAGGTGGTCGTTGTGTTGGTATCGAGAAAGAAGCTCTTGTTCACCACGATATCATCGACTGTATCGAGAACATGCAGAACCCAGACCGTTCTGAGTTGTTCCGCGTTGCAGAAGAGTTATTCTAAGCCAAGCTTAGCGTTCGCTTAAAAAATATTAAAAACCGCTGATTGTTCAGCGGTTTTTTTGTGCCTGTCGTTTGAGTTTTCACAAACGGCAGGCACAAAAAAGGCCAACCTAAGTTGACCTTTCATCTAATCTAAACGGTGAAGTTTAAATTAAGCTTTTGCTTCAGCTGCTGCTTTAGCGATAGCTGCGAAGCTTTTCGCGTCAAGTGCTGCGCCGCCAACTAGAGCACCGTCGATGTCTGGTTGTGCGAAGTAAGCTGCTGCGTTTTCTGGCTTAACAGAACCGCCGTATTGGATAACAACTTTCTTAGCAACGTCTTCAGATTTCTCTGCGATGTGTGCACGGATTTGAGCGTGGATGCGCTGTGCATCTTCAGCTGTAGCTGCTTTACCAGTACCGATAGCCCAGATTGGTTCGTAAGCGATGATAGCGCCTTCAAGAGCTTCAACACCTTGAGTGTTGATAACAGCGTCAAGTTGACGAGCACATACAGCAACAGTTTCGCCTGCTTCGTTTTGTGCTTCAGATTCACCGATACAAAGAACTGGAGTTAGGCCGTTCTCTTTTAGGAATGCGAATTTCTTAGCAACGAATTCGTCAGACTCAGCGTGGTATTCACGACGCTCAGAGTGACCGATGATGATGTGAGATGCGCCGAACTCTTTAAGCATTGCTGGAGACATGTCGCCAGTGAATGCACCGCTGTTGTTTAGGTCAGAGTTTTGAGCACCTAGAATGATAGCGCTGCCCGCTTCAGTAAGCGTACGCTCAGCAAGATCAACGAAAAGTGCTGGTGGAGCAACTGCTACGTCTACGCCTGTTACGCCTTCAAGTTCAGCGTTAAGACCGTTTAGTAGATCAACAACCATTTCTTTGCTGCCGTTTAGTTTCCAGTTACCCATAACTACAGGATGACGCATAGGAATATCTCCAAAGTATTTAAATAAATCGAATGTAAAAAAGTAAACTTTATTACGAAATAATATAACAGAATAATATCAACAGATCATGACTGTGGTCATGACTTTCTTGGATCTTACTCAATGGTCAGAGTAGATTTTGAGCAAATATCAGTGATCCGGCAGACAGAATAATAGCTAACTTCTCGGATTTTTCATCGTTAGTTGCTATTAAGGGACAAACGATTGCGTTAACAATAGGAAGTAATAATGCCGAATCTAGTTCTAGAGTACTCAAATTCAGTGGATGAGCGAGTGAATATCCAAGGTTTACTGGAAGACCTTCATCAAGTTACATTAAACTGTGGTTTGTTTGATGTACCTTCTGTGAAGTCTCGTTCACTACGCTGTCATAACTGGTTGGTCGGTGATGAAGAGGACAATGTAGATTTTGTTCATATTAGCTTCGAGTTACTTTCTGGACGTACTGAAGAACAGAAAAGAGAATTGTCGCGTTTGTTAATGCAAACCTTACAAGAACAGGCAAGCCATATCCGTAGCCTAACGGTCAACATACGGGATATGGATAAAAGTTGCTTTCAGAAAGTGATTAACTAGCTAAAAATAATCAACTAACTAAAAGTGATTCACTAACTATTTGCTGCTAACTTTTTGGTAGCGTATTAATTTTTGAGTGTTTTAAGATGTCGATGAAAGATTTACTGCTCTCTTTCAAAGGGAGAATTGGTCGTAAGACTTACTGGATTTGGAATATTTTCTACTACATAGCGATTACTGGTTTTGCTTCTGGTATCTCTGTGTTGTTCCCTGCTTACTCTTACATCCTACTGCCAGTATTCCTATTGCTGCTAGTGATCCCAGATCTTGCGGTCACCGCTAAGCGCTGGCACGACCGCAATAAGTCGAATTACTGGTTACTACTAAATGTGCCCCTAGTACTGGGTCGTTTGGCTTCGCCAATGGCTGCGACTACCACTGAGCCGGTATCGCCAATCCATATGGTTGCGACCGTTGCAGCGTTAGTGTGTGGCTTATGGATTCTGATTGAGTGTGGTTTGTTGAAAGGCACAGAAGGCCGTAATGATTACGGTGAAGATCCAGTTTAAAGATTGGATAATTCATCAGTAAAAAGGGAGCATTGCGCTCCCTTTTTTCTTTTTGATACTTTTCTACTTTTCTACTTTTCTACTTTTCTACTTTTCTACTTTTCTACTTTTCTACTTTTAGTACATTTTGGGTTCAGTATTCGGCCTGAAAGGCACGACATTTTCAGGTTTAGATTCTTCAAAACTACAGCGACCTTCGAGTGCTTCTTGGAATTTACAGACCTGACAACGAAGCTCTTGCATGAGCACGACATTAACATGATGTGGGTTTTTACAGCGACCGACCACCAAATCGATGTGACTTTGCTGAGCGCGTAGCCTGTCTCGCATAGTTTCTGAGGCCGAACAGATCATCTGTTCGCACATTTCGTGTTTGAATTGATTGAATGCTTTCGGATCGCTTTTGGCGAGTTGGACCAGTTCATCAAAGGGGGGCAGTTTTTGATTTGGCTGTGGCTGTGCCATGATTCCTTCCTTAGCATTAAGCGTGTTTCATATGCTTTAAGCTTAAGAAATAAATTTGTACAAATTTTAATCTATTCTCATTTTCTCAATATTGAGACGGAATCGGTGGGTTGGGACTAGCCCTTAGCGCTTGGTATTACGATAAAGGCGTGGGCGTTAAGGTATAAGTACAGCGTCTCTCGCCGGCAATAATGTGTTCAGTGCGGCTTACATGACACTCATTTTTGAGCAGTTCAGTGAAAACATTGAGCTCAGATTGGCATAGGCTAGGGCAACGAGTTGCTGCTTTGCAGATGGGGCAGTGGTTCTCAATTAAGATGTAGTGCTCATCATACTCTTGAAGTTCAGCCATGTAGCCTTCTTCTTCGCGAAGCTGTGTGAGTTTTTCAAGCTTACTCATGAGCGAATCACAGCCAGACAGTGCAGATTGATACTGCTTCAAAGTGTGTTGTTCTCGCTCGGCAGCAACCTTAGCCAACCCTTCTTTACCGAATAGATTTTCTACGGCATCAATTACTTGAATAGTGAGTTCACCGTGTCGGTCTGAAAACTGGCTATGGCCTTGTTGAGTCAGGGACCAGTGGCGAGTCGGGCGACCCACTTTTACTTTCACATCATGAAACGCGAGAATACCGTCATCTTCCAGACTTTGCAGATGTTGCCTTGCACCCATTGTCGTCATGCCAAACTCTTCTGACAGTTGTTTCGCGGTTACCGCGCCTTGACGCTTAATGGTCTGTAAGATTTTGTCGCTTGTTTTCATACTATCCCTACCTCATCAACCTCACTATTATGAGGCAAGGTGTTTATAAAGCAAACCATTTACTATATTGATGGGGATTTACTATATAGACAGCGTTTTACTCTAGCGACAGCAAATGGTGAGATTCTGGTGCACTAATAAAACAAAAGGCTGATACTTGGTATCAGCCTTGGAACATTTCTGTTAGAGCTAGTTTAGGTCTACAGGATGTGACCGATTACTTCTGGGTCTTTACGCTCTAGGTAGTGGATAGATTTGATGCGGCGAATCGTACGACAGCGACCACGGATAAGCAGAGTTTCTGTGGTTGCGATATTGCCTGTGCGAGTGATGCCCTCTAGAAGATCACCCTTAGTAATACCTGTTGCCGAGAATACAACATTATCGCTGCGTGCCATGTCTTCCATTTTCAAGACGATGCCTGCCGTTACGCCCATTTCTGCACAACGCTCTAGTTCAAGCTCACCGTGCTTGCGGTTCTCTTCTGTATCGCCTTTTACTTCATGACGAGGAAGAAGACGAGCGTGCATGTCACCGTCGAGTGCGCGAATAACAGCAGCAGAAACGACACCTTCAGGCGCGCCGCCGATGCAGTACATTACGTCTACTTCGCTGTCTGGCATACACGTTAGGATAGAAGCAGCAACATCACCGTCTGGCACAGCAAATACACGAACGCCCATGGCTTGCATGTCGGCAATGACTTGATCGTGACGAGGCTTAGCCAGTGTGGTTACTACTAGCGTATCGAGTGTTTTACCTAATGCTTTAGCGATGTTTTCTAGGTTTTCTGTTAGTGGCAGCTCTAGGTCAATCACGCCTTTAGCGCCAGGGCCAACAACCAATTTTTCCATGTACATGTCAGGCGCTTTAAGGAAGCTGCCTTTTTCGCCTGCAGCCAATACCGCCAATGCATTTGATTGACCCATAGCTGTCATGCGAGTCCCTTCAATTGGGTCTACGGCGATATCGACAGCATCGCCGCCCACACCGACGTTTTCACCGATATATAGCATAGGTGCATCATCGATTTCACCTTCGCCGATAACAATCTCACCGCTAATTTCGGTTTTGTTTAGTAGGCTACGCATTACTTCTACAGCAGCGCCATCTGCAGCGTTTTTATCGCCACGACCAAGCCACTTGTAACCAGCTAGTGCTGCACCTTCTGTGACACGAGAGAATGACATTGCTAAATCGCGTTTCATGCGGACTCCAAAATTATCAAAGGGGGAATAGAAATTTCGCGGCGAATTTTACCATATCCCAAAGGAAACGTTTGCTTTTTTGTTTTTTGGAGATTGCTCTCGATCAATTCGCAGTGGAAAACAGTTATTATTCATCAAAATAATCGGTTTGCCCTTGTGGCGGTAATCACTCACGTCAATATTCGGTAAAAAGCGCTGTTTTTTTCATCGAATGGCGCAAAATATCGAATATATTGAGTGTTTATCCTTGCTCTGCTGAGTAGAATGGGGAAATAAGTGGAGTGAACCTTCACCATCAAACGGATAACTTAAAGGTAGGCCAGAATGTCTTTTGAAGTACTAGAGCAGCTAGAAGCAAAAATTCAAACAGCAGTAGATACAATTGCACTTCTTCAAATGGAAGTGGAAGAGCTTAAAGAAGAGAAACAAGCACTAGCAACAGAAGCTGGTGAGCTTAAAGCAAGCCGTCACGAGCTAGAGCAAAAAACTCAGCAAATGCAGGAAGAGCATTCAGCATGGCAAGATCGCATCCGTAACCTTCTTGGTAAAATGGATGACGTAGAGTAATCGACTCTTCAGATTTAAAAAAACGCCCGCTACTCAGTAGCGGGCGTTTTCGTTTGTATTCTTATGCTTTGTGTTCTATGGCTTGTTTTATTATTTGAAGCTGAGTGAGTTACTCTGCCTCTTCTTCTTCAACATCCAGATCGAGTTCTACATCCAAAGGCTCTGCCGAAAGAATAATGCCAGTGTTGTCTGCATAGAGGTAATCTTCCGGTAAGAAGGTCACGCTGCCAAAGTTCACAGGTACATCCAATTCGCCGACACCTTCTTGGCTTGCACCCACAGGAATAGAGGCTAAAGCCTGAATACCAAGATTCATGTCTTCTAGCTCATCGACTTCGCGTACGCAGCCGTAAACCACAATACCTTCCCACTCATTGTCTTCAGCAAGTAGGGCAATCTCAGCATCGATCAGCGCTTTACGCAGTGAGCCGCCACCATCGATTAACAACACACGCCCCAAACCATCTTGTTCTAATACGGAGCGAATTAAAGTATTGTCTTCAAAACACTTTAATGTCGTGATCTGTCCTGCGAAGGATGCACGTCCACCGAAGTTGCTGAACATTGGCTCCACGACATCAACTTGATCCAAATATATGTCGCACAGTGCTGAAGTGTTGTATTCCATTAGTATACCTTTTGAACAATGAGCTTACTTTGAGTATATCGGTGCTTGATCCCTTTGCAATGATTAGTCTCATTTAACTCAATAGAGTTTGAGCTACGACAACCCCTGCAAACAATAGGTTAGTGACCAGTGAACATTTCACTATCACGGGCATCATTGGTGCAATCTGCGCTGGCTTTTCGGTTTCCCAAACGGCCTTACCGTGCTTATAAACAATAATAATGCTTAGTACAAACGGCAGGCTGATCCAGACCGGTTTTTCTTGAATCAGTAGGTAAATAGCGAAAGAGGCAAGGGCGAGCCCAAGCAGTGCAAAATGATAGTGCTTGGCTTTGCGTTGCCCTAGGCGAACCGCCATGGTGCGCTTACCACATTCGCTGTCGTTTTCGATATCACGCATGTTATTGATATTGAGTACCGCAACCGCCATCAATCCGCAGCCTAGTGCAGGCAGAAACAGGCTTGGTTCAACATGGCCAGTGTGTAAGAAATAAGTCCCTGAAACGCCTAACAAACCGAAGAAAATAAATACCGATAAGTCGCCAAGGCCAATATAACCATAAGGTTTATTGCCGACGGTGTAAGCGATGGCTGCAACAATGGCTAATACGCCCAACGCAATGAAAGATAAAATACTCTCAATCGAGGTTAAGGCATGAAAGATAAGAATCAGCCCAGCGAGCATGGTAAATACGATGTTGAGGATGATCGCTTGCTTCATGGTTTTCGCGGTCACCGCGCCAGATTGCATTGCACGTGTTGGCCCTAGACGGTTTTCGTTGTCTGTGCCTTTTACCGCGTCGCCATAGTCATTGGCTAAGTTCGACAGAATCTGTAATAGAGTGGCGGTTAAAAAAGCCAATAGTGCGATTGATAAAGAAAAATGACCACCAGCGAACGCTAAACTACTTCCTGTAAGAATAGAGACAAGTGCTAGAGGCAGAGTTTTTGGGCGTGCGGCATCAAGCCAAATCAGTAGAGATTGTTTCATCGTAGGTCTAATTCTTTGTAAGTCTTCGTTTCATACTGTGATTTGAGTATACGCCCATTTTTCGGGTAATAAAAAGCCCACTCGAAAGTGGGCCTTGAATTCGCTTATTAGCTGCTATTTCTTTGAGATAGAGCAATAAGTTGGAGTTTGGTGTGCTACAGGATGAAGCGGCTTAGGTCTTCGTCTTCTACGAGCTCGCCAAGCTTAGATATTACGTAAGCTTCATCAATCACCAATTTGCTGCCTGCTCGGTCTGTTGCGTCGAATGAAATCTCATCCATTAGGCGTTCCATGACGGTATGTAGACGACGCGCACCGATGTTTTCTGTGGTTTCGTTCACACGCCATGCTGCATCAGCAATTTGGTTGATGCCATCTTCAGTGAACTCAATGCTAACTTCTTCTGTTTTCATCAGAGCGATGTATTGCTCAGTCAGAGACGCTTTTGGTTCAGTCAGAATACGTTTAAAATCATGTGCTGATAGTGCTTCAAGTTCAACACGGATTGGCAGACGACCTTGCAATTCAGGGATCAGATCCGATGGCTTAGCCACTTGGAATGCACCTGAAGTGATAAACAAGATGTGGTCAGTTTTAACCATACCGTGCTTAGTTGATACTGTGCTGCCTTCGATAAGAGGGAGCAGGTCACGTTGAACACCTTCACGAGATACGTCTGGGCCAGAGCTGTCGCCACGCTTACAGATTTTGTCGATCTCATCGATGAATACGATGCCGTTGTTTTCAGCGTTGAAGATCGCGCTCTCTTTTAGCTCTTCCTGGTTCACAAGCTTCGCAGCTTCTTCTTCCGTTAGTGCTTTGAATGCGTCTTTGATTTTCATCTTACGCTTTTTCTTGGTGTCGCCAGCGAGGTTTTGGAACATGCCTTGTAGCTGGTTAGTCATCTCTTCCATGCCTGGAGGTGACATGATCTCAACACCCATTTGTGGCGCCGCTACATCAACTTCAATCTCTTTGTCGTCTAGCTTACCTTCACGCAGTTTCTTACGGAAAATCTGGCGAGTGTTTGAAGATGTGGTGTCTTCAGTTGATTGCTCGTTCTGACCCCAAGCATCACGCGCTGGTGGTAGAAGGGCATCAAGAATACGTTCTTCAGCTTGTTCTTCAGCGCGGTATTGTACTTTTTCCATCGCTTGCTGGTGCGTCATCTTGATCGCAACGTCCGTTAGGTCACGGATGATGGTTTCAACTTCTTTACCTACGTAGCCCACTTCAGTGAACTTAGTCGCTTCTACCTTGATGAAAGGCGCGTTTGCTAGTTTCGCTAGACGGCGAGCAATTTCAGTTTTACCTACACCGGTTGGGCCAATCATCAGGATGTTTTTTGGCGATACTTCAACACGTAGGCTTTCTTCAAGCTGCATACGGCGCCAGCGGTTACGAAGAGCGATAGCCACTGAGCGCTTAGCGTTGTCTTGGCCGATAATGTGGCGATTGAGTTCGTGAACAATTTCGCGAGGAGTCATCTCAGACATGGTTTTTCCTTAATTCTTTAATCACTGTTGAATACAACGTTATTGATGGAAGCGGTCGTTACTCTGGTTTTGGTAGCTCAACGGTGCTTTCTAGTTCTTCAATAGTGTGGTGATGGTTGGTGAATACACAGATATCGCCCGCAATGTTCAGCGACTTTTCTGCGATTTCACGCGCATCTAAATCTGTATTTTCTAATAGTGCAGTGGCTGCTGCTTGAGCGAAGTTACCGCCCGAACCGATAGCAATCAGGTCGTTCTCTGGTTGAACTACGTCACCGTTACCTGTGATGATCAATGAAGCAGTTTCATCCGCTACTGCTAGCAGTGCTTCTAATTTACGTAGAGCACGGTCGCTACGCCAATCCTTCGCCAGCTCAACGGCAGCTTTGGTTAGGTGGCCTTGGTGCATTTGCAGCTTGCTTTCAAATTTTTCGAATAGCGTGAAAGCATCTGCGGTACCGCCAGCAAAACCAGCCAGTACTTTGTTGTTGTATAGGCGACGTACTTTACGGGCATTGCCCTTCATTACGGTGTTGCCTAGAGATACTTGTCCATCACCCGCGATGACGACTTTATTATTACGACGTACAGATACAATGGTAGTCACGAGTAGGGCCTCTTAATATTTCTTATCTTTGGGTATAAAAAGTATATGAGGATGGTGCTCGGATAATTCAAGGAAGGTCGAGTGATGTCGCGCAACTTATCGGCGGAAGTTGTAAGGAAATTTGGCTAAAGGGTGTAGATAAAAGAAAACCTCCACAATGGGAGGCTTTCGGTGTTTGGTTTCCGGCTTTTGCTAAGATTAAGACTACGACTGCCGCTGAATCTAAAACTACTCGGTGTCTTTCCAAATAGCACAAGGTTCGATTTTCGCTCGCTGTAGCTTATGGCGATCTCGCTCTGCATCACGCTTCAATTTATATGGCCCTAGAACCACACGGTACCAGCTACTTCCATCCTTTTTACGGATTGAACTCGAGATACCTTGGAAAGCAATATCCAACTTACGTGCTTCAGCTTGGCTTGAGGTTTTGTACGCGCCACATTGCATTATGTAAGGGATCTTCGAGATCTGTTGCTCTTTGGCTTTTACTTCAATCTCACGACTTGGCAAGGTTTCAACGTAATCCCACTTCTCCTCTGGAGGTGGCGGAATTACTTTTGCTGGTTTCGGCTTAGGCTTTGGTTTGGTTACCACTGGAGTCGGTGCTGGCGGCTCAGGATCATTACTCAATAGGTAAAGGCCGTAACCAAAACCACCGGCAAGGAGGATCGCCAAAAGACCACTACGCCATGGTTTACGGCGAGGGGCTTGTTTCTTGGTCGGTTTTTTTGTGCCACGACCGCGCTTTACATAATCTCTATTAGCCACAAGACAATTCAATAGTTGCTGATTCTGCTCTCATGGTAATCCAGATTGAGCGAGGATAACAGTGCAGAAATGGAAGCGGCACATCAAAATGTGCCGCAGAATTATAAGGATATTTCTTCAGATTAGATTCGAGGCGGCGCTGTACTACCTCGAACGACTAATTTGGCTTCAAGCAGACGCGACCCTGCTTGTACATCGTTGCCTTTAAGTACGTCGAGCATCATCAACATTGCTTGGCGCCCAATCTCATAACGAGGCTGAGAAATAGTGGTTAGCGGTGGATCGCAGTATTGAGCGAATTGGATGTCATCAAAGCCGACAATCGATAGATCTTGAGGAACGCGTAAGCCTAATTTTTTCGCTTCTTGAATCGCGCCGATGGCCATCGCATCGTTATGACAGAAGATCGCTGTAGGCTGTTCAGGAAGAGCGAGTAATTGACGAACTGCTTGAGCGCCCGCTTCAAAGGTAAAGTCACCGACAGTGCTGTAGGCAGGATTCATTGATACCCCTGCACGACGTAGCGCTTGTTGGTAGCCTTGTTGTCGGAACTTACAAAGCGTTGCCGATATGGGCCCTGAGATTTGAGCGATACGTTTATGACCTAACTGAGCTAGGTAGTTCACCGCTTCAAATGCCGAGGTCAGGTTATCGATGTGTACGGTAGGGAGTTCAAGCTCTGGGGCAAACTCACACGCCATCACCATCGGCGGTAAATTTTTTTGTTCAGGCTTACTGACATCAAACGGGTGGTCGGTGCCAAGTAGTAGCATGCCGTCAGCTTGTTTCGTGAATACTAAGTTAACAAATGAAGACTCACGCTTCTTCTGTTGGCCGCTATCACCCAGTAAAACGAGGTAGTCATTTTCTACTGCGGCATCTTCGATACCACGAATGATCTCTGCGAAATACGGGTCACAGATATCAGGAACAATAGTGATGATGGTTTTTGATTCGTTGCGACGTAAGTTTCTAGCTAATGTATTGGGTGAGTATCCAGCTTCAAGTACTGCTGTCTCAACTCGCTTACGAGTAGAAACCGAGACTTTTTCAGGGTTCATCAATGCACGTGATACCGTGGCTGTTGAAACGCCTGCTAGCTGGGCAACATCCTTCATTGTCGCCATAAATTAAACCCTCTTTTTAATTCCTTTGCTGCCTAAGTATCTAAGGCATGAATAATAAATGTAATCGAATAGATATTGTGAAAGTGTTGCTAACACTTTTTTTATTGCAATATTTTATTCGTTTCACCCATGTAAAGTTACGGCTAGATTAACAAAAATCACATGACTAGTGTGAAGTTGCTCACGAGAAATATGAAATATTTGTGAACAAACTTATCATTAGTTTTAACCCAAGTGGGTTTAGCTCAGATCTTGCGGCTCAATATCGAGTGACCAACGGACTTTTTTCGCAGCGGGTAACATATTGATTGCTGGCTTGGCGCTCATTAATAGCTTTTGCATCAACGAGCGAGTCTGTGTTTGTAAAATAAGCTGCCAGCGAGATTTACCTGCTCGTTTGGCTAGTGGTGCAGGGGTTGGCCCTAGCACCATACAATATTGGTCAAATAACGGATGCGATTCCAATGTGTGGCGCACTTGACGCAAAAACTCTTCCACTAAGCGAGTGTCATTGGCTTCCGCTCTAAACAGAGTCATGAAGGTATAAGGCGGCAACATCGCTTGTTTACGCTCTGCTAATGCAGTCTGAGCAAAGTGGTTGTAGTTTTTGTGCAGTAATGCCTGTAATAAGCCGTGTTCTGGATGGTGAGTTTGTAAGATCACTTCCCCCGGCTTACTGGCTCGTCCTGCTCGACCGGCGACTTGAGTAAACAATTGGGCCAATCGCTCAGAGGCGCGGAAGTCACTGCTATATAAAGAGGCATCAACGTCCAGCAATGCCACAAGTGTGACATCTGGGAAGTGATGCCCTTTAGCAAGCATCTGTGTACCAATCAGAATTTGGTATTCACCTTTACGAATCGATTCTAACGCGCTTTCTAAACTACCTTTGCGGCGAGTGCTGTCTCGGTCAATGCGAATGGTTTTGTATTCAGGGAATAGTTGACCCAGTTGAGCCTCTAACTGTTCGGTACCAACCCCCACGGTTACTAAGTTCGCTGAACCACAACCTTGGCAATGATGCACGATATTCTGCTGTGAGCCACAGTGGTGGCAGCGCATCTCATTGCTGTATTGATGATAGGTGTAGTAGGCATCACAACGCTTACATTCTGCTGTCCAACCACAATCGTGACACATTAATGCGGGAGAAAACCCACGACGATTGAGGAACAACATCACTTGGTTGCCTGCTTTGAGGTGTCTTTGCATTTCAGCAATCAACGACGCAGACAAGCCACTTTCTAGATATTCACCCTTAACGTCCAACACTTTATTGGTGGTCGGCAGCGCGACACCTGCGCGTGAGGTCAGGGTGAGGTAACTGTATTTACCGATCTGAGCGTTGTGCAGCGTTTCAAAGGCCGGAGTCGCCGAGCCTAACACAACCGGAATCTGCGCTTTATGAGCACGCATGATGGCAACATCACGAGCGTGGTAGCGTAGGCTATCTTGCTGCTTATAAGAGGCGTCGTGCTCTTCATCGACAATAATAATGCCCAGATCCGCGAACGGTGTGAACAGAGCTGAACGAGTACCGATCACAATGCCCGCTATTTTATCACGCGCCGACAACCAAGCATTTAGTCGCTCAGAATCGTTTAAACCAGAATGGATAACCTCAACTGGAACATTAAAGCGTCGCTTAAAGCGGTTAATCGTTTGAGGGGTTAGACCGATCTCGGGCACTAACACTAACGCTTGTTTACCTTGGTCGAGAATCGGCTTGATCATATTCAGGTAGACTTCGGTCTTACCTGAGCCAGTTACACCCTCTAGCAAGAAGCAACCAAAGTCGGTTTGACTATTTACTGTCGCTATTGCTATAGCCTGTTCTTCATTGAGTTTTGGCTTATCTTGATCGTTTTCGAGCTCAACTGGCCACGGCTGGCGCTTCGGCTTTTTCTCTACTGATTCAACCCAGCCTTTCTCTTCCAACGTCTTAAGTACCGCGCTGCCCACTTCTTCATCAATGAATTCTTGATGGGGAACTGGGCCGTGCTCAAGCATGTGCATTACTTTGGCTTGTTTGACGGCACGGCCAAAGCCCTGCATCAGTTGATCTCTACCTGACGAGGTCAGTTGCCATTCAACAAGCGTCGCGAAGTCGGCCGCTTTGCCCTTTCGTAAGGCGCTTGGTAGTGCGTTGGCCAAGGTTTCACCTAGTGGATACTGATAGAACTGGCTGCACCATACCAAGAGTGAGTAGACCGATTCCGGCCAAACGGGTTGGTTGTCTAGTAAGGCTTTAATGGGCTTGAGTTTGTCTAACTCGAATTCAGATTCGTTAACCAGAGCCGTAACAATGCCTGTTAAGGTTTGTCGTCCAAAAGGCACAGAGACTCGACCGCCAATAATCGGAAATAGGTGGCTAGGAATCTTGTAATCGAACTGCTTGTCGAGTGGAACAGGCAGTGCCACACGGGCAATCATTGGACGCATAAAGGGACGGCTTTATCTGAGTTGACGAGAGCGAACAGTCTAATGGATAAGGGCGTTAAATTCGAGGAGCAGTTTAGATGACAGAGCTTACTTGAGGCTTGAATGCTACTGGAGCCAGAAAATAACGCTTAATAGAAGGTTTAAGGACAGTGTTGGTGAAAAATGTATCAAATCAGTTGATCCTACCTCACAGATTCATTACTATACTGCGCCTTAAAGGTATGGCTTTATCGCGGTTTAGTGATACAGCGGTGTCTTTATTTATTTTTTAACTACGTGTGGTGTCCGGCTTAGAATCGGATGGCGACGCGGCCTAATTGAGGTTTTCCCATGAAAGTTGGTATCCACCCAGAATACAAAGCAGTTTCTGCAACTTGTTCTTGCGGCAACACATTTGAGTTCAACTCAACGCTAGCAAAAGAATCAATCCACCTAGACGTATGTGACAAATGTCACCCGTTCTACACTGGTAAGCAACGTATCGTAGATACAGGCGGCCGTGTTGATCGCTTCAACAAGCGTTTCGGTGCTCTTTCTAGCAAGAAGTAATTCTCGCTATTTAGACATAAAAAGGACACTTCGGTGTCCTTTTTTGTTGCCTGAAATTTGAAAAAATACTGAATCGTATTTCATTATTAGCTCATTTAAAGTGGTAGGTTACTGGCGTAAATTTTATTTCATCGCTTACCCCAACACTCCTTCCTCGAAATTCGCTCTAAAGTTGAGCAGGCGACAGTAATTTCAACTGCCCACTGGTCTTATTAGTAGTGAAATCTCGTTTTTTAATGATACAGATGCTTCAACCACCTAGGAACTTTGAAGTACATCCATTAACATGAACAAGATCCCCCAAATAATAATATCCTAGGAACCTACACCTATGTCTGAAGACAGCCGCCAAGATCAATCCTCTCAAGCGTTATCATCTGAAAAATCGTTATCGCCTCAAGAACAATTCCGTCAGCAAGCTCTTGATTATCATGAGTTCCCAATTCCAGGCAAAATTGCCGTAGAACTGACGAAGCCTGCAAACTCTGCAGAAGACCTAGCACTGGCATACAGCCCTGGCGTAGCTGAGCCTGTTCGCGAGATCGCACAGAATGTCGATAATGTTTATAAGTACACAGGTAAAGGCAACATGGTTGCAGTTATCTCTAACGGTACTGCAATTCTTGGCTTAGGTAATCTTGGTCCTATTGCTTCTAAACCAGTTATGGAAGGTAAAGCGCTACTGTTTAAGCGTTTTGCTGGTTTAGATTCTATCGATATTGAAGTAAAACACCGCACAATCGATGAGTTCGTTGATACGGTTGCGAATATTGCAGATACATTTGGTGGTATTAACCTAGAAGACATCAAAGCACCAGACTGTTTTGAAATCGAGCGTCGCCTGATTGAGCGTTGTGATGTACCTGTTTTCCATGATGATCAACACGGTACTGCGATTGTAACGGCAGCGGGTATGCTTAACGCGATCGAGCTTCAAGGTAAGAAACTGGAAGAGTGTAAGATCGTTTGTTTAGGTGCTGGCGCAGCAGCGGTTGCTTGTATGGAGCTACTGATTAAGTGTGGCGCTCAGCGTGAGAAGATCTACATGCTTGACCGTAAAGGTGTGATCCACACTCGTCGTGATGACTTGAATGAATATAAAGAGCTGTTCGCAAATAACACCGACAAGCGCACGCTTGAAGATGTTATCGAAGGCGCTGACCTGTTCTTGGGTGTATCGGGTCCTAATCTGCTACCAGCTAAGGCACTTACGCTGATGGCTGATAAGCCTGTTGTGTTTGCATGTTCAAACCCAGATCCAGAGATCAAGCCTGAGCTCGCACATGAAGTTCGTTCTGACCTAATCATGGGTACTGGCCGTAGTGATTACCCAAACCAAGTAAACAACGTACTTTGTTTCCCATTCATTTTCCGTGGTGCACTAGACGTGCGTGCGAGCGAAATCAATGACGAAATGAAGCTAGCGGCGGTTAAAGCGATTCGTGAGTTAGCAAAAGAAGAAGTTCCAGCTGAAGTACTGGCAGCTGCGGGCGAGACTGCACTGGAGTTCGGTAAGGGTTACATCATTCCTAAGCCAATGGACCCGCGTCTGCTTCCTCGCGTTGCAAAAGCAGTTGCTGAAGCGGCTGTTGAGTCTGGCGTTGCTCGAATTGAGATGCCTGCCAACTATATGGCTTAATGCCTTAATAGCTGTTGCTCTATTGAGCGAAAAAGAATAATAAAAAACCGACTCATAGGAGTAATGCCGATCGTTTAAGAAGACTTGAACGATCTTGCAGTTAGCAGATAATCCCCATCAACAACGTTGATGGGGATTTTTTTATGCTTGAACAAGAATTAGCAATGGCACACGAGACCATTGAAGATGCCGACAATTATGAATCTGTTGTCGACGCCATTCAGATTGAGTGGATAGAACAAGCTCTTCTTGAAACCAATAAAGCGAGCATAAGACGACGTCGGCTTCCCGCTCAGCAAGCTGTCTGGTTAGTTATTTGGATGGGGCTGCAACGCAACATGTCTATCAAAGAGGTGTGCAGTTCATTAGACATTGCACTTCAGCCTAAACCTGAAGATAGCTGGTCTCGTGTTGCACCCAGTGTCCTAACTGATTCACGCCGACGTCTAGATGAGAGTCCGTTAGCGGCTCTGTTTCACACAACGGTAAAGGCTTGGAATGGAGATATCCTTCAACAAGACAAAGACTTAGAGCTTAATGTTCTTGCTGTCGATGGGACAACATTTAGGTGCCAAGATTCCCCAGAGAACGCTGAAGAATTTGGGTTCATCTCTAAAAAATTGAAACCTTACCCTCAACTTCGTTTAGTCGCTTTGATGTCAACAGAAACTCGAATGATTATGGGGGCGGCTTTTGATGGCTGTCATGTCGGTGAAACGACCTTAGCTAAGCGCCTATTCAATGATATCCCCGCACATTCATTGACCTTATTTGATCGTTGTTATTTCTCGGCAGACCTCTTGTTGTCGTGGCAAGAGAGTGCGGAAAATGCTCACTGGTTAATGCCTGCAAAGCGTAAGCTACGCTATGAAGTGTTGGAGAAATATGCGGAGAACGACATGCTCATCTCAATGCCCATCTCTCCTCAAGCTCAACGGCAGAATCCGAATTTACCCGCACGTTGGGAAGCCAGATTAGTCCTATATCAAGAGCCAAAAGGTGAGATAAAAGGTTTTATTACTTCACTTACAGACCCTAGTAGATACTCGCTAGAAAGCCTGCTGCGTATTTATTGGCAACGCTGGGAGATAGAAGAAGGTTATGGTGAAATTAAACAGACTCAACTGCAAAGTCACGTCACTTTACGAAGTCGTTTTTCTGCCGGTGTGAAGCAAGAGCTGTGGGGCGTATTACTTGCCTATAACTTAGTGCGATTAGAGATGGTTAAGATAGCTTCAGAAGCCGGGGTTCGAGCGACTAGGGTCAGTTTTACCGCCGCAATTAACCTTATTGATGCGCAATTACGTTGGTTAGCTTTAAGTCCAGACGGAACTCTACCTGTAAAACTGAAAAGGATGAGAGACAGTTTGAGTCACTTCATTCTTCCAGATAAAAGAAAGGACCGAACGTTTCCACGTTCAGTCCTCTTTGTCCCAGCCAAATATCCGTTCAGGTTCAAGCAATAATGCTTATCCGAACGGCATTAGACTCATAGGAGTCGGTTTTTTTATGTCTATCATTCACAGCGCAGCTACAGATAACGTAGTGGGTGATGTGACAAATAGGGTTCAGCTATAGCGAATCAATAATGAAGGCGGTGACTGAGTTGTTTTTATTCTTCGTCAAACGCTTCGAACTCGATGCCCATCTCTGTCATCAGTTTTTTGACTTCAGTCGGGATGTCGTCTGGACGATCTTTACGAAGGTCTTCATCCGTTGGCAGTGGTTGGCCTGTGTACGCATGTAGAAAGGCTTCGCACAGTAGCTCACTGTTTGTTGCATGGCGTAGGTTATTGATCTGGCGGCGAGTGCGCTCGTCAGTAAGAACCTTTAACACTTTTAGAGGGATAGAAACTGTAATTTTCTTTACTTGTTCGCTTTTCTTTCCATGCTCAGCATATGGGCTTATGTATTCACCATTCCAGTCGGCCATTGCGTACCTTCATCACTTTAGTTGTTAGAATAAATTAATAGTGCTGATTTTAGCGGGATTTACTGCCATAAGCAAAGACATATAGACGTCCGGAAGTGTTGACGTCTCACGTTTATGAAAGTAAAGTGAGTAACATATATCTAACACAGCCACAAAATGCCGACAAGCAGCTGTGATTCTCAGACGCAAAACTTGTAAGGAAGCACCTATGAGCAGCCGGAAGCCAGCAACCATCGCAGTACGTACTGGCATCGAGTCAGACACGCAACACCATGCCGTTGTCCCACCTATTTATCTTTCGACTAACTATGGGTTTCCCGCTTTTGGTGAAGTGCCAAAGTATGATTATACCCGCTCTGGTAACCCAAACCGCGGTCTATTAGAAACGGCACTGTTTGAGCTTGAGTCTGGTAAAGGTGCGGTTGTCACTAACTGTGGTACGTCGGCACTTAACTTATGGGTATCCGCTTTCTTAGGTGGCGATGATCTTATTATTGCACCGCACGACTGCTATGGCGGTACTTACCGTCTGTTTAACACACGTTCACTCAAAGGTGACTTCAAAGTTCTGTTTGTTGATCAATCGGATCAAGCTGCACTGGATGCGGCGATCGCGCTTAAGCCAAAGTTGATCTTAATCGAAACGCCATCGAATCCATTGGTTCGTGTGGTTGATATTGCAGAAACTTGCCGTAAAGCGAAAGAAGTAGGTGCTCTGGTTGCTGTCGACAACACGTTTTTGACGCCTGTGTTCCAAAAGCCTTTAGAGCTGGGTGCGGATTTTGTTATCCACTCAACCACTAAATACATCAACGGACACTCAGATGTCATTGGTGGTGTTGTAGTTACTAAGACAGAAGAGCACGCTGAAGAGCTAGCATGGTGGGGTAACTGTATTGGTGCAACCGGCACACCATTTGATAGCTACATGACGCTACGTGGTATTCGTACGCTAGGTGCGCGTATGCGTGTTCACGAAGAGAGCTCACGTGAAATTCTGACGGCTCTGCAACAACAAGATCTGGTGGGTACGATTTACCACCCAAGCCTGACTGAACACCCGGGTCATGATATTGCCAAGAAACAGCAATCAGGTTTTGGCTCAATGTTGAGCTTTGAATTTGCGGGTTCATTCGAGGCACTTAAATATTTTGTGGATAAATTAGAGCTATTTTCTTTGGCGGAATCATTGGGCGGTGTTGAAAGCCTGATTTGTCATCCAGCGTCGATGACTCACCGTGCTATGGGCGAAGAAGCATTGGCAGAAGCGGGTGTTTCTCAACAATTACTGCGCCTTTCTGTTGGCCTTGAAGATGCAGAAGACTTGATTGATGATCTCAAGCAAGCGTTTGAAAAAACACAAGGCTTTATCGCAGAAGGGGAGGTTTAATAATGACAACCTTTCGCCAGCTACATAAATTTGGTGGCAGCAGCTTAGCGAACCCTGAATGTTACCAACGAGTGGTCAACATTCTTAGAGAATACTCATCAGCAACTGATTTAGTGGTTGTTTCGGCTGCGGGTAAAACAACTAACCGCTTGATTGAGTTTGTTGAAGCGCTCGACAAAGATGGCCGTATTGCTCACGAATGTCTACAAACCCTTCGTCAGTTCCAACTTGAGCTGATTGAAGCGCTGCTTGAAGGTGAGTCTGCGGCTCAGCTAACGGCCACTATTCAACAAGAATTTACTGCTTTGGGTGAGCTAACTGCTCCTCTAAGCGAATCGCAAAAAGCACAGGTGTTAGGACACGGTGAGGTTTGGTCTTCACGTTTGTTAGCCGCTCTGTTGTGCCAACATGACTTACAAGCAGTTGCTCAAGATGCGCGTGCCTTTTTACGTGCAGAAGCGGGTGCTCAACCCGAAGTGGATCGCGCGCGTGCTTATCCTCTGATTAAAGAAGTTTTGGCTCAGCATACGCATTGCCGAGTGGTGATTACGGGCTTTATGGCTCAGAACTGCGAAGGCGAAACGGTACTGCTAGGTCGTAACGGCTCGGATTACTCAGCAACTGTGATTGGCGCCTTGGCTGAAGTTGAACGTGTGACGATTTGGAGTGACGTGGCGGGCGTATACAGCGCTGACCCTCGTTTGGTTTCGGATGCGTGTTTACTGCCTCTGCTTCGCCTTGATGAAGCGAGTGAACTCGCTCGTCTGGCGGCTCCAGTGCTCCATAGCCGAACGCTACAGCCTGTGGCTCAAAGTGCTATGGATCTCAGCTTGCGCTGCAGCTACCAGCCGGAGGCGGGCTCTACACAGATAGAGCGTGTACTGGCATCGGGTCGTGGCGCAAAAATCATTACCTCTCTGGATGAAGTTCTGATCGTTCAGCTGACCTTTGGTCATGGCCATGATTTTGACCGCTTAGAAAGTGAAGTTCTTGAAGGTCTTAAGCGAGCTCAACTTGAGCCGCTTGCTTATGAGCTTGAACCCGATCAGCACTGTTTGCGCCTTGCTTATACAGAAGAGATCGCTGGTGGCGCTTTAGAATATCTACAAGATCACGCGATTGAAGCGGAAATTAAGCTTAAAGAAGGCTTCTCTCTGATTGCGGCGGTGGGTGCTGGTGTGACTAAGAACCCGAACCATTGTTATGGATTCTACCAACAACTCAAGAGCTCACCGGTTGAGTTTATCTCAGAAGCAAACTCTGGCTTGAGCTTAGTGGCTGTGATTCGTAAGAGTGAAACATCAAGCCTAGTGAAAGGCATTCACTCTCAACTGTTCCAAGCGCAGAAGCGTGTTGCGATTGCTTTATGTGGCAAGGGCAATATTGGTTCAAGTTGGTTAAGCCTGTTTGCTGAGCAAAAAGCGGAACTTGAAAAGCGTCGTGGAATGAACTTTGAATTGGTTGCGGTGGTTGATAGCCAAACTTATTGGTTCGATGATCAAGGCATTGATGCGACTTCTGTGAGCAAGCGTTTTGATGATGAAGCGATTGCCAATAACGGCAACGACTGGCTAGAGCGTTTGGGTTCTATTCAGGGCTACGATGAAGCGGTTGTGTTAGATGTTACGGCAAGCCCGGTGCTTGCTGCAAAATACCTGCAAGTCGCACAACAAGGTATTCACCTGATCTCGGCTAACAAGGTGGCAGGTTCTGCATCAAGCGAGTATTACCATCAGGTACAAGATGCTTTCGCTAAGATCAGCCGTCATTGGCTGTACAATGCGACAGTGGGTGCTGGCTTACCGATTAACCACACGGTACGTGACCTGCGCGAAAGCGGTGACGATATTATTGCTCTGTCAGGTATCTTCTCGGGCACTCTATCTTGGTTATTCCAACAGTTTGATGGCACTGTGCCGTTCAGCGAGTTGGTTGATTTAGCGTGGCAACAAGGCCTGACGGAACCGGATCCTCGTGCTGACCTCGATGGCTCTGACGTGATGCGTAAGCTAGTGATTCTGGCGCGTGAATCGGGTTTAGATATTGAGCCTGAAAACGTCAAAGTAGAATCATTGGTACCTGAAGAATTACAAGATCTGTCAGTGGATGACTTCTTTGATAAAGCTTCTGTACTGAGTGAAGAGTTGGCCGAGCGTTTAGAGAAAGCGCAGTCTCAACAGAAGGTCCTTCGTTACGTAGCGCGTTTAGAGAAGAATGGTAAGGCAACGGTAGGCGTTGAAGCGTTATCTAAAGAACACGCTCTGGCGAACTTACTGCCTTGCGACAACATCTTTGCGATTGAGAGCAAATGGTACAAAGATAATCCATTGGTTATTCGTGGTCCAGGTGCTGGTCGTGAAGTGACAGCTGGTGCAATTCAGTCTGATTTAAACAGAATGTCTAGCCTGTTTTAATATTTAGAGCGGTTGGCTTAATAGTCAGATCAATTGCTTTAATACTCAGATTAATTGTTTAAATGCGTAAATAGCATACTATCCACTAAGATAAATAAGGCTGAAAGCACGATGTGTTTTCAGTCTTTTTTCTACATTATTTCTTCTTTGCGACCCACCTATCGGCTTGAGCTTTTCTCACTATCTACTTGAAAAAAATTCATAATGGATCTGTTGACATTAAATCGTATTCAATTCATTCTGGAGACATATAGACGTCTAAACGTCGCTAGGGATTTGAGATTATTTAGTGGTTGCTTTTGCCACAGGGAGAGTAAGATGGGATACACACACGCAAGTCATATCGACGCTTTAAATCAGAATATTGCAGAGCTTTCTGACAACATCAATGTGTCATTTGAATTTTTCCCACCAAGCAGTGAGAAGATGGAAGAGACCCTGTGGAATTCTGTTCACCGTCTTAAAACACTTCAACCTAAATTTGTATCAGTAACCTATGGTGCAAACTCGGGTGAGCGTGATCGTACCCACTCAATCATTAAAGAAATTAAGAACCAAACAGGCTTAGTTGCTGCACCACACTTAACTTGTATTGATGCTAGCCGCGAAGAGCTGATTCAAATTGCCGACGATTACTGGGCAAATGGTATTGAAAGTATTGTTGCGTTGCGCGGTGATATTCCAGCAGGCGGTGGTGCGCCAGATATGTATGCGTCTGATTTAGTCGAGCTGCTTAAATCTCGTCACGACTTTGATATATCAGTAGCGGCATTCCCTGAGGTTCACCCTGAAGCAAAAAGCGCTCAATCTGATCTTATTAACCTAAAGCGTAAAGTGGATGCGGGTGCAAACCGTGCAATCACTCAGTTCTTCTTCGATGTCGAAAGCTACTTACGTTTTCGTGACCGTTGTGTGGCGGCTGGCGTTGACGTAGAGATTGTACCGGGTATCTTGCCGGTTTCTAACTTCAAGCAAGCGTCTCGTTTTGCTGCGATGAATAACGTAAAAGTACCAGGTTGGATGGCGAAGCAGTTCGAAGGCTTGGATGATGATCCAACAACTCGTCAGTTAGTCGGTGCTAGCCAAGCGATCGATATGGTTCGAACGCTAAGCCGTGAAGGTGTGAAAGATTTCCACTTTTACACGCTAAACCGTGCAGAAATGACTTATGCACTTTGCCATACGCTAGGTGTTCGCCCACAGGTTGCTGCGCTTTAAGTAAAGTCTAGGAAGTAAAGCCCAAGCGCTTGTAAAAGCTTCTGGTAGTAGCATTTCAAATCCTATAGATACAAAAAAGGCTTGGACTCTAAGAGTTCAAGCCTTTTGCTTTTCTAGCTTAAATTAAGCAAGAGCGCCAAGTTCAAGCAGTACTTCGTCAGCCCATACAATCCATGCTTCACGGATCAGTAGGTTACGACGAAGCGTTAGACGCTCTAGGCGTGCTTGCTTGTCTAGTGTAGATGGCGTTGCGTAGTAAGCCGCTTCGATTTCTTTGTAGTGAGAAACCAGTTTGCGAGACTCTTCTACTAGTTCAGCAAGTTGTACACGGTACGCATCAGAAGGTTGTACAGCACAAGCGATTAACTTAGCTGAGAACTCGTCACGAACTGTTGGGTGTGCAGTTGGTTGTTCAAACCATTCACCTAGCGCGCCACGGCCAGCATCGGTGATAGAGTAAACTTTACGATCAGGTTTGCCTTCTTGAGGCTCAAGTACGCAAGTTACCTGGTCGTTCTGAGCCATTTTATTTAGCTCGCGGTAAACTTGTTGGTGGCTCGCTTTCCAGAAGTAACCAATGCTTGCGGAGAATTCTTTTGTGATATCGTAACCAGTAGCATCGCGTGTACTTAAAACGGTTAAAATTACGTGTGGTAATGACATGTCTGAAATCCAAATGGTAAACAGTAAACAAATACTTGAACAACAAGTGTGCTTCTATGGCACGTTATATTGGTTATGTTCAAGTAGCACCAACTCAATCGTTGGTTATGTCACCTTACAAAGCCGTTTATCACCTAGGTTGACCAGTTTATTGGTCGAGTGCCGCAGATTATTATTTTGGAGTGTTTCTGCAGCGGAGCAGTAGTATATCTAAATAATAAGCATAAAGTAGAATACATGGACAAAATAACCCAAAAAACTGACAAAATACTCACTAGTGGTCATTTGGTAAAATAAAAAGGCCGCCAATGGCGACCTTTTGTTTCTTTTGTAGATGAAATCACTAATTAACCAGTGTTTCGCATACCTGCTGCAATACCTGCAATCGTCACCATTAGCGCTTCTTCTAGCTCTGCTGGTGGTGTTTCACACTTACGAGTACGGTAAAGCAGTTCCGCTTGAAGCATGTTTAGTGGCTCAACATAGATGTTACGTAGACGAATTGACTCAAGTCCCCAAGGGTCGCTTTGCATCAAGTTCTCGTTATTTTCTACATTCAGCACCGCTTTGATGTCTTTTTGCAGCTGTTCACGCAGTAACTCACCCAGAGGTAATAGCTCTTCGTCAACAAGTCGCTGGTCGTAGTACTTAGCGATTTCCATGTTGCACTTCGAGTACACCATTTCCAACATACCTAGACGAGTCGAGAAGAATGGCCATTCACGACACATCTCTTCAAGTAGCGCTTGATGGCCTTGATCGACAGAGTATTGAATCGCTTCACCAGCGCCTAACCATGCAGGAAGTACCAAACGGTTTTGGCTCCATGAGAAGATCCATGGGATCGCACGTAGGCTTTCTACGCCGCCGTTCGGGTTACGTTTCGCAGGACGAGAACCTAGAGGTAACTTGCCTAACTCTAGCTCTGGCGTCGCTTGGCGGAAGTAAGGAACAAACTTCTCTTCACCACGAACGACGTTGCGGTAAGCTTCGCAAGATACTTCAGACAGCACTTCCATTAGGTCGCGCCATTCTTGTTTTGGCTCTGGTGGTGGCAGAAGGTTCGCTTCTAGAATCGCACTTGCGTATAGGTTGAAGCTATTAACTGCAACATCTGGCAAGCCAAGTTTAAAGCGGATCATTTCGCCTTGTTCAGTTACACGTAAGCCGCCTTTCAAGCTTTTAGGTGGCTGAGAAAGAAGAGCTGCGTGCGCTGGCGCACCACCACGACCAACCGTACCACCACGACCGTGGAATAGAGTTAATTCAATGCCTTCTTCTTCACAAGCCTTAACTAGCTTGTCCATTGCATCGTATTGCGCCCAGCCTGCAGACATTACACCGGCATCTTTAGCTGAGTCAGAATATCCGATCATCACCATTTGGTGGTTCTGGATAAAGCCACGGTATAAATCGATGCTCATTAGCTGTTTCATTACGGCTTCTGAGTTGTTCAAGTCGTCTAGCGTTTCGAACAATGGACATACGTCCATGCGGTACGGGCAACCACATTCTTGTAGAAGCAAATGTACAGCCAATACATCCGACGCAGTACGAGCCATAGAGATCACGTAAGCACCAAAGGCTTCTCGAGGTTGAGCAGCAACGACCTTACAGGTGTCTAAAACCTCTTTGACCTGCTCAGATGGTTCCCAGTCGCGTGGTAACAGTGGGCGCTTTGAGCTTAATTCATTGGTTAAGAAAGCAACCTTATCTTGCTCGCTCCATTGGTCGTAATCACCAATGCCTAGGTAGCGAGTCAATTCAGATAGCACATCTGAGTGACGAGTACTTTCTTGACGAACATCGAGACGAACCAAATGCACGCCGAATGCTTTTAGGCGGCGCAGGGTATCAAGTAGAGAACCGTCCGCGATGACGCCCATGCCACATTCGTGCAGTGATTGGTAACATGCGTAAAGTGGTGTCCAAAGTTGGTCTATGTTCTGTAGAGTTTCTTTCTTCGGCACTTCTGCGTCGTGCAGTTTTGCATCAAGCACTTCTAGCGTGTTGTTGAGCAGAGTACGTAGGCTCTTCAGGATTGCACGGTAAGCTTCGTGCTCATCGCCAGCCAATTCACGAACGGCATCATTACACTTGGTCATCGACAGTTCGGTAATCAACTCGTTCACGTCACCTAGGTATAGATCTGCGGCTTTCCAGCGAGACAGACGCAGTACTTCTTTGGTGATGGTGTGCGTTACGAATGGGTTACCATCGCGGTCACCACCCATCCAAGATGAGAAATGAACAGGGCGCGCATCAATTGGCAGGCCTTCACCAAGGTAACCTTTTAATCGACCATCCATTTCACGTAGGAAATCAGGCACAGCTTCCCAAAGTGAGTTTTCGACAACTGCAAAGCCCCACTTAGCTTCATCAAGTGGAGTCGGACGTTGCTGACGAATCACATCAGAGTGCCAACCTTGAGCAATAAGTTGCTCTAGGCGGCGTTCGGTTTTCACACGCTCTTTGTGTGATAGGTCGCTTAATTCTAATTTAGACAGACACTCGTTGATCTTTACCAGCTTGTTGATCATGGTGCGACGAGTGATTTCTGTTGGGTGTGCAGTCAGAACGAGTTCAATGTTCAGGTCGCGAACGGCTTGAGCTGCGTCTAGCTTGCTGATGTCATTCTGATTTAATTTGGAAAATAGAGATTGCAGCACATCTGGTTCACAAACATGCTCCTCACAGTGGCGAGAGATCGTATGGTATTGCTCTGCCATGTTGGTGAGGTTGAGAAATTGGTTAAATGCACGAGCAACAGGAGTGAGTTGTTCGTTCGGCAGGTTTTTGATTTCTTCAACTAGGCTGTCACGGTCAGCTTTGTTGCCTGCGCGGGCGGATTTGGAAAGTTTACGGATAGTCTCCACTTTCTCTAAGATAACGTCACCATGTGCATCTTGGATTGTGTTACCTAGCAAGCGTCCCAGCATGCTTACGTTACTCTTGAGAGCGGCGTATTTCTCGTTCATTGTCATCCTGCCTCGTAAAAAAATTACATCCATTGTTCCTTGTTAAGTACACAATCTAGCGAAAAGTGCTGTATCTAGTCAAATAAAGCATTCTAAGTTTGCAATTATTAGGTTTAAAAATGCGGGAGAAGTAAATTTTTCAAAACTTAGGGAAAAAGTGAAATTTAATTACAAGATCGGGCTGTGTCAGGGATAACAGAATAAAAGCCACCTTTTCGGGTGGCTTTTATACGAAAATATCGGAAGGAAAGTAATAACTAGAAACAATATTTACGGATCGATTTACTCAGAACATCAATTGTAGGGTCAATAAAATCGAAGCTTAAGAACTCATCCGGTTGGTGAGCTTGGTCGATTGAGCCTGGGCCTAACACTAAGGTTGGACATAACTCCTGAAGGAAAGGTGCTTCAGTACAATAGTTCACAGTTTGAGATTCGGTTTCACACACTGATTCCATGCCACCGATAAATGGATGATCGTGCTGACATTCGTAACCCGGAATCGGCTCATGCAGGGGAGTAATCTCAATCCTGCCCGGCCATTTTGCTTCTACTTCCTTGAGCGCGCTGCGTAGCATGTTATCCAAACCATCTAAGCTGATGCCCGGTAAAGGACGAACGTCGTAGTGTAATTCACAACAACCACAGATTCGGTTAGCGCTATCTCCTCCGTGAATATGCCCAAGATTTAGAGTAGGGCTTGGAATCGCGAAACCCGGGTGATGGTACTCTTTGACTAACTTGTCACGCAGCTGCATTAAAGCAAACAGCACTTCATGCATGATCTCGATGGCGTTAACGCCTAATGCAGGATCAGAAGAGTGACCTGATTTACCCGTTACTCGCACAGCATTAGCGACGTGACCTTTATGACCGCGAATAGGCACTAGGCTGGTCGGCTCACCAATAATGCAGTAGTCCGGTTTAAACGGCGCATTTTCAGTGAAATGACGTGCACCTAGCATAGTGGTTTCTTCGTCACACGTAGCTAAAACATAAAGCGGCTTGGTTTGCTTGCTCCAATCCATTTTCTTAGCAGCTTCATAAACGAAGGCAAAAAAGCCTTTCATATCGGCGGTGCCTAATCCGTAGAAGCGGTTGTTGTGTTCTGTCAATGCGTGAGGGTCGAAGTTCCAACGTCCTTCATCGAATGGCACGGTGTCGCTGTGTCCTGCAAGCAATAAGCCCCCTTCGCCAGAACCCATCTTTGCGACCATATTATGCTTGCCGGGTTCGACTTCCACGACCTCAACGCTAAAGCCTACGTCTTTAAACCATTGAGCCATTTTTTCGATCACTTTCTCGTTGCCATGATCCCAGCTTGGATCTGTTGAGCTAATGGAGTCGGTGGAAATTAGGCCTTTATAGACCTCAAGGAAACTCGGTAATTGCATAATATCTTCACTTCTACTATTGACAGGAAAACCATAAGTCGGTAAAACACATATTAAATCATATTTAATGCATAAGAAATCAAATATAGCTAAAAATTAAGTATGAATAGTCAAATTTGAAATGTAACTTACCTCAAGAATGGATGTGTTGAGATGTTGAAAACCACGATCATTGGTGCAAGCGGCTATACAGGAGCAGAACTGGCTCTAATGATAAACAGACACCCTGAGCTCACGCTATCAGGTTTATATGTCTCAGCCAATAGTGTAGATGCGGGCAAACCTATCGCTGCACTGCACGGTAAGTTAGCTGGCCTGATTGATATGCCAGTACAACCTTTAACAAATCCGGAAGAAGTGGCTAAACAGTCTGATGTGATTTTTCTAGCAACGGCACACGAAGTCAGTCACGACCTAGCGCCCATTTTTCTAGAGAACGATTGCCAAGTTTTCGACCTATCGGGTGCATTCAGAGTTAAAGGTGAAAACTTCTATCAAGAGTTTTACGGTTTTGAACATCAACACGAACAATGGCTAGACAAAGCGGCTTACGGTTTAGCGGAATGGAACGAACAAGAAATCAAAGAAGCTCAGCTTGTTGCGGTAGCGGGTTGTTACCCAACGGCATCACAACTGGCGATTAAGCCTTTGGTTGAAGCCAAGTTACTTGATGAGAACCAATGGCCAGTGATTAATGCAACTAGCGGTGTGACTGGTGCAGGCCGCAAGGCGACCATGGTTAACAGCTTCTGCGAAGTAAGCCTGCAAGCTTATGGCGTCTTCAATCACCGTCATCAACCTGAAATGGCCGCACATTTAGGATGTGATGTGATTTTCACCCCGCACCTCGGCAACTTTAAGCGTGGCATTTTAGCGACCATTACCATGAAACTGGCTGACGGTGTGACAGAACAACAGATACAAGATGCCTTCGAGCAAGCTTATCAAGGTAAGCCAGC